>DATDRQ010000001.1:0-3260 GCA_035291645.1 Anaerolineales bacterium
GCCATGCACCGCAACCTGGTTGCCAACTCGCTGCAGATCCGGCTGTGGATGGTCAACGCGCGGGATGGGGAAGAGACGGTGCTGATGGGGATCCCGCTCTATCACGTTTACGGGATGGTGGCGGGCATGCTGTTCGCCATCCGCACCGGCGCGGCCATGGTGATGGTGCCCAACGCGCGTGACCTGAAGGACGTGCTCGCCAACATTCAGAAGTACAAGACCACCATCTTCCCTGGGGTGCCTACGCTGTACAACGCCATCAACAACCACCCGGACGTGCTGGCGGGGAAGTACAACCTGAGCTCGATCAAGGCCTGTATCTCCGGTTCGGCGCCTTTGATGCGGGAGACGAAAGAGAAGTTCGAAGCCCTGACCGGCGGCGTGGTCTTCGAGGGTTATGGCCTCTCCGAAGCGCCCACCGCCACGCACTGCAACCCGCTGCTCGGCGAGAACCGCACCGGCTCGATCGGCTTGCCGCTGCCGGATGTGGACTGCCGGATCGTGAGCCTGGACGACGGGGTGACCGTGCTGGCGACAGGTGAGATCGGCGAACTGGTGGTCAAAGGCCCGCAGGTGATGAAGGGCTACCACAACATGCCCACGGAAACGATGAACTCCCTGCGGGAGAGCTGGTTGTACACCGGCGACATCGCCCGCATGGATGAAGATGGGTACTTCTACATTGTTGACCGCAAGAAGGAGCTGATTAAGCCGGGCGGCTACCAGGTATGGCCGCGCGAGGTAGAAGAGGTCATCGCCAGCCACCCGAAGGTGCTGGAGGTCGGCGTGGCAGGAGTGCCGGACCCCTACCGTGGAGAGACGGTCAAAGCCTGGGTTGTCATGAGGCCGGGCGAGACGCTCACCGAGGAGGAAGTGCGGGCGTGGTGCGCCGAGAATATGGCGAAGTACAAAGTGCCGACGCAGGTCGAATTTCGCACGGAGCTGCCCAAGACGACGGTCGGCAAGATCCTGCGCCGGGAACTGGTGCGCGAGCATAAGGAGAAATCCATCGAGACGAAAGAAGTAATGGATGAGGAAGTGATCGCATAGTCAGTTCTACGGCTTCACGCCGGAATCTGGCGTAAACCCGGGGATCGGGGGAGCTGCGGATTGGATTTGGGGAAAGCCCTGATCCAGCCAGCCCTCTTTGATCCCCGGATCTTTAATGATGAGGACAGAACGGAATGGTGAAAGCGGCTTTCTTCGACGTGGACGGCACGTTGACGGATACGCATGTGTGGGAAGGGTTGATGGATTATTTCATGGCGCACGGTCAGCGCCGTTGGACGCATCGTGCCTACTGGGCAACCCATATGCCCTTTTATTTTTTACACAAGGCAGGCATGATCTCCGAGGGGGCATTCCGCAAACCGTGGGCGGCGCACCTGGCCTGGTACATGCGTGGCTACAGCCTCGAACAGGCGCAGCCGATCTGGGATTGGGTGGTTACAGAGTTCTTGAGCCAACACTGGCGGGCGGATACGCGCCGCCTCCTGGACCGGCACCGCCATGAAGGCGACCTGGTTGTGCTGATCTCTGGCGGGCCGGCGCCCCTGTTGGAGCGAATCGCAGGAGAGATCGGGGCCGACCACGTTGTCGGGACGCAGTTCGAAGTGAGGAAGGGCAGGTACACCGGGCGCAGCCTGGTGCCAATCTGCCTGGACGAGAATAAAGCCAGCCTGGCTAAGACCTACTTGCAGGCAAAGGGCCTGGAGGTAGATTTCCAGGCCAGTTCGGCGTACGCCGATTCGGTTTCAGACCTGCAAATGCTGGAGATGGTAGGTGTCCCGGTGGCGACCTACCCGGGTGAGAGCCTGGTGCGGGTCGCCGTGGAGCGGGGGTGGAGAATTTTCCCCGAGGCGAAGGGATGAAATATTATACGCTCACTCCCAGGAATTTCAAAATGGCGGGGGTGATCCCGGTCAGGTCGGACAGATTTTGGGAGAAAGAACGGCGCAGGGGAAGCGGTCCGATCAAGAGGGCGGGGACGGGGTTAGCGGTGTGGCGGCGGGTGCTGAGATCCTCCAGGTTACCGTGATCGGAGGTGACCAGGATCAGGCCGCCATCTTCCCAAGACCCGACCAGGCTAGCAAGCACCTGGTCGAGGGTGTTCAGGAGATCCAGGGCAGCCGGCATGTCTTGCTGGTGCCCGGCGTAATCGCTCAGCCAATACTCGAAGAAAGCCAGATCGTAATCCAGGGAGAGGTGGGCCAGGCGCTCCCCGGCCTGGTAGGGTGTGATCAGAGGTGTATCCGGCAAACCCAGGCGTTCGCGCCAGCCCTGCCCGGTGATATCGGCGGAGAGGGCCCGCCCGGCATTAAGGTCCTGGGCGTTCATCAGCGGGAGACCGGCGCTGGTGACGGCCAGCGGGATGGCGGAGAACAGGCGGCGACCAGACTCGATCGCCTTGAAATACCCAGGCGGGTAGGCGTTCAGCAGGGCCGCCCGGCGACCGTTCAGGAGCAAGGTATCGAAGAGATTGCCGTTTCTTAAATGTCCGGCTACGGCCCGGTCCGGCTTGGGACCGTAGTGGTAGCCGATGGCGGCAGGGATGTTGATCCCGGTGAGTAAGGTCGCCTGCCCGCTGGCCGACTGGGGGAGCCCGGGGACTCCCATCCCGGCGTCCAGGGCCAGCAGGCTGGCGCCATCGCCTTCGAATAACAAACCAAAGCGAGGTGGGGCCTCCCCGCCGGGTGAGAATGCAGCGGCTACCAGAGGCCGCCCGCCGAGCAGACGCCTCAAGGAAGGCATGTCCGCCCTGGCGAAGGGGTTCACCAGCGGGTCGTCGGCGCCAATCCCGACTCCATCTAAAAAAATGAACAGGACTCTCATGCGGGTTCGAGAACCGGTTTTTTGTTGAAGGTTAGCCAGACGGAAGGACGTTCTCTTCGGCCAGTCCCGTGCTCGCGCTGGACCAGATCGAAAAGAGACGAGAACCGCTCCAGGTCGGATGGCAGCATCCCCGGTCCGGAACCTAGCTCTTCCCGAAAGAAAGCATACATCAGGAAGGTCCCGTCCGGGGCGAGCAGACGATCCAGATTGCGGATGTAAGCCTGCATCCCGGCGGAGTCCAGGCCGTGGAAGCAGCCGATGTCCAGGATCAGATCGAACGGGCCGGCGATCCCTTCCAGACGGGTGACATCCTCTACCCGCAGATCGGCGGCGACGCCTGCCTGGCGCGCCTTACGCCGGGCGATGCGCATCGCCCGGCTAGAAAAATCCACACCGGTCGCCTGCCAGCCATGCCGGGCGAGGGTGAT
>DATDRQ010000002.1:0-6622 GCA_035291645.1 Anaerolineales bacterium
TAGCTTGGATTCGGCCTCTCACGGCCACTCAACTGTTCGGGCTTTCTTGGATGATGGACACGGCGGTCGTACTGCGAAACGGTCTACTGGACCTAATGACAAGCGGCCTGCCGTGTCCTCTCTATTATCATACTAATGACATGCCTATTTAATCCTAATTGTCAAGGAAACATGAGAACGCCATAAGGGGCACAGGGGATTTAATTTCTAACCACCCCCTCCTTGCAGGATGAGAACATTTGTGCTATATTATTGCTTGGATCGGCCAAATTATTCTCGACTAAATTAACTCGCATGCAATAATTTTATTGATCAAGAATCACCAATCACCAATCAAAAATTCTTTTGTCTCATATCTCATAATTCGTGTAATTCGTGGATCCCTCCGGCTCCCCGCAGGCATAGGCGTACCCTGCCAGCACCGCCTCGATCTTATCGGCGATCATGGCCTGCGGCGCGGCGTCCAGCTCGCCGCTGAGGACGCGCAGGGCCTGCCCGGGCAGGTACTGGCTGACCAGTCCGATCGGGATCTCTACCCCCGCCAGGTTGCGCATCAGTCTCCCCAGCGCAGCCTGCACCCCCGGGTCGGGCCAGTAGTAGCGCGCCCGGTCGCTCAGGCCGTACAGGCGCGCCAGGCGCCGCTGCTCTTCATCCCCGCGGGTGTACTTCTCCCAGTAGGCCGGGTTGCGCAGCATGGCTTCTTCCAGCGCCTGGCGCAGCCCGCAGCGCTCGCCGGCCCTTTGTCCAACCAGCAGCTCGGCCTCGATGTTCTCCAGGGCAAAGACCGCCTCGCGGAAGGCAAAGGTCAGCGCCGGCCCCACCTTCAAGATGGCGAAGTGATCCGCCACCATCCAGCGCAGGGCCTCGGGCGCCTGGTAGTCGGTCGAGTGCGCCTCGAAGACCAGCCGCTCCTGCCCTGCGATCCAGCTGGCCAGCCCGGCAGCCTGCCCCCGCTCGTAAGCGAACACTCCCTGCTCGCCGTACTCCACCCCGGCCTCGACCACCACAGCCACGACCCGCTCCCAGGCCTTCTGCAGTCCCAGGTGTTCGAAAGCCCGCCGGGTGAGCTCGACCGTCTCCGCCAGGTCCGCCGTAGCAGTGACGGAAACCCCTGCGTGCCCGGCCTGGATGCCGCCGGGCGGCGGCACCTCGCTGCCGATCACGTAGCGGAGGCTTTCCCCGCCGTCGCCCAGCTGGCCCGCGGCCGCTTCCGCCGCCTGGGCCAGCTCGGCCGTGCGCCGGGCGATCAACCCGGGGTCGAGCGGCCGGTCCGGCGGGTCGTCCCCCAGCCGCATGCTGGCGTCCAGGTGCAGCTTGGTGTAGCCCGCCAGGACGCACTCGCGCACCAGCTGACAGGCCTTATCCATGGCTGCCGCAGCCGCTTCCCCCTGCCAGGGTCCCGGCCCCAGGTGATCCCCGCCGACCAGCAGCCGACCCAGTTCCAGGCCTTCCCTAGCGGCGATCTCCCGCAGGAAAGCTATGAACCCCACCGGGGTCAGCCCCGTGTAGCCGCCGAACTGGTTGACCTGGTTGCAGGTCGACTCGATCAGCAGCGGTAAGCCGGCCCGGTGGGTATGCACCATGGCAGCCGCCAGCACCTGTCGGTGCGCCGAACAGATCGATGTCAGACCTCGCGCCAGGCCTCGCTGCTGGGCCTGGACGATATCGTCGAGGAACGTGCACCCCGGGCTGCTTGCCATAGACTGACCCCGCTAAATCCCCGCCCGCTCCAGGGCTCTCATGGCTTCTTCCAGGGTCGGCTGAGCAGACGTCCCCCCGCTGCCCCGGGTTGAGAGCGAGCCGCAGGCCACCGCCAATCGCAGGCAGTCCGACAGCCCCCAGCCATTCAGGTAGCCGTACAGGAAGCCGGCGTCGAACGAATCGCCCGCCCCGACCGTGTCGGCCACCTGCACCGGCAGGGCCGGGGCGCGGGCAGCCTTTTCTCCGGCGCGCGCCTGGCCCCCGGCCGCGCCCAGCTTGGCGGCCACCAGCGGCACCTCGTCCGACAGGCGGTCGAGGGCTTCCTCCAGGGAGGCAGACCCGGTGATGCGCAGGGCTTCGTTCTCGTTCGGGAAGAAGATAGTCGTTTCCGGGAGCGCTTCCGCCGCCCTGGCCCACTCGCCATCCGGGTCCCAGTTGGTGTCCAGGGAGCTCGAAAGGCCCAGGGCGCGCGCCCGCCGGAACAGGCCGGGCAGGCCGGGCTGCAGGGCAGTCTGCATGAAGTAGCTGCCGACGTGCAGGTGGCGCGCCATCGCCAGCAATTCGTCGCCCACCTGGTCTGCGCGCAGGGCGCCCATCGCCCCGATGTGGGTCAGGATGGCCCGGTCCGCGCCGCGGTTCAGGATCACGGTCAGCCCGGTCTGCTGCCCGGGATCGACGATCACGTGCTCGACGTCCACGCCCCGCTCCATCAGGGCCTCCAGCATGAAGCGCCCGAACAGGTCCGCCCCGGTCACCCCGATCAGGGCCACTTTCAAACCCAGCCGGGCCGCCCCGCAGGCGAAGATCGCCGACGACGAGCCGATCGTCAGGTCTGCCTGCTCGGCCAGGACTTCCTGCTGCCCGAAGCGCGGCTCGAGGTCGGGACCCGCCAGGATCAGGTCCGGGTTGATCTCGCCGGCGACCAGCACGTCATAGGGGCGTGGCAATTTACGCAAGTCCTCCCAGGTTTCCTCTCGACGTGCTTCGCCTCGCCATCACTCCCCGTACTCCAGGTACCAGCCTTCCCGGACCGAACCGGCCAGGTCCGGGTAGAAGTCCCGCCACGGGCGGGCATGGCGCTCTGCGATCTCGTCCAGTGCGGCCAGCCGCCTGGCCCCCACCGCGCCCATCCATTGGTCGCGCTCCGGCGCGGGCAGAGAGATGCCCTCCTGCCAGACAGCCCGCCCGGCGATGAACCCGGAAGCGCCCGATCGGCAGGCGGTTTCCACCTGGCGGGTGAAGGTTGCATACTCAACCCCGGCGCTCAGCACCGCCCACGGGCAGGGAGAGGCCTGCGAAATCGCCCGGCAGGCGCGCGCCCAGTTCGCCTCGTCCGGGTCATAGCGGGCGTCGACCGGGAACTCCAGCTTGAGCACGTCCGGCCCCAACGCCCCCAGGCGCCGGTCGATGGCCGCGATCAGCCCGGGCCGACCGGCGGCGAACTCAGGCGAATCTTTCCCATGAGCGGGATCCAGGCTGTACGATACCGGCTCCAGGAAGCAGGCCAGGTCGGCCCGCCGGCAGTCCTGGATCACCTCCGCTACCAGCGCCTCCTGCCGCTCGGCGACCTCCCCGGCTTCGGGGTGGTAGTAGACCAGGAACTTGATTGCGTCCGCCCCCATGCGCTTGGCCTTGTCCACGCTCCAGCCCGGCAGCAGGCCGGAGAGCCGGGTGGTGGCCTCCCCGCCGTAGCCGGTCTCCTCCAGAGCCACCAGCAGCCCGGTCTGTCCCGGCAGTGCCCCGCTGGCGATCGCCTGGGCCGCCCCATAGACCGGGTCGAGCAGCACGGCGCTGGTGTAGGGGGCCAGCGCGCTCACCACCGCCGACTTGGCTGCCACCACCTCGGCGTAGGTCACCCGCTCAGGCGTCTGAGGGTTCATCAACTTGACGAATGACTGGCGGTGGTCGAAGGCCAGGATCGTGAAGACCCCGCCCGGCCTGGAGGTGGCCTCCAGCCCGCGCATCTTTCCTACGGTGAGGCCGCTCTCAGGCATGCAGGTACTCCGGCAGGTAAGGCTGCTCCGCGGCGACCATCTCGTCGAACATCTGGCGGATCTCGGCCAGGGAGCAGACTGCGGCGGTCAGCGGGTCGACCATCAGGGCGTGCACTGCCGCTTCCCGGTCCCGCTCCAGCACAGAAGTCGCCGCCAGGTCGTGGAAGGCCATGTGCTGCTGGTTCAGCAGGGCCAGATGGGTCGGCAGGGACCCAAAGTGAACCGGTTGGACTCCCTTCTTATCCACCAGGCAGGCCACCTCCACCACCCCATCCTGGGGCAGGTTGTCGATCAGGCCGGTGTTCAAGACATTGCCGAAGATGACCTGGGGTCGCCCGGTGAGCATGGCTTCGATGATGTACGAGGCGAACTCCGGCCCGCGGGCCGGCGTGTATGGACGTTTGCCAGCCAGGATGTCGCGGATCTCCTGGTCACCCTGCGCCCGCCAGGCAGGCCAGTTATTGGCGTAGAAGCCGCTCTCGCCGCGATAACCGGTCCGGTCGTATTTCCGGACCAGGTCGGGGCGCTTGCGGAAGTAGCCCGTGTATTCGGAGGCGTGCCCGCTGCCTTCGGTGGAGAAGGCGCCCAGGTGCAGCATCATCTCGAAGCGCACCGGGTCCTGCTCGTAAATCTCGGGGAGCAGCGCCCGCTGGCTCAGGCGCGGGTACATATCCTCGCCCTGGTGCTCGATCTTGACGAACCAGGCCAGGTGGTTGATGCCCGCCGCCCGCCAGTCCAGTTCGTCCAGGGGCACCTGCAGGTAGTCCGCCAGCTGCTCGGCAGTGTGCTGGATAGAATGGCACAACCCGACGATCGGCAGCCTGGAGGCGCGCAGCCCGGTCAGCACCGTCAGGGACATCGGGTTGGTGTAATTCATCACCAGGCTGCGCGGCGCCAGGCGCTCCACGTCCTTGAGGATCTCGATCCAAGCCGGGAGTGTGCGCAGGGCCTTGAACAACCCTCCGGGTCCGATGGTGTCACCGATGCACTGGTCGACCCCGTACTTCAGGGGGATTTCGTAATCGTGGCGCACGTTCGGCAGGCCGGCGACCTCGATGGTGTTGATCACGTAGTCGCAGCCCGGCAGGACCTTCGTCCGGTCCTGGCTGGCCTCCACCCGCCAATCCTTCCCGGCCAGGCGGACCAGATGTTCGGCCATCTGGTGGATCAACTCTAAACGAACGGGGTCGATATCGACCAGGGCGATGGTTACCTGATCGAGCGCGGGTGTGCACAGGAAATCCGACATCAGCTCGGTGGCGAATTCCGTACTGCCGGCGCCGATGATGGCGATTTTGGGCATGCAAGACTCCTTCTAGATAGTTTAGCCCGGCGCTACTTGATCGCTAATGCACGACCGCTTCTTCGCGACCGCTTCTTCGCGACCGCTTCTTCGCGACCGCTACTTCATCCCGGTCAGGGTGATGCCCCTGACGATCCAGCGCTGGGAGAGCAGAAAGACCAGCAGCACCGGCAGGATTACCAGCACCGAGGCCGCCATGGTCAGGTGCAGCTGTTGGGTGTGCTGGTTGCTGTACCAGGTCAGGATGATCGGCAGGGTGCGCACCTTCTGTTCGGTGAGGACGATCAACGGCCACAGGTAGGCGTTCCAGTTGAACATAAAGGTCAGCATGCCGAAGGTCGCCAGGGCCGGGCCGAGCTGGTACAGCACGATCGAGCGGTAGATGCGGAACTCGGAAGCCCCGTCCACCCGGGCGGCGTCGAGCAGTTCGCCCGGGATCGAGTAACAGAACTGGCGGAACAGGAAGATACCGAAGGCGTCGATGGCGGCCGGGATGATCAGGCCCCACAGCTTGTTGATCAGGCCCAGGCGGGCCAGGATCAGGTAGCCGGGGATCATCGTCACCTGGTGCGGGATCATCATGGTCATCAGGATGAACCAGAAGATCAGGCTCTTGTAGCGAAAGTTGAACTTGGCAAAGATGTAGCCATACAGGGAGCTGGTGAACAGCACCTGGATGACGTTGGCGAAGGCGATGATCGCCGAGTTGCGGTAGAACAGGCTGAGCGCCAGGCTGGGATCGTCCAGGATGGTCCGGTAGTTCTCCAGGGTGAACTGCTCGGGGAAGAAGCTGGGCGGTACCTGGCGGATCTCAGCCCCGGTCTTGAACGAACCGAAGATCATCCAGACGAACGGCAGGACTGCAAGCAGGCTGGCAGGCACCAGGATCAGGTACACCCAGAACTTGTTCTGGCTGAACCTGCCCAGGTGCAGGCTTCTGCGATGGGTTGGAGGCAGTGTCCCGGCTGTGTCCATCAGTACTCCCACTCGGTGCGTAGCAGGCGGGTCTGAACCAAGGAGATCGCCAGCACCAGTAGGAAAACCACGACCGAGACGGCCGAAGCCCAGCCCATGCGCTGGAAGCGAAAGGCGTTGTTGTAGATGTCCAGGAGCAGGACGCGGGTCTGGTCGTTAGGGCCGCCCTCGGTCATCACCTGGATGATGTCGAACACCTGGAAGGCAGAGATCACCGTCAGGACCGAAGCCAGCAGGATGGTGGGCTTAAGCAGGGGCAGGGTGATGTGGCGGAACATCCCCCACCAGTCCACCCCGTCAATGCGGGCGGCGTCCTTGATGTCTTCGGGGATGCCCTGCAGGGCGGCGATGAAGATGACCAGCTTGTAGCCCAGATCCTGCCACAGGTAGGCGACGACCACGGCGACCAGGGCAATAGGGACGCCCAGGATTAGCAAACTCTGGTCGCCGGTCCAGTTGATGCCCACCAGCCGCCCGTTGATCAGCGTCAAGATACCGTTGAGCAGGCCACGCTGCGGGTGGTAGACGTAGCTCCACATGATCGCCACCCCGACCGCAGGCGCCAGCACCGGCAGGAAGAAGAAGGTGCGGAACAGGCCCTTGGCCTGGTCGTGGGCGCTCTCGATCAACACCGCCAGCGGCAGGGTGA
>DATDRQ010000003.1:0-5943 GCA_035291645.1 Anaerolineales bacterium
GCTCGGCGTTCTGGCGCGCTTCGGCGGCCACGCGCGCGTCCTCTAATCCCTGGGCGATCGCCGTCCGCCGCCTTTCGAGCAGGGTCAGGATCGGCTTGTAGACCCAGGCGCGCAGGATCACGAAAATAATCGCAAAATTGAAGATCTGGACAAACAGATATCCCAGATTAAGTCCTAGCCCTTCCAAATTAGCGCTCCTTTCTTAACTGCCAGAAGCAGAATGGTTGACACCCAGTGGCAGCCGGCGGCGGGATATAAAACAATGCCTCCACCTGCCATTGAACCGGCCGGTCTACCCGACAAACAGGATGAGCAGCGCGACCACCAGGCAGTAAATCGCGACCGCCTCGGCGAAGGCGATCCCCAGGATCATGTTCGTCTGGACGGAGCCGCCCGCATCCGGATTGCGCGCGATGCCCTGCACGGCCCCGTTAACCAACACGCCGATCCCCAATCCTGCGCCGATCGTCCCGATCATCGCCAGCCCGGCCCCAATCAGTCTTGCAGCTTCTACATCCATAATGAATTCTTCAACCTCCTGGTCATTTTGATGGTCAGATGATTTCTACAGGTTCGATCGATCAAACAAGCCGTGTCGCTTTATTTCTGATGGTCTATAGGGTGCCCTCAGGGATGGGCATCTCCTCCTGGAGTTGGTCGTGCTGGAGCACGTGCGCATCCTCTTCGTCGCCGTGTCCTTGGCCGCCATGCCCCTGGGTCGCCTGAGCCATGAAAACCATCGTCAGCATGCCGAACACCAGCGCCTGGATCAGCCCGACAGCAAACTCCAAACCCAGGAACAGAGACTGGGCGAACACCGGAACCAGGGTGCCGATTACGAACAACAGCACCGACCCGGCGAAGATATTGCCGAACAACCGGAAAGAGAATGACAGGATCTTGGAGATCTCCGAGATCAGCTCCAACAGCCCGACGCCGAAGTCGATCGCCCCGAAGACAGGCCGCCTGAAGATCCCGCCGACGTTGATGAACTTCGTGAAGTAGGAAGCCCCCAAAGCCCGCACCCCGAAGACCTGCGTCATGAATATAGAAACCAGGGCCAATGCCACGGTAAAGTTGAGGTCCGTCGAAGCTACCCGCACGAACGGCACCACGGTATAACCGCCCTCGACGGGTTCGGCTGCGTCAGCGGGTTTATAAATCGTCAAAACGCCAGGCAGAACCTCTTTGACCGGATATCCATGCTCGCCTTGGTGCAATATCCCGATGCTGTCCACCCCAGGGATCAACTCCATCCAGTTGACGATCAGGACCAGCATGAAAATGGTAGCGAAGAAGGGGAAGATCCTCCTGGCCCACTTACCCGCCGTCGATTCGGTCAGGTTGTTGAGCGCTTCCAGGATAGCTTCGATCGCCCCCGCGATGCCCTTCGGGATCAGCTGCCCGCCGCTCATTGCCCGCCGTACGGCCAGCGCGATCAGGATCAGGACCACGTCCGCAATCAAGGTCGCTACCAGGGTGTTGGTCAGATAGAAGGTGCCCAACACCGGCAGTACGAACAAAGGTGTCTCAGAAAGATTCTCAGCCGGAAGCTGGATGTGGGGCAAAATAGGAGGATAAGCCCGCGCCGCGAAAAAACCCATGATGATAAAAGCGATCACGAACCAGCGGTTGGTGCCCCAGCGCCAGGTACGGGTGAGCTTGCTATAATCCTTTTCGACTTCTTCAATGGACTCAGGCAGATCGTTACGATTCGCCACGATCGACACCCTCCTGGGAATTACGGGTCGGCGGACCCGCTTTAGGGCTATACCGGGCAGTCACAGATTTCACCACCCAGAACATCAAGATCAGCGTGATGGGCACGCTGCCCACCATCAGGACGATTGTAAAAAGGGGGCTGCTCCCGAACTGGGTATCCAGCCAGCGGCCGATAAACAGGGCTGCAAAGATGATTACGATCGTCAGGCATCCCACCTGACCGGTCACCAGGGCCAGCGTCAGGTTGAGAGAGCGCAGGGTCCGGTCGCGGTCCGGTGTTTCGCCTGTCTGGCTCATGGCGGGCAGATTCTAACATGACCCGCCAGCACTCGTCAATGTGCAAAAAAGGACAAATAACCTTCAGATTGTCGCTTCTGTCCCCGCGCAGGTCTGACCTAGAATAGGGCCGCAGCAGCCGCCGTGGAGAGGTCGAACCACGGCGCAAAGATCGTCCCGAGCAGGATGATCCCGGCGATCAGCACGGTGATCGCCAGCGCGTACGGGCGCGTGAGTGGCACCGGGACTTCCTCGTTCTCGGACCGGTACAGGTAGACGACCTTCAGGACGATCAGGTAGTAATACAGCCCGACGATCGAGTTGAGCACGCCGATCACTGCCAGCCAGACCAGCCCGGTATTGATCGCTGCTGCGAACACGAACACTTTAGCGACGAAACCGCCCAACGGGGGCATCCCCGCCAGGGAAAGCAGGGCGACCATCAAAGCCAGGGCCAGGGCAGGAGAGCGCCGGCTGAGTGCGGCGTAATCTGCGATCTCGTCCGAACCAGACACCCGCCAGAAGGCGGCCACGATGCCGAAGGCGGCCAGGTTCGTCACCGTGTAGGCGATCAGGTAGAAGACGACCGAAGCGATCCCGAATTGTGAGAGAGCCGCTACCCCGATCAGGGCGTAACCGGCATGGGCGATCGAAGAATAAGCCAACATGCGCTTGATATTCCGCTGCGCCAGGGCCAGGGCGTTCCCCAGAGTCATCGAGAACACCGACAGCGCTGCGATCAGGATCACCCAATACGGGACGGCCTCTTGACTCGGGAATACGGTCAGCAGGACCCGCATCAGCACGGCGAACCCGGCTGCCTTGGAAGCCGTCGAGAGAAAACCAGCCACCGGGGTGGGCGCGCCTTCATAGACATCCGGCGCCCAGAAGTGGAACGGCACCGCCGAGATCTTGAACCCGAAGCCGACCATGATCAAGATCAGCGTCCCCACCACGAGCATACCCGGCAGTTCGCCCGATACGACGGTTTGGGTGATGGCATACAGGTCCGTGGTGCCGGTGAAACCGTACAGCAGACTGAAACCGTACAGCATCACGGTCGAGGTCATCGCCCCGAACAGCAGGTACTTGAAGCCCGCTTCGGTCGACTTGTTATCGGTCTTGAAGAAACCGGCCAGGACGTACAACGGGATCGAGGTGGTCTCGATCGCCAGGAATAACATCACCAGGTCCGCCGCCGAGGCCATCAAGCACATCCCCACCGTCGAGGCCAGCAGGAGCAGGTAGAACTCGCCGCGCTGTCCGAGCTGCCTGACTTCCATGGCGAACAGCGAGGTCACGGCGGCCCCGAACAGGAACAGCATCGTGAACGAGAAGCCCAACCAGTCGAAGCGCAGCATCCCGCCCCACACCGGCACGGATTCGGGCCCCGGGCGGGAAAAAGCCAGGCTGACGACGAAGATCACCGCTAAACCGCCCGCTGTCAACCAGCCGAGACCGCGCCGCAGGTTGTCCTCGACCAGCAGGTCGTAGACCAGCACGATCACGCCCAGGACCACCAGCAGGATCTCCGGCAGGATCGCCCGGACCATCAAGGGATCAATCGAGCTGAACACCTAGGCACCTCCCAGCAGGTTTAGAATATTATTCACGCCGGATTCGACCAGGGGAACCATGATGGCAGGGTATATGCCGATGATGATCAGGATCCCGCTTAACAGGGTCAGGGCGACCTTATCCAGGACAGTCACGTCGCGCACGTGTCCGTCGAATTCCTCCGGCAACTGTCCAAAGAAGACTCTCTGGATGATGCGGATGATATACGAGGCGGTGATGACGATCGAGATCGAGGCGACGATGGCGATCCACGGCTGGTCCTGCCATAGCCCCAGGAAGATGGGGAACTCGGCGATGAATCCGGAGAAGCCCGGCATGCCCATCGAGACCAGGCCGCCGACGATGAACGCCACCGCCACCAGCGGCATGATCCGCGAGAAGCCGCCCAGCTTGGGGATCTCGCGGGTGTGCGCCTGGTCGTACACCATCCCGACGACGGCGAAGAAAAGTGCCGTCATGATGCCGTGCGAGAACATCTGCACGCCCGCCCCGATCAACCCGGCCCGGTTCAGAGTGGCGAACCCCATCAGCACCAGACCCATATGTGAGACCGACGAGAAACCGATCACGTACTTGAAATCGGTCTGCACCGAGGCGATGAACGCCCCGTAGACCACGTTAACCAGGGTCAACAGGATGATCCACCACATATGGTACGCAGCCCCCTCCGGCAGCAGCATGATCCCCACGCGCAGAGCCGCAAACGCGCCCAGCTTCATCAACACCCCTGCATGGAACATGGATACCGCGGTGGGCGCCGCCACGTGGCCGTCCGGGCTCCAGTTGTGGAAGGGGAAGATGCCGCCCAGCACGGCAAAGCCGAAGAAGACGAACGGGAACCAGAAGATCTGGAACTCTCGGGGGAAATTTGCCTGCTCGAGCGCCAGCATGTCGAAGGTGTTCATGCCGGCGGCGAAGTACATCGCCAACCCGCCGACCAGTGAGACCACCGACCCGATGAACAGGTACAGGGTCAGCTTCATCGCCGCGTATTCACGCGTCACCTTCCAGCCCCAGATGGAGATCAGCAGGTACATCGGGAAGACGGCAATCTCATAAAAGAAGAATAATCCGAATAAGTCCAGGGCGACGAAGACCCCAAACACACCCGAGGCCAGGATGAACAGGAAGGCAAAGAACTCGCGCGGCCGGTCGTCGATCCCCCACGAGATCAGCACACCGGTGAACATGACGATGCCGGTCAGCAGGACCAGCGGAGCGCTCATCCCATCGACCCCGACATGGTAAGAAATGCCCAGCTGCGGCAGCCAGTTGTATTTCTCCACGAACTGGTACCCGCCGGCTTCGATATCGTACATGAAGTACACCCAGCCCGACAGGAACATGGCGAAGAAAGCCGCCGCCAGGGCTGCCATGCGAATCTCGGTCCTCCGCTCACCCGGGATGAGCAGGATCAACATGCCGGTCAGGATGGGTGTAAAGACGATGACGCTAAGAATTGGAAATGGCATGAACCACCTCAGAACTGCGCGTAGAACGTGACGACTGCCCAGTTGATCACGTTCAGGATCCAGGCCGGCCAGACCCCGGTCAGGAGCATCAACGCCATCAGCGGGGCGATGACAAACACCTCCCGCAGGTTGATCTCGCTCAACTGCCCGGCCCAGCGTTCGTTTAGCGGGCCGTGCAGCACTTGCCGGATCCCTTTTAGAATATACGCGCCCGTGAAGAACAGGCCGATCATGCTGAGCGCGGTGAACAGGGTGAAGACCGGCCACGATCCCCGCACCACCAGGAATTCGGAGATGAACCCGGCTAACCCCGGCAGGCCCAGCGAACCCATCGAGACGAAGATCAGGATCCCGCCGTACACCGGGACCAGCGGGAACAACCCGCCGTAATCGTTCAAATCGCGCGAGTGGGTCCGATCGTAGATCACCCCAACCAGGAAGAACATGCCCGCCGCCGAAAGGCCGTGAGCGAACATCTGCAGCACCGCCCCGTTCAGGGCCAGGGTCGCATTCTGCGTCCCGATGGCGTACGCCGCCGCCGCCACCCCCAGTATCACGAAACCCATGTGGTTGACCGAGGAGTAAGCCACCAGGCGTTTGAAGTCGCGCTGTCCCCAGGAGGCCAGGGCGCCAAAGATGATCGCCATCGTCGCCAGGAAGGCCAGGGCGCCCGCGTAATAGCGCGACTCATTCGGGTACAGGGGCAGCACCAGGCGCAAGAACCCGTAGGCTCCCAGCTTCAGCAGGACGCCCGCCAGGATCATCGAACCGGCCGTGGGGGCCTCGGTGTGGGCGTCCGGCAACCAGGTGTGGAACGGCCAGACCGGCACCTTGATCGCAAAGGCGATCACGAAAGCCCAGAAGGCGATCGCCTTGACCGTGCCGACCGAGAGAC
>DATDRQ010000004.1:0-14274 GCA_035291645.1 Anaerolineales bacterium
TAGCTTGGATTCGGCCTCTCACGGCCACTCAACTGTTCGGGCTTTCTTGGATGATGGACACGGCGGTCGTACTGCGAAACGGTCTACTGGACCTAATGACAAGCGGCCTGCCGTGTCCTCTCTATTATCATACTAATGACACGAGACGATCCCGGCTCTAGCGTAGTTTGAACCCGTAATCCTCCAGCACCGCCTTGGGGAATTCGAAGCGCACGGTCTTAAGGGGATCTACAACCTGGCAGAACTTGAGCTGCCCGACTAGGCTCATCAACATGCCCGCGTCGTTTAACGGTATCCTGGCAAAATCTGTGAGGAACTGCGCCATGCGATGGATGGCGCCGTTGGCAGCCTCGTCGACGGTGGGCGCCGAGAAGATGGTGGAAACCAGGTCTTTCGTCTCGATGAAGGGGGTGGGCAGGCCGGGTAGGGGGACCACTTCGGCCTTGAAGCGCACCGAGCCGGACGTCTCCGCCCCGCAAACCACGATCTCGCCATCACCCATGGCGGCGTGCAGGTCGCCCGCGCCGAACAGCGCCCCGTCGACGCCGACGGTGAAGTAGACGCTATTCCCGGCGGTCACCAGGGTGCAGTCCATGTTGCCGCCGTGCGGGCCGGGTGTGCCGTTCGGCACCTCGCCGGAGGCCGGCGCCACCCCGATCACGCCGATCATGGGCCGCTTGGGAACGCGGACCTTATCCTTGAACACGATCTGGTCGCCTTCCAGCCGCAGGATGGCGGTCTCCATCTCGGTGATCACGTCCCCGAGGGCGCCCTCTCCCGGGATGGTTACCATACTGGCCTGCTCGCCCACCTGCAGCTCGAGCAGGTCCACTCTCAGCACGTCGCCCGGCTTGGCCCCTTTGATGAAAATCGGGCCGGTTGCCGGGTTGACGTGACCCCAATCCAGCTCATCGACCAGGTCAGTCGTTCGCTGGATCTGGCCTTCAAAACAGTCATGCGTGTGCAATACCACCTCTTCACCCTGTTCGACCTCTGCGATGGGTTTGAGGTCAGGCCTAAAAGCAAAAAAAACACGATCTCTGGGAATCGCCGTAGCCATCGAAATACCTCCTTTGTACAAATGGGATACGCCTTCTCAAGGATGTAAGAACAAATAACTATTTTTAATAGTCAGGCTGGCATACCGGTCAGCCCGGCTTCGGCGTTGAGCTTCTGCCACATGGCGTAGTAGGCCGGGTCCTCGAAGTGCAGGCCGGTGCGGGACCGCAGCCGGGCGATCCATGCCTCGGTCGCCTGCAAGGCCCGTCGGAAGCAGTATTCCATAAACTCAGCCTTCTCAGCGGTGGCGCCTTTCTTGACCGCCGGGGCCTGGCCCAGGAACTCATCCTCCAGCCGGTCGAAGTCCGCCCGGATCTCGGGCACCAGGTGATCGAAATCGGCCATGGCGCGGCGGTGGAGCAGCTCGTGCTTCCACCACAGAGACCGCGGATCGAAATGCTCCGTCGGGTAGGGACCCAGGTCCGGCAAGCCCATGCCCAGGAAAACCGGCTTGAATATGGACACGCAGGTGCCCGAAGTGCCGGTAACCCAGGCCATCACCCCGCTGGGATCGACATCCGTGACCATGACGCCGTCCGCCTGCCACCAGCGGTGCTCCTGCGGTCCGGCGTGTACGCAGATGCTGGTGTGCACGTCCGCTTTGGCCGGATGGTAGCCCTCGCCATGGTGGCGCATGATCTCAAAGATCTTCCTGGGGGAGATCTTCCCAAGCGCAGCTGCCAGCCCATTGTAAGTAATCGCCTGGCGCACCGGCGAACCCAGAGTCGGGGGCACTTCTGGCAGGGCATATGCCGCGGCCCAGTCCAGCGCTTTGCCGCCATCCGCGGCCGAACAAGCCTGCCAGTCTCTGCCGATGCCCAGCATATTCGAGATCGAGGCGACTGACTCGACCTTCTTCACCGCCCACTGCCTGCCGGCGGTCTCCAGGATGTAAGCCTCCTGCGGATCGGACAGGATGAAGCTGCTGTCGAAGTGGGAGTTACCCTTGAGCTCGGCGCTGCCGCCTTGCCCGTACTGCTCCAGCAAGCGCGTCATGATCTCGATCGCCTCACGGCAGTTGCGGGCGCGTTCCAGGCCGAGGCGCATCAGGTCAGGGCCGATGATGCCGTCCCGGTCTTCCTTCTCCATCTCGGTCGTGAACACGGCTTCCTCCCCCATGGACAGGCCGAACTCGTTCACCCCGATCTCGCAGCCGTAGGTCCAGAAAGCCTTGGTGAGCAGGATCTCGTACGTTTCTGGCGCCTGTGGGATGACCAGATGGGTGATGCGCACCGCTTCTCCGGGGATGTGCTTCGCGCCGGGAACGCGCACGACGGCATTGGCCTCGTTCACCTCGCAGTCGGCGCTCTTGGCGAAGAGCATGGTTTGATCGCGAGTGTGCTGCGGCAGGGCGACGAACGTATCACACATGCGAAGCTCCTTTCGCCGAAGTCTCCTTCGCCGAAGTCCCCTTCGCCGAAGTCTCCTTCGCATCCTCGGCCGCCTGGAGTGCCTCTTCGGGCGCATTTTTCATGCGTCCGAAACCGGTCCAACGCAGCTCGCGGCTGCCCATGATGCCGCTGGGCCGGTAGATCAAGATCAGGATTAAGGCGATGGATAAAACCACTTCGGTAAAACCGTACACTCCCTGCGGAAAGACCTGGGCGATGTTCAGGTAATTCTCGATGCCTCGCAGCCCCTCCCGTACTGCAGTGACGACCAGGGTTCCGACTACCGCCCCGGAGACGCTGTACGGACCGCCGACCACCAGCATGGCCAGGATGACGAAGGTCTCGGTGAGGTAGAAGGCGTAAGGAGAGAAGGAAGTGATGAAGTGCGCCCACAACCCGCCGCCCAGCCCCGCCAGGAAGGCGCTGGCGGTGAAAGCCAGCCAGCGCATGCTAACCATATTAATCCCGATAGAGGCCGCGGCATAGGCGTCATCGCGGGTGGCGCGCAGGCGCAGCCCGACGCGCGATTCCTTGAAGAAATAGACCAGGAAGATGGCCAGCATGCTTACCAGCGCGCTGGTCCAGAGATCGGTGTAGTTGTCCACCCCGAACAGGGTGCGCGGCCCGTTGGTGATGCGGTCCCAGTGCACCAGGATGACGTGGATGATCACCAGCAGGGCAAAGGTGGTGATCACCGCGGCCGCATCCGACAGGCGCATGAGCGGGTAGCTGACCACGGCAGCAACCAGCGCGGCGACCAGCGCTCCCATCAGTACTGCCGCCCAGAACGGGAGATGGATCGGGACCAGAAGTGGGTACAGGCTCGGGATGCTGAGCTGTTTGGCTTGCGGCGTCATCGAGAACAGCACCGAGGCGTACGCGCCGATGCCCATGAAGCCGATGTGTGCAAACGACAGGATGCCCGAGTTGCCCATAAACAGCTGCAGGCCCAGGACCAGGATCAGGCTGGTGAACATCACCGTGACGATGCGCACGATCAGATTGATCCCGAGCATCTCCGCCACGATGGTTATGAACAGCAGGAGCGCGGCCAGCAGGATGGGGGTGGTGTTGCGTTGAACCAGGGTGCGGGCGGGAAACGTCCGGTTCATCCGATACGCTCCACGGAGGTCTTGCTGCGGATCAGGCCTTCCGGCCGGAAGAGCAGGATCAGGATCACGATGCCGAACATGAAGGCCTCACGGAAGTCCAACAAGGTCTGTGGCAGGAACACGCCCAGCAAGCTGATAATTATGGCGTAGACATAGCCACCCACCACCGCTCCGACCAGGCTGCGCATCCCGCCGATCACGGTGGCGACGAAAGCGACCAGCAAGGGGGGTAAACCGATGGTCGGGGTAACCGAAGCGCTGCGCCCGATCCAGAATATCGAAACCACGCCCGCCATGATCCCGCTGATCGCGAAAGCGGTGGAGATGACGGTATTGGCGGGCACGCCTAACATGCGCGTCATGCGGAAGTTGTCCGCGGCAGCCCGCAGGGCAATGCCCAATGTGGTCCGGCGGAGCAGCAAGCTGAGCAGACCCAGCATGACCAGGCTGACGACGATGGTCAGGATATTACGCCAGGGGACATCCGCCCCGGCGATCCGGACGCTCTCGGAGAAAATCTGGGGCAGTCTGACAGCCCGGGCGCGCGGGGAGATGATCAATAGGGCGCCGTTCTGTAGAAGCGTGCTCACCGCGAAGGAGGTGATCAGCATGGCGGTCAAGGATTTCTCCCGCACCGGACGGAAGGCGACCAGCTCGGTCCCCAGGCTGGTGAACATCGAGACCAGCACCGCAAACAGGGCAATGGCGACCCAAGGCAGGGGGGTAAAACCGGTCAACAGGTACAGGGTGTAACCGCCGATCATGACCAATTCGCCATAGGCAAAGTTCACCAACCGCAGGATGCCGTAGATGATGACCAGGCCCAGCGCCAGCATGGCGTACAGGCTCCCCAGGCTGAGGGTATTGACGATGAATTCGAAGTTGATCACGTTACCGCTCCGCTGAGAGATTGCGCCGTCTGTCGCCCATATAAATTCCCTCGATGTCCGCGTGGGTGCGTAGTACGGCAGGCGTGCCGGACATCTCGATCGAGCCGGTGTTAAGCAGGTAAGCGCGGTCGACGATCGCCAGCGAACGGTCGACGTTCTGCTCGACCAGGAGGATGGTCACGCCGCTGCGGTGGAGCCTGGCGACCAGCTCGAAGATCTGGTCGACCAGGGCTGGCGCCAGGCCGAGCGAGGGTTCATCCAGCATCAGCAGCTTGGGGTGGGACATGAGCGCCCGGGCAATGGCGAGCTGCTGCTGCTCCCCACCGGAGAGGGTCCCCCCTAACTGCCCCCGGCGCTCGCCCAGAACGGGGAAGAGACTGAACATTTCCTCGAGATCGCGGCGGTACTCGGATCGATCCTTGCGCGTGAAAGCGCCCAGGCGCAGGTTTTCCTCTGTAGTCAGGCTGGGAAAGATATCGCGGCCTTCGGGAACCAGGGCGATCCCCAGGCGGGTGATCTGCTCCGGTGTTTTCCCAACGATCGCTTGATTCTGGAAATGAATGCTGCCCTGCCAGGGTCGCAGGATCCCGGCGATCGTGCCCAGCAGGGTCGATTTCCCGGCTCCGTTCACGCCCAGCAACGCCACCAGCTCGCCCTCTTTCACCTCGATGGAAACACCCCGCAGGGCGGTGATCGCCCCATACCGGGCGTGGACCTCCTTGAGGACAAGCACGATCAACCTCCCACTGCGGTTTTGCCGAGGTAGGCCTGGATGACCGCCGGGATCTTACGGACTTCTTCAGGCGTCCCTTCACCGATCGTCTTCCCGTAATTCAACACGTGCAGGCGGTGGCAGAGGCGCATGATCAGGTGCATATCATGGTCGACGATCAGCATGCCCAGGTCCTTTTGTTGGGGCATGAGGGCCAGGATGCGCAGCAAATCCTCGCTCTCCTCCTCATTCAAGCCGGCGGCTGGCTCATCCAGGAAAAGAAACTTGGGCCGGGTCGCCAGCGCCCGGGCCACTTCCACCCGGCGTTCCAGCCCGTAAGGGAGCACCCCGGCGCGTATGTCGGCCCAACGGAGGACGCCGATCTCCTCCAAGATCACCAGGGCCAGATCGCGCGCCTGTTGGCGGGAGAGGCCAATGCTGACCGCCGCCACTTCTACATTCTCCAGCACGGTCAGCTCGCGGAACAATCGGATGGTCTGGAAGGTGCGGGCCAGGCCGGCGCGGGCGATATGGAAGGGTTTCTTGCCGGTGATCTCCAACCCATCCACAAACACCTGGCCGCCGGTTGGGGGGATCAGCCCGGTAACGACGTTGATGAGGGTCGTCTTACCCGAGCCATTTGGGCCGATCAGACCGAGTATTTCGCCAGGGCGCAGATCCAGGCTGACGCCGTCCAGGGCGCGCAGCCCGGCAAACTGCTTACTGATGTCTTTTATCGTAAGAGTCTTCGAAGTTGGTATGGAAACAGGGAAGCCGCTCATGCCAAATCGGCCGTTCTTTCTTTTATTATTAATGGAAGGGTTTTGCGGGGGCGTGAGGCCCCCGCAAAACCTTATCAGCCCGTCAAGACGGCGGGGAGGGCAGCACCGGGCTCAGCGGCCCGCCGCCCTTGTTGCCGGTCGCCGGTTTACGGAGGCGGCTGGCTGGCAGGCAGCAGCCAGCCGATGAAGGAGGGCGTGCCGCCCGCCAGAGAGACCATAGCCACCTCTTTATGAGTCTCATGACCCTTATCGGCCGGCTCCCAGTCCAGCTTGCCGGTGAGCAAGTCGAAGGTGTTGCCTTCCATTGCCTTCGCCATGGCTGCGCCGTCCGTAGAGCCAGCCAATTCCATGGCTTTCGCCAGGACATTCACCGCATCCCAACCCGTCGCCACCCACATGGCATCCGGCGGGCCGCCGTACTTGGCTTCGTGAGCCGCCAGGAACTCAGCCATCTGCGCAGAGGTATCCGGGCTGACCCAGGTGTGGGTGGTGAAGATGATATCGTTGCCGTAATCCGGCCCTAAGGCCTGGAACAGACCGGGGTCGTCGTAGGAGTCGCCGCCGACGATCGGCGTGTCGATGCCGGCTTCGCGCATGGTGCGGATGATCAGGCCCAGGTCGGGCATGTAGGACGAGATGTAGAAGAAATCCGGCATTTCTTCCAGGGCCTGAATGCGGGCCAGCTGAGCAGAGAAGTCCGCAGCTCCCTGGGTGTAGGACTCTTCGAAGAGGACCTCCCCGTCCAGGGTCTGGAATTGTTCGATGAAGTAGCGGCTGAGGGACTTGGTATAGTCGATGAAGGTATCGGTTACGACGTAAACGGTGCGCCAGCCTTTTTCATTGTAGGCATACTCGGCCGCAGCGGCCCCCATGGTGGTGTTCCACATCGACATGGTGAACTGCTTATCGCCCAGGGCTTCCGAGCCATACAACGGGGAGGAGGCCGCCGGGGAGAGGCCGACCAGACCGGCCTTCTGGGCCTCTCGGCTGGCCGAGCCACCCATGTCGAAATCGCTGGGAGCGATGATCGCATCGGCGCCCTGGTCGATCAGCTGCACCGCCACGTTTCCCACGGTCACCGGGTCGCTCTTGCCGTCCAGGTTCACGAACTCGAGCTGCTTGCCCAGTACTCCGCCCTTCTTGTTGATCTCCTCGACGGCGAGTTGAGCGCCACGCATGGCCGGCTCATCCAGGGGGGCCTGGATGCCGGTCAGGCTCAGCGCCCCACCGATGGTGATCGTGTCCCCCTCTTCACCACCGCCGGGTGGGGGGGTCACGAGAGGTCCCGCTTCGATCACCTCCGGCGTCTGCGCCGTCTGCGCCGGTGCACAGGCCGCCGCCAGCAGGCTCAAGACCAGCAGCCCGGCGAAAAAGGACCACAGTTTCGTCTTCTTGTTCATGTCTCCTTCTCCTTCCTTCGGTCAGGTTGATTCTAAAAGGCCGCCGGTCCTGGATCGGACAGCCCTTTATTCAGGAGGTTCAACTAACGGCGAAAAAGGCGCGGTAGAGATCGAATGGTAACCATTTCTGGCGTCGACGTTGCTTTAGTATGGGCCGATAACGAAAAAAGCACAATGGCACCTATTATACAACCTTTGCCAGGCGTATGCCGGGTTCCGCCATCCATGGCGATTCGCTGGGGGTTAAAAAATAACGAAAGGCATACATAGATCGGACAAAAGGCACTTGCACGGAATTGGGGTTAATCAGATATCATAAAGTTATCACACTCCCAGGTTCCAATACTGGCGTTCCACAATCCGAAGATCAGCCATTGGCGTGTAAAAGGAGGGTCGCATGCAAAAGACGATCGCCGTTATCGGTGCACTCGACACGAAAGGGCAAGAGTACGCCTTCCTGAAAGAGGAGATTGAAAAACGCGGCTGCCGGACGCTGGTCGTAAACGTGGGGGTGATTGGAGAGCCATACTTTCCACCGGACGTCCAGTCGGAGGAAGTGGCTGCCGCCGGAGGCGTTCCACTGACCGAGCTGGTCGAACAGGGTGATCGCGGCCGGGCCATGGAAGTCATGACGGGCGGCGCGGCGGTCATCGTCAAGCGGCTATACGACCAGGGCAAGATCGCTGGGATCATCTCGATGGGCGGCGGAGGCGGGACGATCATCGGCACCAGCGCTATGCGCGCCCTGCCGGTGGGCTTCCCCAAAATGATGGTTTCCACCGTCGCTTCCGGAGACACCGGTCCTTACGTCGGCACCACCGACATTACTATGATGCCCTCGGTGGTCGACGTCGCCGGTTTGAACCGCATCAGCCGTACCATCTTCACCAACGCAGCCGGCGCCATCTGCGGCATGGTCCAGGGCGAGGTTGCCCCGGCGGGAGAAGAGAAGCCGCTGATCGCCGCGACTATGTTCGGCAACACCACGCGGGCAGTGGACAGCGCCCGCGAGATCATGGAAGCCAACGGCTACGAAGTCCTGGTATTCCACGCTACCGGGACCGGCGGGCGGACCATGGAAGCGCTGATCGAGAGCGGCTACTTCGCCGGGGTGCTCGACATTACTACTACCGAATGGGCCGACGAAGTGTGCGGGGGCGTGCTGAGCGCAGGGCCGCACCGGCTGGAAGCCGCCGCCAAAACGGGAGTACCGCAGGTCGTCACGCCCGCCTGTATCGACATGTGCAACTTCTGGGCGCCCGAGACGGTCCCGGCGAAGTACGGCGATCGCCTGTTCTACCAATGGAACCCTAACGTAACCTTGATGCGCACGAACGTGGAGGAAAACCGGCAGATGGGAAAGATCTTCGCCGAGAAGCTGAACGCCGCCCGCGGGCCGGTAGCGGTGTTTATCCCACTTGGCGGGTTTTCGGAAGTCGATTACCCGGAGAAACCGTTCTGGTGGCCCGAAGCAAACCAGGCCTTTGTCGAGGCGCTGCAAGAGAACCTGCGCCCGGATATCCCTGTCGAGATCAGCGAGAAGGACGTAAACGATGCGGGATTTTCACGCAGGGTGGCCGAGAAACTGCTCGAATTCCTGGAGATCAAATCACAATAAGGAGTAAAACATGGCAATCCCGCGCAGCGAGATCTTGAAGAAACTGTATGCCCAGGCCGAAGCCGGCATCCCGATCATCGGCGGCGGCGCCGGCACGGGCATTTCGGCCAAGTGCGAAGAATCCGGTGGCATCGACCTGATCGTGATCTACAACACGGGGCGCTACCGCATGGCCGGCCGCGTCTCGATCACCGGGCTGTTTGCCTATGGGGATGCGAATGCCATCGTCATGGAGATGGCGGGGGAGGTGCTCCCGGTGGTCAAGCACACCCCGGTCCTGGCGGGCGTAAACGCGACCGATCCCTTCCGCCTGATGCCGATTTTCCTTAAGCAGGTCAAGGAGGCAGGCTTCTCCGGCGTGCAGAACTTCCCTACGGTGGGGTTGTTCGACGGCGTGATGCGCTTGAATATGGAGGCGACCGGGCTGGGTTATGACAAAGAGGTCGAGATGATCCGCCTGGCGCACGAGCTGGACCTGCTAACTACCCCATACTGCTTCAATGAAGCTGAAGCCCAGGCGATGGTCAAGGCGGGCGCCGACATGGTCGTAGCCCACGTCGGCCTGACCACGGGCGGCACGATCGGCGCCTCAGTCGCCGCCAGCATGGACCAGGCGATCGACACCACCCTGCGCATCGCGGAGGCCGCCCGAGAGATCCGCAAGGACGTCCTGGTGATCTGCCACGGCGGCCCGTTCGACGAGCCGGAAAACGTCGCCGAAGCGATGGCGCGCATGCCGGGCATCAACGGCTTCTACGGCGCCACGAGCATGGAACGCCTGCCGGTCGAGCGCGCCATCACCGAACAGGTGCGAAAATTCAAGGCGATCAAGGTTGAGAAGTAAATTCGCTTCCGGGCTGTTCCCCGGGGAACGTGTATGAATGGGACGCTGGTGAACGCTGAAAACGCTAAAAAAAAGAATCAGCGAAAATCAGCGTCCTAATATAAATGTAATTAACGGATTAGCTACCCCCGTACATCACCCAAACGCGGAAGGTAAGGACACGGTAGATCTCGAATATTAGAAACACAAGCATAACCAGATTTGCAGCATCCAGGGTATTAATCGACCGGCCGCGCAGCTTCAGCCTGGAATCGCCGAGCAGGGCGTGCAGACCGAGGGAGACCACGAAGAGCAAGGGGATGACCTGCGCCAGGACCAGGCGGCTCCCGGTGGCGATCGGCACGTACCAGGCGTACAGTAAAAAGTAGACGACGA
Organism: Anaerolineales bacterium; assembly: GCA_035291645.1. Lineage (GTDB taxonomy): Bacteria > Chloroflexota > Anaerolineae > Anaerolineales > UBA4823 > DATDRQ01. The sequence continues at coordinate 10,184 of DATDRQ010000004.1, forward strand.
AGTAGGCAATATAAAAGAGAATAGGTATGGGGTCTGCGGCAAGTAGCCTCCAGGCGCGCCGCCAGTACACCGCGCCAGCTAACACCAACCCAATCAGATAAGCCTCGATGTATTGTAAATAGCCGAACGAGCGATCCATCGCTTTGATGACTTTTCGGCTGCCGTTGGTGAGGCGATGAAGGATCTGCTCTCGGTTATGCTCTTTCAGGTACTTCGACATGGAGGGGATCTTTTCGGGCGTCATATCAGGCCAGCCGCTCCGGTCGCCGTGCGCCTTGGTGCCACGCTCAGCCTGGTTCCAGTTGTCGTACCAGAGATAAAAGGTAGAGTTGACGTTGTAGAAGTAGCTGCCTGTGATGCGCTTGCTGGTTTGGATATAGGGGTACACGCTCGCCAGGAACATCAGCGCCACTACCGGCGCCACGAGGAAATAAACGCGGGCGGGCTGCCCGGCGCCCTGCGCCTGTGCAGAACGCCTCCCACGCAGCACGACCCATAATCCCTTGACCAGGATGAAAAACAGGAACAGGATCAGCCCGGGCAAAATTGAGGCTTTGGTCAGGTGCGCCAACCCGGCCAGAATGCCTGCCAGGACGGCGATCTTCAATGACGGTCCGTGCAGCAGCCGCCAAAGGGACCAGAACAGGCAGAAGTTCAGGAAATAGAAGAGCAATTCGGCCTGGAAATAGGCGGCTTTAAAGATGAACACCAGGAATGCTATGACCAGCATGAGATTCAAGGTGTGCAGCGGGCGGAAATACCGGCTGAAGATGAAAGCCAGCCCTGCCAGAAAAAACAAAGACATGACCAGGCTTAAATACTTTCCCTGTAAGAAGAATGCTCTCCCAGACAACTCTGGGGAATAGAGAAGCGATTGAAGGTAGGGGTAAACCGGCATGCGGTTGAAATCGCCAGGGTAGGTATAACCCGATTCATACATCCGGCGGGCATATTCCATGTAAGCGCTCTGGTCGGTCGCCCCCATGCGATCGTTCGCTTCGACCAGCTGACCCACTCCACCGAGCCAATAGAGAACGAGCAGGATCAATCCCAAGGCGCCGAGCAAAACGGCCTTCAACAGGTGTGCGCGCCCAGCGGGGAACACCAGGAAGATGAGACCAAGCGTCTGGAGGGCAGCCAGGGTCATCCAGATCAAAAGAGGAGCAACCCTGGCAAGAAAAATTTCGAAGAGGGACAGGAATTCCGGGAGCGGGTCACGCGGGACCCCGGTCAGGGCGACGATGGAAAGGAAGAGGGATAGAAAAAAAGTACCCACCAGCAGATTCACGATCCTGGCATGATGGGCGACTCGGTCGATGAAAGCACCAGCTTTATCCAACCACCTCCGATCAGAAACGGCTTTGTAGGTGAACCAGGCGCTAACGGACAGGGCAACGAACGCCACCTCCAGAATGAGGAGGCCTGGCCCAGAGTAGCCCCAAAGCCAGATATCTGGAGCTGGCGGGCGCATCCAGATTAAAACGAAACAGGCCAGCATGCCTTCCGCGGTCAGGAGGAGAAATAATGAGCGCAAGATCAAGTGCTTCTTCTCAATAATCATTAATAAATTGTCTTATTCCCCCCCATACAGAATCATGATCCGCATCGTGAGGACAGCGTATATATCCACAACCAGGATCGCCAAGATCGCCAGGTTAATAACGGTAAATAGATTGACTGACTTCCCCCGCAGGTTTATTCGAAAATCCACCAGGAGAGACTGGAAACCAACTGCGAGAAGGCCGATTAAGGGGATGAACTGTGCCAGGATGAGCCGGTTTCCCGAAGCTATAGGAGCGTACCAGAAATATAAAAGGAAGTAGACGGCGAAATAAACCAGTATAAATACGAGAAGAATGAGATTATGTGTGAACCAAGTCAGGACCCGCCTCCACCGAATAAGGATCGCGAATAAGAACAGGCCGGCGAAGATGAAGATATATTTTAAATATCCGTACGAATGGATCATATTATCCATCACCACGTTAAATCCATTAATGAAGCGGTTTTGTATTTTCTTTGTGGGATGTTCCCGCAGGTACTTCGACATGGAAGGGACCTCCTCGGGCGGCATATCCGGCCAACCCACCCGATCGCCATGCGCACGGGTGCCGCGCCTGGCTTCTGCCCAGGAGTCATACCACATGTAAAAAGTAGAGTTTACGTTGTAAAAGTAGCGGCCCGTGATGCGCTTGCTGGTTTGGATATAAGGAAATACAGTCGCCAGGAAAAGGAGCGCGACCACCGGTGCTACTACCAGGTAAGTAGCTACTGGCAGGCTGGCTGTTTGCGACTGGCTGGAACGCCAACGCCGCAGGGCCATCCAACCAGCCTGGAGCACGCTGAATATCAGGAATAAGACCAGTCCGGGCAGAATAGAGGCTTTGGTAAGGTGCGCCAGCCCGGCCAGCAGGCCAGCCAGGATGGCAAGCTTCAATGACGGCCTGCGCAATAATTGCCACATGCACCAGAACAGGCAGAAGTTGAAGAAGTAAAAGAGCAGCTCCGCCTGGAAGAAGCCGGCCTTGAAGATGAAAATCAGGAAGCCGATGACCACGGTGAGATTAAGCACAAGAAGAGGGCGAAAGGTTTGGCTGAAGATCACCGCCAGGGCAGCCAGCAGGATCAAGGATAGGAGCAGGTTCAGGTACTTGCCCTGCAGGAAGAAGCTATCATCCGAAATACCAGGCCGGTAAAGCAGGGATTGGAGGAAAGGGTAGGCGGGCATGCGGTTGAAATCGCCGGGATAGGTGTAGCCGGATTCGTACATCCGGCTGGTGAAGTGCATGTATGCGCCCTGATCTGTCTCGCCCATGTCGACGTTCACTTCAACCATCTGTACAACCGCACCGTTCCAATAAATCATCACCAGGAGCAGGATGACCCCACTCAGGAGAAAAGACTTCGTCAGGAGCTGGCGACCCGGCGGGAAAAGGAGAAATAAGACTCCCAGAAGCTGGAGCGAAGCCAGTGCGAGCCAGATGAGCAGGGGCAGGATCTGGAGCAGGGTACCCTGGAGAAGCAGGACGAAATCCGGCAGGGGATCTGGGGCGAGCGCTGCCAGAGCGGCAACGGCCAATAAGGCAGACAGGAACAACACGCCATTCAGTAAGAAAACCGCTTGTGGTTGGGAAAGCCGCTCCAGGTAGTAAACCGCTCCCTCCAACCAGGCAGCATCCGCATAGGCTTTATACGCCAGCCAGGCAGAGGCAGCCAGGCCTGCGATGAGGATGAGAGCGGCTATTCGCCCGGCCCATAGAAGTGAGCCGGAATGTGCATTTCCGCCCCCCTCCGGTAGCCAGAGCAGCGCGCCGAAGGCCAGCCCGGCTTCGACTGTAATCATGAGGAAGTATGTTCGCAGAACTACCATTCTCTCTTCCAACAGGTGATGATTGGAGGAAAAATTTCCAGGTTGTGCATAATTCTACCTTTTTCTTGACGCCGGAATGGAACAGTGATGCCAGTCTCCAGCCATACGAGTTCGTCTGGAATTCATTGCGAGGTAGAAGCAATAAATCCGGCAACAGGCGATCGCCTGCTGCCGGAATGAACACTTAAACATGAACAGCTACCGGAGCGCTATAGATCAGGAGGATTCCGTGAAGCGTGCCGGCAGGAATTCGCCAGCTAACGGACGAGAAAGATCAATGACCCCTCCCGGGAGGATGCACTACCGCCCCAGGAGGGATTAATTTAGAGCCTAAGCTGCGCCGAAAGCCTCTTTGGTGCGGGGCAGCAGCCCGTAGATCAACACGATGGCATTCACCAGGATCGCGGGCAGCAGTGCCTGAAAAGTCGATCCGCCCAGGACGGATACGAAAGCCAGCACCAGGTTCAGAGTCGCCAGCGCCACCATGAACAGCCAGCCCTGCGGGTTCATCGACCAGAGCATGCGGACGACCCAGATCCAGATGGCGGCCATGATCCCCCACATGATTGCGCCAAATAAATCGAAGGCAAAGAAGCGAACCACCCCCCCCAAGTTGAAGGGCAGCAGGTGCAGGTACTGCAGGGTATGGAATATGGCCAGGACGGCTGCGATCCCAGCCAGGATGGCGAGCAGGGTGACGCCGAAGGGTCGTGTTTTCATA
>DATDRQ010000005.1:0-3097 GCA_035291645.1 Anaerolineales bacterium
CGCCAACCACCGCGTCAAACTCTCCCAGAGCCCAGACGAGGCCGGTTTGGTGCTGGTGCCCGAGCAGGGACAGCCGGACAGCCCCGGCCGGCTGCCCACTTTAGACCTGCTCCTGGTCAGCGGAGCGTTGTGCACCGACGCCGTCCTGGTCAAGGAGACGAATGGAAAGGACCATTACCATGCCGTCGGCGATCCAACCGAGGTCGCCCTGGTGATGGCGGCGGCGGCCTTCGGAATCTTCAAGAACGAGCTCGATCCGGCTTTCCCACGCGTCTCCGAGCTGCCCTTCGATTCTGTGCGCAAGCGCATGACCACCGTCCACCGGGTGCCGCAGTCCGAGCAGGATATCCCGGACAGCCTGGTTCCGGTCTGGAACCGGCGCATCCGCCAGGATGAGCAACCGGACTTCCTGGCTGTGACTAAAGGGGCCGTCGACGGCCTGCTCGACCAGATCCGGGATGTGTGGGTCGAGGGCCGGACGGAGGCCTTCGACGAGGACTGGCGCGCCCGCATCCTGGCTGCCAACGACCGGCTGGCCGGGGACGGCATGCGCGTGCTGGGGGTCGGCGTGCGGATCCTGGATAAGCCGCCGGCGAAAGAGGATCTGGACAGCCTGGAGAAGAACCTGACTCTGGTAGGGCTGGTCGGCATGATCGACCCGCCGCGCCCGGAGGTCAAGGACGCCATCCAGACCTGCAAGGCGGCGGGCATCCGTCCGGTCATGATCACCGGCGATCACCCGCTGACCGCCCGCCACATCGCCAGGCAGCTGGGCATGATCGAGAACGATAATTTCCTCACCGGGCAGGAACTGGACCGCTTGTCGGTCGAAGAACTGATAGCTGCCACCCGGGATATCTCGGTCTTCGCCCGCGTCTCCCCGGAGCACAAGCTCATGCTGATCCAGGCTTTCCAGGATCAGCAGCGCGTGGTCGCCATGACCGGCGACGGCGTCAACGACGCCCCGGCCTTGAAGAAAGCCGATATCGGCGTAGCCATGGGCATCACCGGCACCGACGTCGCCAAGTCGGCGGCCGAGATGGTCCTGCTCGACGATAACTTCGCCACCATCGTGGCGGCAGTCGAAGAAGGCCGGGTGATCTACGACAACATCCGCCGCTTCATCAAGTACCTGCTGAGCTGCAACGCCAGCGAGATCGCCGTGATGCTCTTCGGGCCGCTCTTAGGGATGCCGCTGCCCCTCTTGCCCCTGCAGATCTTGTGGATGAACCTGGTTACCGACGGCCTGCCCGCCCTGGCGCTCGGCATCGAACCGCCCGAGAAGAACGTCATGCACCGCCCGCCGTATTCCTCTTCGGAGAGCATCTTCGGGCGGGGCATGGTCCCGTTCATCGTCGCCATCGGCGTCGTGATGAGCCTGATCTCGATCGGGATCGGGTTGGGGGCGTTCAGGGCTGGCGACGCAGCCTGGCAAACCCTGCTGTTCACCACCCTGATCTTTGCCCAACTGGCCCTGGCGCTGGAGGTGCGTTCCGAGGAGGACTCGATCTTCAAGATCGGCCTGTTTTCCAACCCTTCGATGGTCTGGGCGATCTTGTCTACCGTCGTGCTGCAGCTGCTGGTGATCTACATCCCGTTTTTCCAGGCGATCTTCGGGACCAGTCCCCTCAACTTCCGACAGCTGCTCGTGGCCTTGCTCGCCAGCCTGGCGGTGATCGTCGTCGTGGAGATCTGGAAGTGGGTGCTGCGCCGGCGCCGGCCAGCCTGATCCTGGCAGGAGGGAATCGATGAGCGACACAATCGCCATCCTGACCGGCGGGGGCGACGCCCCCGGCCTCAACGCCGTGATCCGCTCGGTGGTCAAGGCCGCCAGCCGGCGCGGCTGGGAGACGATCGGCTTCCTGGACGGCTTCGAGGGCATGCTCGATCCGGTCCGCTACCAACGGCTGGATGTCAGCGACCTGGACGGGCTGCTCTTCCGCGGCGGCACCATCCTGGGCACTACCAACCGCGGGCGCTTCACCGCCCGGACCGGCCTCGGGCAGGAGCGCCGCGTCCCCCAGGATATCCTCCTGCAGACCAAAGAGACCTTCGCAGCGCTGGGGCTGCGCGCCCTGGTGTGCGTGGGCGGGGACGGCACCCTGGCCATCGCCCAGCAGCTCTTCGAGCTGGGCGTGCCGCTGGTCGGCATCCCCAAGACGATCGACAACGACCTGGCTGGAACCGAGGTGACCTTCGGCTTCCACTCGGCGGTCAACTGCGCCGTGGAGGCCATCGACCGGCTGCACACCACCGCCCAGAGCCACGACCGGGTCATGGTGTTGGAGGTGATGGGGCGCTACGCCGGCTGGATCGCGGTCTACGCCGGGCTGGCGGGCGGGGCGGACGTGATCCTGATCCCGGAGATCGAGTTCAACTACGACAGCATCCTGAGGAAGATCGAACAGCGCCAGGCGGAGGGCAAGGAGTTCACCGTCATCGTCGCCGCCGAAGGGGCGCGAGAGGTGGGGGGCGAGTACGTCACCCAGGACGAGAGCGGCGAACCGGGCGAGGCGCGCCTGGGCGGCATCGCCGAGGTAGTGACCGAGGAGATCCAAAAGCGCAGCGGCAAGGAAGCCCGCTTCGTGGTCCTGGGCTACCTGCAGCGCGGCGGCCCGCCCTCGCCCTACGACCGCCTGCTGTGCACCCGCTTCGGGGTCAGCGCGGTCAACTTCATCGCCGAGGGGAAGTACGGCACTATGGCCGCCTTAAGGGGGATGGAGATCGTGCCGGTGGAGATCACCGAAGCCATCGTGCGAACCCGCACCGTCCCGCCGGACGGGGAGCTGGTCAAGACCTGCCGGGCGATCGGGATCAGCTTCGGGTGCGAGTAGGGGAGGGAGGATCCACGAAAACCACGAATTGATGAGAAATAAGGGAGGGATTATCCGCGAATTTCGCTAATTGGCGCGAAGGGGGAATTATGAGATATGAGACAAGATTATTTTATTGACGGATGGTGAATTTTGGGCGAAAAACCTCCTGGATGCGAGGGGATGAAGTTGGAGGCGTTTGGCCGATCCAAGCGGGAATATAGCACAGGTGTTCGAATTTGGCAAGGGAGGGGAATGCGAGGATCGGAGGCGGGGCAAGGGTG
>DATDRQ010000006.1:0-7617 GCA_035291645.1 Anaerolineales bacterium
TGGATCCAGATCCGCGATCTGGCTGGGACGCAGCTCTCTGACAGGTTATTCTTCGATACAGTCGAAAACTGTGAACGAAACCTGATCATCATGAATTTCGTCCAGGCGGGCTCCAGAGAACTGATCCGTTACTTTCTACCCATCGTGGGGAAATAACCGGGCAACAGACTGGTTGTTTAACAGATTCTTGGTAAGAGTTCTCCTGCCAGGGTATCGACGATCCGCGTGCTGCCTATCGTAGTCCTCATCAAAACTCTTCCCGCCGGCGAAGCGAGGACTTCGCCGATCTCGACCGCTTCCCGGCCGTACTTAGTCCGCCGCATGGTCTCCAGGACCGGGGCGGCGACCTCGGGAGCAACGATGGCGATCAACTTGCCTTCGTTGGCGATGTAGAGCGGATCGAAGCCGAGCAATTCGCAGGCTGCTGCAACTGCAGGTCTAACCGGGAGGCGGTCTTCGCGGATCAGGATGGCGTCGTTAGATTGGCGGGCGATCTCATTCAAGGTCGTAGCGACGCCGCCGCGGGTTGGATCTCGCAGGACGTGAATGTCTGATAATGAGCCTTCTTCCTGGGCGGTTCGAAGGATCGCCTGGACGAGGTGGTTCAGCGGGGCGATATCGCTTTGAACCATGGCCTCGAAACCAAGCTCCCCACGGGCGCTCAGGACGGCGATACCGTGATCGCCAACCGGTCCGGACAGGAACACCTTATCTCCCGGCTGAGCTCTCGAACCGCCGATGGAGGCTCCATCCGAGATCAGGCCAACGCCGGTGGTGTTGATATACAGGCTGTCGGCCTTGCCTCTCTGGACAACTTTGGTATCCCCGGCAATGAGCTGGACCCCGGCTTCAGCAGCGGCGATTTGCATCGATTGGACGACCTGCTCTAAAACTTCGAAATCGAGGCCTTCTTCCAGGATGAAACCGGCCGTGAGGAAAAGTGGGACAGCGCCCATCATGGCTACGTCATTGACGGTTCCGCATACCGCCAGGCGACCGATATCGCCACCGGGAAAGAATAAGGGCCAGACGACGTGCGAATCGGTGCTGATGGCCAGCCGAATACCAGCCTCGAACTCGACCACCCCGGCGTCATCGCCGGCATTAAGGACTGGGTTCGCGAAGGGAGGCAGGAATAACCGGGTGATCAGATCCTGGCTAAGCTTACCGCCGCTCCCATGCCCCAGCACGATGCGTTTGCGATGAGGCAATGGCACCGGACAGACCGCGCCTTCGATAATTACATCCTCTGGCTTCATCGGAGTTCTTCCATCTCACGCAAATACTTTGTGGAATAGCGGTAGTAGGCCGCGCAGGCGCCTTCCGAGGAGACCATGGTGGCGCCGAGAGGCGTCTGCGGAGTACAGAGAGTCCCATAGGCTGAGCACTCAGCAGGCTTCTTTAGACCCTGGAGGATTTGCCCGGCAATACAAAGGGGGGATTCGCGGGTCTGGATCTCACTGACAGCAAAACGCTGTTCGGCATCAAATCCGAGCAGTTCGGACTGCAAGCGCCAGCCGCTTTGCGGGATTTCACCGATGCCGCGCCATTTCCGATCGCAAACGGCAAAGACCTGGTGGATGACTGCTTGCGCCGGGCGATTGCCTTCGAAGGTAACGGCGCGGGGGTAGGCATTCTCCACTTCTGACCGGCCTTCCTCAAGCTGGCGAACCGTCAGCAAGATGCCCTGGAGGATGTCGAGGGGTTCAAAGCCGGTGACCGAGATCGGCACCCGGTAAAGGCTGGCGATGGGCGGATACTCCCAATATCCCATCACGGCGCAAACATGCCCGGCGGCCAGGAAACCCTGTACCCGGTTGTATGGGGAGCTCAGGATGGCGTGCATGGCAGGCGGGACGCAGACATGCGATACCAGGACCGAGAAATTCTTCAGGCCGAGAGACCTGGCTTGCAGGACACTCATCGCATTGGCAGGCGCGGTGGTCTCGAAGCCGATGGCGAAAAAGACGACCTGCCGGTCTGGATTGTGTTGGGCGATCTTGACCGCATCCAGGGGGGAATAGACGACACGGACGTCCCCACCCGCGGCGCGCACAGAGAACAGATCGCGGTCCGAGCCGGGGACGCGCAGCATGTCGCCGTAGGAGGTGAAGATGACCTCCGGCTGGGAGGCGATCGCCAGGGCTTTATCGATCAGCTCGAGAGGGGTGACGCACACCGGGCATCCCGGACCATGGACCAGTTCGATCTCCGGAGGGAGCAGCTGGTCGAGGCCGTAGCGCATGATGGCATGGGTCTGGCCCCCGCAGATCTCCATCAGCACCCAGGGACGGGTCACCGTGCGGCGGATTTCCGCGATGGCGGCGTGTACCAGGTGGGCATCGCGGTACTCTTGAATATACTTCATGTCCCGAGCTCTTCCTCGACGTCCATGATTTCACGCAGCAGGCTCAGCGTTGCTTCAGCTTCTGCCTCGCTCAGCAGGCTGAGGGCAAACCCGACGTGAACGATGGTGTAATCGCCGATCTGGGCGTCTGGGATGTACGCCAGGCAGGCTTCCCGGATCACCCCGCCGAAGTCCACCTTGCCCATTTTCAGGCCCTCAGTTTCATATAATTCGATGATTTTGCCAGGTACACCCAGGCACATAATTACCTCCAGATCATGCAATCCATGCTATTACTGAGCCGTGCATTCACTCTATTCCAACCCTCGCGTGAGTCTCCACGAGGCGATGGCAGCCTGACCGAGGGAAATGCCTCCGTCGTTGCAGGGAACTTGAGTGTGTAATATAACTTCGAAGTCCTGGTCAGACAAGTACGCCAGAGTGGAATTTAACAGGAGCTGGTTCTGCCAGACGCCGCCGCTCAAAGCGACCTGGTTCAGACCCGATGTATTGCGCATAGCCATTAATATGCCCACCACTGCTTGAGCTACCCCTCGGTGAAAGCGAGCGGAGATCTTCGCGGGCGAGGTCCCAATCCGGAAATCCGCAACGACTTCGTGGAGGGCTGGCGTGGGGTCGATGCGGTGGTGCGGGTGGGCTGAATCCGGGGAGAGGATCACGAAGTGATATTCACCTGGTTCTGGGGGATCTGCCAAAGCCTCTAACTCGATGGCTGCCTGGGCTTCGTAGTTCACCTCGAAGCGAACTCCAATCAGGGAAGCGACGGCGTCAAACAGGCGTCCGAAGCTGGACGTAAGCGGCGCATTCAGGCCTGTTTGGAGCTGGTGGGAGAGCGCCTGCAGTGGATCTATCTCCTGGTCAGCCAGCCGATGCCCCTTGGTCTGGGCGAAGCGCACCGGAGGAAGGTCCTCATCCCAGGGAATTCCAGCGAAAGCCAGCCAGGTGAGCGCCATTCGCCAGGGTTCACGCACCGCCCGATCACCTCCAGGGAGAGGCACATAAGACAGGTGGGCAAAGCGCTGGTAGCCCTGGTAATCGGCGATCAGAAATTCACCCCCCCAAATGGCGCCGTCCGCTCCAAAACCGGTCCCGTCCAAGGATACGCCGAGCACCGGGCGATCGCCGGGATGGCTGTTTTCAGCCATACAGGCGGCGATGTGGGCATGATGGTGTTGAGTGGGAAAAGACGGGATCTTTTCCCGCTCGGATCGTTCTATCGCATAGCGAGTGGAAAGATAATCCGGATGGAGATCGTAACCGAGCGCTTCTGGCCGTATACGGAACAGGCGCTCGAAGTGGGCTATCCCATCTTCAAAGGATTGCAGAGTTTCATAGTTCTCGAGATCGCCGATGTGATGGCTCAGGAAGGCATATCGGTCGCGGGTGAGGCAGAAGGTATTCTTCAGCTCGGCCCCGACGGCGACCAGGGGAGGGGATTTCCAGGACAGGTGGACAGGGAACGGCGCGTACCCTCGAGAACGGCGGACCGGACCGGCGGCGCGCAGAACCGAATCATCGCAGCGAGTACGGATAGGGCGATTGTGCATCAAGAAGGCATCCGCCAGGCCGGCAAGGCGGCTGCGCGCTTCGGCGTTATCGATGGCGATTGGTTCTTCACTCAGGTTGCCACTGGTCATGACGAGGATTTTCGGCGGCGCCAACACAGCTTTTCTAGCGCTAATCTGTGGGTCTTGAAGGTCCGCGAAGAGTAGATAATGTAATGGTGTGTAGGGCAGCATGACGCCCAAGGTGTGCTGGCCTGGAGCTAATTCCGGAGGGAGTGATGAGCCGGGCTGCTTTTCCAGTATAACGATCGGGCGCTCGCGCGAAATCAGCAGGACTTGTTCCACATCTGAGACAACACAGTGGGATTGAATGGTCTCCAGATCGGACATCATCAAAGCGAAGGGTTTATCCACGCGCAGCTTGCGCTGGCGCAGGCGAGCGACTGCCTGCGGATTGGTCGCATCGCAAGCCAGGTGGAAGCCGCCCAGCCCTTTGACGGCGATTATCTTGCCCATGCTAAGAAGATGTTGGGACTGCCGGATTGCGTCCAGCGAGCCGCCAGCTGGGGAAAGTGTGACATCCTGCGAGTCTTCCGAATTTATTGAAGGAGAAAATTCTAACCAGACCGAGGGACCGCACACCGGGCAGGCGACCGGTTGGGCATGGAAGCGGCGATCTGAAGGATCCTGGTACTCGCGCAGGCAATCCGGGCACATCGGGAAGCCCACCATGGTCGTCTTCGGACGATCATAGGGGATATCTTCGATAATCGTGAAGCGTGGTCCGCAGTTCGTGCAGTTGATGAAGGGATAATGAAAGCGCCTGTCCAGGGGATCGAAGAGCTCACGCAGGCAATCGTCGCAGATCGATACGTCAGGGGAGATCGGCTGGAAGGCGTCCGGGATGGATGCGGAGTGTAAGATCTCGAATTGGGTGAACCCGTTGGACGGGATGGGCGTCTGCGTGACCTCATCGATGCGTGACAGAGGCGGCGCCTCTGTTCGGATAGCGGTGATGAACGCTTCCAGGGCTAGCGGCGTCCCCTCCACCTCGATATCGACCCCAGCGGAGGTGTTGCGGACCCAGCCATTCACCGAAAACCGGTTTGCCAGGCTGTAAATGAACGGCCGGAAGCCGACGCCCTGGACAACTCCAGTAATATGGAGGCGCACGCCCTGCCTGCCAATCCCTACGGTACCTTCACCAGCCATGTCAAATCATCCGGCGACTTTCTCGCGATGGTTCTCGATCTCCGAGACCAGCCATTCCACCCAATTCAGCAGACCGTCCCCGGTTTTACACGAGACAGGGAAGGTGAGCACGCCTGGATTGAGCAACTCGACGCCTCGTTTGAAGAAATCCATATCGAAGTCGACATAAGGGAGCAGGTCAATTTTATTGATGACCAGCACAGCGACTCCCCGGTACATGCCAGGGTACTTGTACGGTTTATCATCGCCTTCCGGGATGGAGGCGATCAGGATGTTCTTGTGCGTGCCCAGCTGAAAGGAGGCCGGGCAGACCAGGTTGCCGACATTTTCTACGATCAGCAGATCGATCGCGTCCAGGTCGAGCAGCGGCAAGGCCTCACGGACCATAACGGCGTCCAGGTGGCACTCGCCGCCGGTATTAATCTGGACGGCAATCGCTCCAGCAGCCGCGGCGCGGTCGGCATCCAGGCTGGTGGCAATATCGCCGTCGATGACCGCCAGGCGGAACCGACCAGCCAGGCTTTTCACGGTAACTTCTACCAAGGAGGTTTTTCCGGCTCCGGGCGAAGCCATGAAGTTCAAAGCCAGGAGGCCGGCCTGATCGAACCGGGCGCGGTTTTCCTGGGCAAGGTTATCGTTGGCGCTCAGGATGTTCTCGATTACTTTAATCTTTTCGACCATTCATGTCTCCACGTTGATCGCTTCGAGGAAAAATTCTTCCCCGGCGGTAACCTCGATGCGAGTGCTCAGACAGTTTGGGCAGGATAAGTCCTCGCCGGCCGGTACGAAGCAGCTCGCGCAATCCAGGCAGCGAATCTGGGTTGAGATGCGCTGGAAGTGCAGGTTTGCCCCTTCCGCCAGCGTATCTTTAGAAACTATATCCCAATAGAACTGGACGGAATCATCGATGAGGGATGATAGCTGGCCGATCACCAGGTAAAGATCGGTGATGTGGCTTGCGTTAGCCGATTTCCCGTGGCGCAAGGCGATTTCCAGGAGGCTCTCCGTGACGGACAATTCATGCATCTGGGCGACCCATCTAGGTTTTCTGCCGTGCTAACGATAACACAGATGGTTTTGCCCCCATAGTGCAATATGTCATATTAAAACAATACCTTTATTCTCTAAATTAGATGGATTGTTGAGAACAGGGAAAAAGCTGAACCCGGCTCAGCGAATACAATTATTCGGTTATCGGGTGGGATTAGAAAGTTGCGCGAGCAGTTGAAGACGGGTGACCAACAGACGGGCGGCGATCACATTTGCCAGGTGACGCATGACAATATATCCAAGTTCATGGTCTTCTTCACACAGCTGGCGTAGTTTATTCGACTCGACGGCGAGCAGGCAGGAATTGACAACCGCCCGGGCGCTGGCGGTGCGCTGGCGGATGATCGGCGTGACACTCGACCAACCGATTAAATCAAAAGGTTCTGCGGTAGCCATCAAGGCTTTTCCCTCTCCTGGAACCGTCATCTCGATCGCCATCTGCCCTTCAAGGACGAAGTAGAGGTAATCCTCCGGGTCCCCTTCCTGGAATAGGATATCCCCCGGCTGGACATAGCGCAAGGAGGAGATCTGCTGGAGGCGGTCGATTTGGAAAGGTTCGAGATCTCTAAAACAGGGGATTAATTGCAGGGAGGAGGTAAGTTCATGATGATTGCCCATGGGCAGCCTCGATAAAATGACCAAAAATGCGAAAGCCGTCTCCACTTAGGAAACGGCGAAGGATTATTGACCGGTATTTTTCCACATTCGGCGAGAGTAACGGGCGAGGACTATTCGATCGGGTGTTTTTAAAAGATCCGATTGATTTAATTTATGAAGAAGAACTCGCCGGATGCTAAGGGGACAGGCGTTAAAGTTATATACCTATGAAGGAGTATCTTCTGGACCGGGTTGGTCTGTCTTTTCCTTAGATTCTTCTTTCTCGTCACCCTGGAGCCCGGTTTTGAAAGCCCGGATGCCACTGCCCATCTCGCCGGCGATTTTGCTGATCCGCCCGACGCCGAACAGGACCAGTACGATGACGAGAACTATGAGCAACTCGGTTACGCCAAAACCACCAAACATGATCTTCACCTCCTGGTGAAAGAATTCTGTGTACTTATACTTGTAGTACCTATACTTGTAGCACAAATCGATAAAAAATGCTACCCCTGATTAAGAAATTCTCAGTAAGCGCAGGTGGCGAATACGAGGTGAGCTGCGTATAGCCAAAATATGCTGCATGGAAAATCCTTCATGTAACCCTGGTAAAATTGGCCCCATCCCGAGGATCGCTCGGTGATGGATGGTTGATTTAATCACCATCGGTGGAGGGATGGTTTGCATACGGACCTGGGTTGCTGGATTGATTATTGTGCATGAGTAAATCAATGGTAATCTTCCAATGAAGTTTTTTTATTCCATAATCTTCGTATTCCTGTTCTTCTTGATTTCTGCCTGTACAGTCGAGAACAGAATTGACAATCTAACCGACATCGCCGAGTTACCGCAAAATACCCTCACGAACCTGGCGGAGGAAACGCA
>DATDRQ010000007.1:0-23656 GCA_035291645.1 Anaerolineales bacterium
AGACGAATGGTCCGGCGATAGGGGGTGCGGGGCGTCTTACTTCTCGCAGCAGTGCGTGTTTCGCCTGGCGCCGCGCGCCGGCATCCAGATCCCGGACGCGCTCTCCGATGCTGAGAAATTGAAGTATGTCCAGGACATGCTCGAGGCCGGGCACCCCGGCGCAGTCCAGATCTGGCAGAGCATGGGCATCTACCTTGGTTACGCCCTGGCTCACTACGCAGATTTTTACGAGATCAAGCACGTACTGATCCTGGGCCGCTGCACCTCAGGCCGGGGCGGCAGCCTGATCCTGGAGGGAGCCAACCGGGTCTTGCAGGCTGAGTTCCCACAACTCGCCACACGCTTCCAGGTGCAGCTGCCGGATGAACGCAGCCGGCGCGTCGGCCAGTCGATCGCCGCTGCCAGTTTGCCGGCCATTTATCCATAATCGGAGTTCACCATGCAGTTCCACCTGTACACGGCAGAAATTTTCGTCCCGGATGGCCTACTCCCAGAGCAGGCCCTGATGCGAACGACCCATATGGCGATTGGGGCGCACCAGGATGACCTGGAAATCATGGCAGCAGGGGCTATCCTGGAATGCTTCCAACAAGATGACAAATGGTTTACGGGGGTAGTAGTTACAGATGGACGCGGTTCCCCACGCGATGACCTGTATAAGAACTACACCGACGAACAGATGTACCGGGTGCGTTTCAAGGAGCAGATGAAAGCTGCCGTGATCGGCGAATATTCCGCCCAGGTTATGCTCGATTACCCCAGCAAATCCGTCAAGGACGGGAGCGACCACCAGCCGGTGGAAGATCTTGCTCTGCTCCTCCGTTCTGCACGCCCGCAGGTTGTGTACACCCACAACCTAGCCGATAAACATGACACCCACGTCGGGGTCGCTCTTAAGGTGATCGCCGCCCTACGCAGCCTGCCCGAGGCGGAGCGCCCGAAAAAGGTCTATGGCTGCGAAGTCTGGCGGAGCCTGGATTGGTTGGTCGACAGCGACAAGGTGACCATCGACCTCACCCAACACGAGAATCTGCAAACGGCGCTATTGGGTGTTTTCGATTCGCAGATCAGCGGTGGAAAACGCTATGACCTGGCGACAATGGGACGCCGCCGGGCGAACGCCACCTTCTTCGAGTCGCATGGAGTGGATGTTAGTCTTGGATTGGCCTACGCCATGGACCTGACACCCCTGATCCTGGATCCAGGCAGAGAGATATTACCGTTTGTGCAGGAACATATTGCTCGCTTTGCCCAGGACGTCTTGGAACGATTGGGACGAGCTGGGTAAGGGAATCCGTTTCTAACCCGATTCCCAGGGAACAGCCCTGCGGGCATTCATCCAATGGCAGAGCAGAAAGGAGGCAGACGGCTACCAGGAAATTTAATCCCCTCCATTTGCATCTAAGAATCGAACAACTAGACTCTAACCCATCCTGTTGGAGAAAGAAGGGAGATTAGAAATGCGTACCAAGTTATTGACCGTTTTGATCCTGGCGGGTCTCCTGTTGGGCGCCTGCGCTCCGGCAGCGCCGGTTGTCACACCCGAGACAATCGTGGAGACCGTGATGGTCGAATCGACGACGGTGGTCGAGAAAACGACCGTCGTCGAAAAAATCGTCGAGGTGACTCCCACCCCAGGACCTAACCCGGAAGCAGTAATTCAAGGAGTCGAGCCAGACGCCGAGATCGGCCTGTGGACCTTCTGGCTCTCACCGACGTTTGATGATTACATTAAGGACACGATCGCTCGATTCGAGCAGACCTATCCCGGTGTTAAAGTGAATTGGGAAGATCATCAGGCAACTTTCCAGGATGATCTACGTAACTCGTTCGCAGCCGGGAACGCGCCCGATGTGATTAACCTGTCCATCTCGGAAGGTTGGGTCAGTGACTACGCCTCCCAGGGCTTACTGTATCCGCTGGACGATGCCGTTCCTCAAGAAGTGAAGGGCATTTACTTTTCCAACCTGTGGGACCAGCAGGTGGTCGACGGAGCGCATTACCAGTTCCCCTGGTACCAGGGCATCCAGGTAAACCTGGTCAACCGGCAAATCTATGACCAGACAGGCCTGACGATCGAGGATTTCCCCAAGACCGTGGATGGTCTTCCCGCCTTGTGCGAGACGATCAAGGAGACGACCGGCACACTATGTGATATCCGTTTGACGGTGAACGACCTCCTGGCGCAGATGACCTATGAAGGCGGAGTTCAGGTCATCAATGAAGACGGCACCGCCTTTACCTTCGACTCGCCGGAAGCCGTCGCCTGGCTGCAAATGTACGTAGACATGGTGAAGGCCGGGACGGTCGATAGGACCGTTCTGGTAACCGATCAGGATCGCGTCGGGCTCGATCTCTTCACCTCAGGCAAGGCAGCCTTCTACAACACAGGTCCAAACCTCATCCGTGAAGTGCGCGCCAACAACCCTGGATTGTACGGCTACCTGGCGGTTGTTCCCGCCCCGGTGGGCAAATCTGGCGTCGTCGGCAAGGGGTTAATGGCGATGTCGGTGAAGAAGGATACCCCGTTCCCCAACGCATCGATGGCTTTGGCGCAATTCTTCACCAACCCGCAAAGCATGCTCGATTTCTCCAAGATCGTAGCCATTTACCCATCGACGCCGGCTTCCTACGATGATCCGTTCTTCTCTGCTGCCCCGGTAGCCATCGAGGATAGCGCGAAACCCTACGCGAAGGACTCTGTCTCCAAGTTGGCAGACATCGTACCGTCTATCCCGAACAAGGCCGATGTCAACAATATTGTCCTGCAGGCCGTTCAGCAGGCGCTCTTCAACAACGTTGATCCACAGACAGCGCTGACCGACGCGGTCGCTCAGGCGAACGCTCTGCTCCCGTAACTGGCACGACCGACTCTCAGCCCTCCCCTCTCTTGCCTGCAAACTGGACAGGGGAGGGCTGTCCTCGGTGAAGGATGATTGATGGCCAAGAAGTCTTCAATTACGCCGTATCTTTTTCTCGCGCCAGCCATGATCGTGATTGCGGTCTTTTTTCTCTACCCGATCGTGGCAGTCTTCTACTATAGCTTTACAGATTACAACATCGTTACGCCGCCTCAATGGATCGGCCTGAAGAATTATCAGGTGCTAATGAGAGATGCGATCTTCTGGCAAGCGTTAAGCCACTCGTTGGTCTACCTGTTGGTGACGCCGGTGCTCATCTTTCTCTCCACGATCCTGGCCATAGTCGTCAACCGCAGACTACCAGGCATAAACGCATTTCGCGCTCTTTTTTTCATCCCGGTCATCAGCGGCAGCATCGCCGTTGGCATCGCCTGGCGTTTGATGTTAGACACGAACGGAATCATCAACGGCCTGCTTATCTCCCTGGGTGTCCTCGCAGAGCCTTTCCAATGGCTGGCCGAACCGGCTTTAACGCTGCCGATCGCCATGTTGTTGACCATCTGGCTGGGAGTCGGGTATTACATGATGATCTTTCTCGCCGGCCTGCAGAATATTTCCGAAGAGCTGTACGACGCCGCATTGATCGATGGCTGCAATGGATGGCAGAAGCATTGGCATGTCAGTATCCCCGGCCTTCGCCCACAGATTACGTTCGTCGCCGTTATCTCCAGTTTGGCCGCGTTGCAGGTATTCAATGAGATCTTTACGCTCACCGGCGGCTTAGGCGGTATCTTGAACAGTGGTGTGACGCTGGTCTTCTACCTCTGGCGTCAGGCCTTCAGATTGAACCATGCAGGCATGGCCTCGGCAATCGCGGTGGTGCTGCTGGTCATCACACTGATTTTTTCAATCACGAATATCCGCTTTCTAGAACGCGGAACTCAGGCGGATTAATGGAAATCGCCCGGGCCAAACCCCACACCGTTGTGCGTGGGACCCGCCGCCTCCCCCGCCATTTTATTGAAAATGCTTTCTGGTATGTTGTCCTTAGCCTGGTTGCGGTCATCACCGTCTTCCCCTTTATTTGGGTATTTTTCACCTCGTTCAAAGGTCTAAACGATCCGATCTTCTCGGTACCGCCGCAGCTTATTCCCCGCGATCCCACCCTTGAGAATTATCTACGAGTGTGGAGACTCCTGCCGGTCGGTCGCTTCTACCTGAATAGCATCCTGGTGACGTTCGGTGTCGTGATTCTGAATACACTGTTCGCTTCGCTCGCAGCCTATCCATTAGCGAAGATGCAGTTCTGGGGGCGAGACACGATCTTCTACCTGCTCCTGGCGACTTATATCGTGCCGCCGGTGCTCACATCCATCCCCAGCTTCATCCTCGCAGTCAAAGTCTTTCATTACTACGACAGGCTTCAGTCAGTGATCTTCCCTTATCTTGCGGGTGTTCTGAGCATTTTTCTCATGCGGCAAGCCTTTAAAGGTGTGCCTGATGATTTACTCGATGCTGGCCGAATGGATGGCGCCAGCGAGTTCCGTATCTGGTGGGATATCGTGCTTCCCGTCGTACGGCCTTCCCTCGCGACGGTAGCGATCATCACCTTCGTCGAACAATGGAATAACTTCTTTTGGCCTTCGTTGATGCTGCACACACGCGAGAACATGACCCTTCAAGTTGGCCTCGTAGCTCTTCAGGGAGCCTTTGCCAACGACGCCCGTGGCATCGCTGCAGGGGTCGTCATGACCGTCATCCCGATCATTATCTTCTTCTCCGCCCTGCAGCAACAATTCGTGCGCGGCCTGACCGGTGCAGTGAAAGGATAACCTCGCACGCCTGCAGAGGGATAACGATGTCTACCGAAATGGAGCCTCTATCTATCGATCGTGCCATCGGCCAGAAGATTCTACTGGCATTCGAGGGAAAAGATGACCTTCCTGGCGAGATTCGAGATGTAATTCGGAAGGTTCGCCCAGGAGGTTTCACCCTATATCGCGCCTTGAACATCGAAAATCCTGCTCAGGTACACCAACTCACCCAAGCTCTCCAGCAGATTGCCCTGGAGGAAGGCCTATCTCCCTTCCTCATTGCAGCCGACCAGGAGGGCGGTCAGCTGATGGCGATCGGGGAGGGGACCACCCAGCTCCCCGGAAATCTCGCTCTCGGGGCGGCGGGTTCCACTGAACTGGCGCACCAGGCCGGGGTCGTGCTGGGGCGAGAGCTGGCTGCCATCGGGATCAACATCGATTACGCCCCTTGCTGCGATGTGAACGTTAATCCGCATAATCCGGTCGTCGGTACGCGTTCATTTGGACAAGACCCGCGCAAAGTCGCAGCGCTTTCGGCGGCGATGGTGGCCGGTATTCAGGCTAGCGGAGTCGCCGCCGCCGCCAAACACTTCCCGGGACACGGCGACACCGCCAGCGATTCGCACCACGGCGTCCCGGTAGTTCCTCACCGCCTGGAACGCCTGCGCGAAGTCGAATTGCCTCCATTTGCAGCGGCAATCCGGGCAGGCGCAAAACTCGTGATGACTGCCCACCTGGCGCTGCCGGAGGTGGATGGGCGCGACGATCTGCCCGCCACCCTCTCGGCCAGCATCTTGCAAGGTCTTCTTCGCCGGGAGCTGGGTTTTTCCGGCCTTATCGTCACCGATGCCCTGGATATGAGAGCCATCCTGCAAGGCATGAGCATTGAACAGGTTGCAGTTTCCGCGGTCAGCGCGGGAATTGATCTGCTCCTGTTGGGGCCGAGCCAGACTTCGCCGGCCTCCATATACAACCGCCTCCTCGAATCCACGCAGCAGGGCGAACTGGATACTGAGAGTTTTCAGGCCTCAACCCGCAGGATTAAGGCTCTTAAGGACTGGCTGGGAAAGCAAGCTCTTCCCCCAGAATTAGATGTGGTCGGATGCGCCGCCCACCAGGCAGTCGCAACGGAGATCGCCGGCCGGTCGATCACCCTGGTCCGCGATCAAGGCGGCTTGTTGCCTTTACGCCTCCAATCCGGACAACGGATGGCGGTCATCCTGCCCAGGCCGCTCGATCTGACGCCCGCGGATACTTCTTCTTACGTTTCCCCTGCCCTGGCTCAGGAGCTGCGCAGATATTTCTCCACTGTGGACGAATACCTCCTCCCGCACGCGCCGCAAGATCAGGATATCGCTGCTCTCCTCGGGCAGGTTCAAAAATACAGTCTTCTGGTTTTGTGTACTCTGAACGCATATTCGCAGCCGGATCAAGCAAGTCTCGTTAAGGCTAGCATCCAAACCGGGATACCCTGCGTGGTCGCTGCCCTGCGCATGCCTAATGACCTGGCGGCCTTCCCGGATGCGCCTACCTTCGTTTGTACCTATAGCATTCTGGAACCTTCGATGCGCGCGTTGGCGCAAGCCTTGACGGGAATTATTCCCTTCAAAGGTCGCCTGCCGGTCACCATTCCTGGCCTGTATACCGCCGGCCACGGATTAGTCACATGAATTGAGACAACAAAATGACCCTGCATGAAGAAATCCTGGAACAACCTGCCTGCCTGGAGCGTTTGCTCGCCTCGCAGAGAAAACACGTCGAAGAGGTCGCTCGGGCAGTCCGGTCGCAGGATATTCAGTATGCCTTTCTGGCCGCGCGCGGCACATCAGATAACGCCGGACGCTATGCGAACTACCTGTGGGGGGCCAGGAACAGCCTGCCGTTAGCCCTGGCTACCCCTTCCCTGTTCACCTACTACGAACAACCACCGAAATTAGCCGGCGCCCTGGTGGTAGGCGTATCCCAATCCGGGCAATCGCCGGACATCGTCAGCGTTCTCGAGGAGGGGCGGCGCCAGGGACGGCCTACCCTGGCGATCACCAACGAGCCCGATTCCCCGTTGGGAAAAACAGCCGACTTTATCCTCGACATCCAGGCTGGCGAGGAAAAGGCGGTCGCTGCGACCAAGACCTACACCGCCGAGCTGATGGCGGTCGCCATGCTTTCCGCCGCGCTGAGTGAGCGCGGATTGGATTGGCAGGAACTGGCTCAGGTTTCAGGTTGGGCAGGACGAGTTTTAGATTTGGATGGCGAGATCGCCCGGATGTCCCAACGCTACCGCTACATGCAGCAGTGCGTGGTGATCGGGCGGGGGTACAACTATGCCACCGCCTTCGAATGGGCGCTGAAGCTGAAAGAACTCACCTACGTCGCCGCCGAGCCTTATTCATCCGCTGATTTCCTGCATGGCCCAATTGCCATGGTCGAGCGCGGCTTTCCGGTGATGGCGATCGTCCCTACTGGAAAAGTCTTCGATTCATTGATGAGTCTGCTCGGCACCTTGAGAAAAGACCTTTTGGCTGAGCTGGTCGTGATTTCGAATGACAAGAACGCCCTGGCGCTGGCGCAATCGCCGATCTCGCTTCCGCTAGAAATACCGGAGTGGTTGACCCCGATCGTGGGTATTATCCCCGCCCAACTGTTCTCTTACTACCTGACGCTGACTAAAGGGTATGATACAGAGAAGCCGCGCAGCATCCGGAAAGTGACTGAAACGCACTGATTTCCCCGACTCTTTCGTCAGACAATATCTCTATTCGAAGAATTGTCGAACCTCAGCCGCCTGATGCGATCAGCAGCTCTGCGTGCTGAAACTCTTCAGGGGTATTTAGGTTCCAAAATGCCAGTCCCTGGGGATCGAGCGGTCCGAATAGCGCCTCTTCCAGGGTCAATACCTGGACGTCTGCGAACCAGGAGATCAGCCGGCGCTCCCCGGCCTGCAAGGCTTTCTCCACGGCAGGCAGGCAGGCCTCCTTCCGATATACCGCGTGAAAAGGTTCGTAACCCTCGTCCGTACGGGGAATTGCCACATCCACTCCGGTTTCCAACAAGCGATCCCGGGCCAGTTCGAGAATCGCCGGGTTAACGAAGGGCATGTCGCAAGCCACCACTGCGACCAATGGCTCTTGCGCCGCGTGAAGCGCTGTATACAACCCGCCCAATGCGCCGGTTCCTGGGAACAAGTCAGGATAAAGCGGGAGGCTCAGGAACTGGTAGTCCGATAACTGGTTGGTAGTAACCAGGATCTCGTCCGCGAGAAAAGCCACGCGCGCCAGCACGCGGGTGATCAGCGGCTTTCCCTGCAGCAGGAGCAAACCCTTATCCTGCCCCATTCGCCGCGATTGGCCGCCGGCTTGAATTGCCACGCTTATCATAGAATGATTATAATAGACCTGTACACAGACCTGTACACAGACCTGTAATCCGTAAGCCTGCTCCCTTGTAGTACTCATCGGTGGCTTGATTCTTTATATTGGTTGCATTCAGGAGTGATTTATATGTCTGATCTGGCCGATTTACTGGATACCATGACGATCGAGGGCGAGCTCTACGAGCGGCTGCCCGAGAATTCGGTGCGCTGCTTCGCCTGCGAGCACCGCTGCCTGATCCGGGAGGGGCGGCGCGGGATCTGCCAGGTACGCTTCAACGATCATGGTGTACTCAAGGTTCCCTGGGGCTACGTAGCCGCGTTGCAGTCTGATCCGATCGAAAAGAAACCGTTCTTCCACATCCTGCCCGGTACCGACGCCTTGACCTTCGGCATGTTAGGCTGTGATTTCCACTGTTCCTACTGCCAGAACTGGTTGACCTCGCAAGCCCTGCGCGATCCCGCTGTGGATATTTCCTCCAGCTACGTCCGGCGAGTCTCTCCGGAACAGCTGGTCGCCTATGCGCATCAGATCGGCGCGGGGGTCCTGGCCTCTTCCTACAACGAGCCTCTGATCACCTCCGAATGGGCTGTGGGTATATTCCGCCTGGCTCAGGAGAGCGGGTTGAAGTGCGCTTTCATCTCCAACGGAAACGCAACCCCCGAAGCCCTGGAATACCTGCGCCCTTACATCATCGGGTATAAGGTAGACCTGAAGACAATGCAGGACCGCCGTTACCGACAGCTGGGCGGTGTTCTATCGCACGTCCTCGATACGATCCGGATGGCTCACCAGATCGGTCTGTGGGTGGAGGTCGTTACTCTGGTGATCCCCGGATTCAATGACAGCACCGACGAGTTGATGGACGCTGCCCGCTACATCACCTCTGTATCGCCAGATATACCCTGGCACGTGACCGCCTTCCATCCAGATTACAAGATGACCGACCCAGCCCCCACCTCGGTCAACACGCTCATTAAGGCAGCCGAGATCGGACAGGAAGCTGGGTTAAATTTTGTCTACGCGGGTAACCTACCGGGCAGGACTGGGGAATACGAAGACACGTTTTGTCCAAGCTGCAAAACCCCCCTCATCCATCGCTACGGGTATGTTATTCAAGACTACCGGGTGACTGAGCGAGGGACTTGCCCGAAGTGTGGCGCCCAGATCCCGGGTATATGGACGGATAAACCCGAAACAGTAAATCTACAAGGGCATGGCATGCCAATGGTCGTTCCCTGGTAACAGTCACGATAATAACGGCACGCGCCTTGCACGGGATCTCATTTATGCCTTCCACCCTGGATCTACTCATCCTTCCCCTGGTGCGCTCTACCGGCCTGGACCAGCCGGTAATTCCTGGTCTGGTTGTCGCGGTGCCTCCGCGCCGGCCGGCGCGCTTCCGAGACCGGGACCGGCTCACCCTATATCTTTCCCTGGAAGGGACCGCCCCCCTGCCTCCCAGCCAGATCGAAAGCCTGCTTGAGAACCTTGCCAAAACCTATTATCGGACGCCTGGCTCGGTCACAACTGCCCAGCGTGCGGTGGCAACCACACTCAATGATTTCCTGCTCGACCGCAACCTGCGCAACTCCAGCACGGGAGGGCAGGCTTCCGGCCTGTTCATCCAGACCGTTCTGCGCGAGGATCAGCTGTACCTGGCGATATCCGGACCGGCGCACGTCTATTTCATTCACGGTGAGGCGGTCCAGCTTTATTACGATCCGCAACTGGCTGGACAGGGCCTTGGTCTCAACCGGTCGGCACCGGTGCGTTTCATTCACATTAGCCCGCAGGCAAGCGATGCACTAATATTGAGCCCGCACCCGGCCCCGGTCTGGGCGGAAGGCGCCCTGACCGGATTATCCGGACAGGGGCCAGAGAGCCTGCGCCGAAGACTGCTGTCGCAGGCTGGAACGGACTTGAATGCCGCCTTGTTCAGCCCCCAGCCCGGAAATGGCCAGCTGCGATTGCTGCGTCCGGTCAAGTCTCCCCGGCCTCGCATCGCCTCCGCGCCACAGGAGGCCGCAGAGCAGGTTACCCCGGGCCCAGCGCCTGCAATCGAAGACGAGGGAAGTATCACCCCCATCCCAGTAGTAGCTGCACCCAGCTTGGAAGAAGCAAATGTTGGGATCGATCTCGAAGAGCCGGATAATATACAGGAAATACTGCCCGCCGCAGTGGAGTCAGTGCCTGCCATGCCGGCCGCGACGACCCCTGCCCGGGTTGAGAAACCCAGGGCGGCTCCGCGCGGCCCCGGGCCAGTGAAAGTTGGTCTCGCGACTGCTAGTGTTGCTGTCGCCAGTGCGGGCAGGAAGGCAGGCCAATCTGCCGGCGCGCTCGCCAGGAAAATCTTGCCGGACGAAAGCCTATTTACAATCCCAGCTTCTACGATGGCATTTTTCGCCATAGCGATACCGATCCTGGTGGTCGCCATCGCCAGTATGGTTTACCTCCAACGCGGCCGCGCCGTCCAATTCGAGACGTACTTCAGCCAGGCGGAACTCGCTGCCCAGGAGGCCGGTTCGAAATCGAGCCCGGCCGAACAACGCCAATCCTGGGCTTCAGCGCTTTTCTACCTGGATCAGGCGGAGATATATCGAACCACAGAAGAGTCAACCACCCTGCGCGCCGCGGTTCAAGGCACACTCGACCAGCTGGATGCCGTCGAACGGCTGGATTTCCAACCCGCCATCGCCAACGGGCTGGAGGAGAACGTTAGCATCGAACGCATGGTCGCCATCGAAAATGACCTATACTTGCTCAACGCCACAGACGGAGTCGTCCAGCGGGCAATTTTCACTAATCAGGGATACCAGATCGATCCAACGTTCGAATGCGGGCCTGGGCCGGCCGGGGGGTTAATTATCGGCGCGTTGCGGGATATTGCGCCGCTGCCGCAGGGGAATGAGGCGAACGCCCCGATCGCCGCCATCGATGGAAACGGCAACCTGCTCCAATGCATCCCAGGCAGTTCCCCCCTGGCTGCGCCCATGCAGCCACCGGACACGAACTGGGGTTCTCCTCAAGGCCTGGCTATTGACGGGAATGATCTTTTTATTCTCGACCCACAGACCAATGCAGTTTGGATTTACCAGAATATGGATGTCTCCAGCCAGCCGAGGCTGTTCTTCGGGGAGCAAATCCCGCCTATGCAAGACGTGATCGACATGGCTGTTAATCAGAACGATCTCTTCCTGCTCGATGCCGACGGGCATTTGACCACCTGCGTGTTCAGCGGATTCGTCGAGTCCCCCACCCGCTGCGAGGATCCTGCTTTCTTCACCGATCCTCGACCCGGAAAAGAGAGTGGACCATTGATCGAGGGCGCCAGCTTCTCGGAGATCCAGTTCTCTCCTCCGCCAGATCCATCGATCTACTTACTCGATCCGCTGGCGCGCGCCCTGTACAACCTCAGCGTCAGACTCACTTTCGACCGGCAATACCTGGCAGAAAGACCGTTTCCCAAAGGAGAGGCCACTGCCTTTGGGGTGAACAAAGCCAACCGGACGATTTTTATCGCTGTGGGAAACCAGGTATACTACGCCGCCTTGCCCTAAGAGTCCTCGATGAGGTAAGTCAATGTCGATGAAGGCCGGTCAGGGAAGGGGACTGCCCCCAAGAGATGTGGAGGTTGGCCAGGGGGTATAAGTCGCCTGGGTACCGACCATCACCGGAATGGTTAAAGTCGCCTCCGGTGGAGGTGGGGTCGTAGCGGTCGGCTGGAAAGCGGTTGGGGTTGTTGTGGCAAGCGGTTGCGGAAATGGATCGGTGGAGACGATCACGGGTTGTTGGAGAGGCAGCAGGCTGGGGGTAGCCGTCACCTGCTCGATTAGGCGGGAGTCGATCCATGCATTCGCCCCGAACCAAACCAGAGCCAGCAGGAGCAGGAAAACCAATCCACCCATTCCCCAACCGAACGGCGATCGCATGCGCGAGGCTGGGACCTGCAAGCCGACCACAGTGATGTTGTCATGACCGCCGCGCTCGTTGGCCAGGTTGATCAGCTCCGGCAGCGCCTCGTCCAGAGTTTTATCCCGCAGACGTTCCAGGATCTCTTCATCTTCAACCAGATCGGTTAACCCATCGCTGCACAGGATCAGCCGATCTCCTGGGTGCAGGCGCAGCCCCTGGTTGGCCTCAGCCTGACTATCGCTCTGTTCCGGGTCGGTGCGGATCCGAAAGTCCGGCTCCACCCCGTTCTGGGAACCCAGGTGCCGCCGAAGGACGTGCGCATTCGGATGATTGCGGGCCTGGTCGAGGGTGATTATCCCTTTCTCGACTGCCTCCTGCACCCAGGTATGGTCAGTCGTGAGCCGCAGGGCTTTCCCGTGCCGGATCAAATACAGGCGCGAATCGCCTACCCAGGCTGCATACAACCGGTCACCGATCACCCAGGCGCATACACATGTGGTGCTCATCCCTTCCGCGCGGGTGTCAGAAACCGCGCGAGCCGAGATCTCACTGCCCGCTCGCTGAATGGCTGTACGTAACGTATCGATCGGATGCGCGGGATCGCCCGCAGCCATCTCCCGGCTAATGATCTCGACCGCCATCTCTGCCGCTAATTCTCCTGCCAGATGCCCTCCAACCCCATCCGCGATGATCATCCAAAGAACCTGAGTCGATTTGTTCTGGCTCAGACGGAACGCAGAGACAGCATACCGGTCCTCATTATTCTTCCCCTTCATCCCCGGGTGGGTGAAGGCAGCAACAGGCAAATGAGAGCGCTCACTCGGGATCACGATGGAGGCACCTCGATGTGGACAACCGGCTTACGAATCCGCTCCGGTTCTTTCTGTAGGAATTGAAAATTGACCTGGCCCACGTGGATCCGATCCCCGTGTTCCAGGCGCGTCCCATCTGCCGATACGGGGGAAAGATTCACCCAGGTTCCAGCGGTACTCGCACAGTCTGTTAGGCGGAAAGAGCCATCCTGATCCCGATACAAACGGGCGTGAAGTGGCTCCACGGATGGATCCACGAGGACAATGGAGGCCTCTGCCGGGTCACTACCAAAGGTGACTTCCGAGCTCGTGATGGCAATCGGTGGGGCAGTATCTCCGCTTTCCATCTCAGACAGACGAACAAGGGACGCCAACGGCTTCGGTGCTACCTGCCTTTGAGGCCAGTGCAAACGATTCATCCAGCGCGATTGGCGGGCCTGGACTGGTTCTATATTCACCTCGATCGGCTGGCTGGTAGGCTCAATTCTCCGGCGCTTGCGGCGCAAATGTAGTAAGGTGCCCGGCCTAAGCCTGCCCCCTAGAATCAGCGCTAGGGCCAACACCGAAGCAGCCACCAGGACGGAAAGCCCGGCAAGCATCATCCCGTTCCCCGAAAACGAGGTAATTGTCCTTACAACCGGGAGTTTCACCGTGATAATAACCGGGATGTCTGCGCTGGCGCCTTTCAAATCCAGACTGTCCACGGCTTCTGCCCGAATCAGATGCTCGCCTGTCGAAGAATAACCACTCAAGTCCCATTGAAAAGTATTAAAAGGCTCGGATGTATTCTCCTCAACCGGGAGTCCGTCGGCATACAGGGTTGAACGAATGGGCGATCGAGGGTATCCATCCGGGAATTCGATCATGATTTCAAGGGATTGGGATTGGGGGAGCAGTGCCTGTGTTCCTGCCGAGTCTTCCGGAACTTCACGCACAATATTGGTCGGAGGGGAAATGAAAGCAACGGTCGGCGGGAGCACAACCAGGTCAAACTGCTGGGCAGGCGAGCTGGCTTCAAAAGCCTCATTTTCAACCACCGCGCTAATCTGGTGAGTCCCACTCGATTTGATCCGCGAGGTGTAAGTCAGGTAATATGCATTTCGCAGCGGTTCGAGGTACACCTCCAGATCGGGTATCTCCTCCTGGCCCGAAAATGCGAACAAAGATCCACCGGTCAAGGCAGCCAGGTCCCCCAGCTGAGCCGCTTCCTGGGTCCCGAATTGTTCAGGCGAGCCTACCAGCCAGACGAATACTCTAACCCCGCGCTGGTTAGCCCGGGCTGCCAGACTTTGCAGCTCCTCGGTAACATCTCGACCCGGCAGAGTCGTCACGAATAACACCACCCGTCCCATGCCGGGTCTCCTGGTTGGATCGGCAGCGACTTCCAGAGCGCGCCCCAGGACATCGAAGCCCGGAAGAGATTCCTGCGAGATCAGAAGGTAGGATTTTATGGTCGCCAGCCAGGATTCTAACCCGGTCTGGTGGGTAATTTCAGGGCTCCCACTAGGCAGGAAACTGAGATCATCCAGGGTAGAGCCGCTACGCGCTTGGGACCACGCCTCAATCGCTTCGATCAGATATTCGTAGCGAGTTTTCCCCTGTGAATCTCGGATGGTCAGGGATTCGCCCGGCCCAATCGCCAGGACGAACTGGGTCCCCGGCCGGAGTAAGACCATTTCCTGTACCGGTACCTGCACACCGTTTTCCAGGATGGTGACATCATCGGCTTCAAGTCCATAAACAAAACTACCGGTTGCGTCGCGCACGTCAAGGTATGTCGTCAGCAGCGGGAAGGCGGCCGTCTCGATGGGAGCAAGCCTGGCTACACCACCCTCCTGAGCGGACGCCGTCTGAAAAACAAGCGGGAACAGGACCAGGCAAACCGAAAGAAGCACCAAACCGATCCTGTCTAACTGGCGAGGCATAAGGAAAATTTTAGCACAGGTCACCCTGCCTTGAGAGTCAGGACCAGGAAAATTGGAGCGGTTCGATTGGCGCCGTTCCACGGCGTTGCTGTCCATCAGGTGATTGCCGGTTGAAATCGCTCGATTCTTCCGCGATCTACCTGGAGATGGTTAAACTTCGGCTGCCAGAGCCAGCGAAGGTCTGGTCAGGCGCAGGTAGGTCAAGGTCCAGGCTGATCCGATGTACGACTGAAGGATGCCATTAAACAAAATCAGTACAGGCAGGTAAGCCAGAAAACACAACCCTGCCACCAGGAAGCCATATTGAGAACCCTGACCCGTCCCCATCATGCCGCCTATAACGATGGGGATAATCAGGAAGAATAGAGGTATGGAGATGATCAAGCCGCCGATGAAACCGATGCCGACAAAAAGGATCAGCGCCATTACGATCATCGTGCCCAGGTTATTACGGAAGACTTCCCAGCCCCGGCGCACACCGGCGCGGATCCCCAGGTCCTCCAGGACGATCGCCAGGTTGGCCTGCTCGATGATGACAGACACCAGCCAGCCCAGGGGGATCAATACACACAGGAATGGGAGAAAGCACAGCACCGCAATCCCCATGGTGGCGACAGCAGAGGCTGTAACAAATGCAACGATGAGCAAGACTACCAGGAATATGGCCAGTCCAAACAGCAGGTTGAGGCCAAAAATCCGCCAAAAAAACGGCGTGCTGCTCTGGAACAGACCTCCAAAAGTGAGGCGCTCAACACCCTGGTCAGCCTCGTGGGCGCCGCGGATCAGGCCGATCCGGCCGATTGTTCCCAGAAATATCGCCAGCAGGACCAATAGCAGGACGAAAATGATCAAGGCGGCCACGAGCAGGGTGACCTGTGTATCGGTTAGATCCCCTAACTGCGCAAAGAAGCGTTCTACACCGGAGGGAGCCTCCCCTGGGGTCGAAGTCCACCT
The DNA here is from genome assembly GCA_035291645.1 of Anaerolineales bacterium. Classification (GTDB taxonomy): domain Bacteria; phylum Chloroflexota; class Anaerolineae; order Anaerolineales; family UBA4823; genus DATDRQ01. The sequence goes on from DATDRQ010000007.1 coordinate 15,650, forward strand.
GGCATTGCTCCCTCCGCTTCCACCTCCTACGCTGGAGCAGCCAGCCAGGATTCCGAAGATCCAGAGAACCTTGTGTCGCCAGATAACTTTCCAGGCTTGTGACAATACTTCTGAAATCTCCATCGAAACTCTCCTTTTTTTTCTTTAGATCCTAAATTCCAGCTTCCTTCGACCAGGTCATTCCCACTCGATCGTCGCCGGGGGTTTGCTGGTGATGTCGTAGACGACGCGGTTGACTCCGGGCACTTCATTAACAATGCGGTTTGCGACGTGAGCCAGTAATTCGTGGGGCAGACGCGCCCAATCCGCCGTCATGAAGTCGTCTGTGGTGACTGCCCGCAGCGCTACCACCTCCTGATAAGTCCGCTGGTCACCCATGACGCCTACCGCACGGACGGGTAGTAATACTGCAAAGGCCTGGGCGGTCCCGCTCGGTCCCGCTTCCCCTTCCGCCAAACGCAGCAAACCGGCGGCAGCCAGCTCTTCGGTCAGGATCGCATCCGCATCCCGCAGGCGCTCCAGCCTTTCGGCAGTCACTTCGCCCAGGCAGCGGACCGCCAGGCCGGGACCCGGGAAGGGCTGCCGCCAGACCAGCTCGTGCGGCAGGCCGAGCGCTTCACCCACTGCGCGCACCTCGTCCTTGAATAAATAGCGCAGGGGTTCGACCAGGTCGAAGGACATCTCCTCGGGCAACCCGCCCACATTGTGATGTGTCTTAATCCGCTCGGCTTTGGCGCGATCTGGCGCCCGCGATTCGACCACATCCGGATAGATCGTGCCTTGCACGAGGAAGCGCGGCTGCTCGAGCTGGCGCGCCTGGTCTTCAAATATCCGGATGAAAGTCTCTCCGATGATCCGCCGTTTCATTTCTGGATTTTCGACGCCGCGCAAAGCCTCCAGGAAGCGGTCCCGGGCGTCGATCACCATTAGCTCCGGACCCAGGACTCCCTCGTAGGCCTGAATCACCTGCCTGGCTTCCGCTTTCCGTAGCAGCCCGTTATCCACGAAGATGGCAACCAGCTGATCGCCGACCGCCTGGTGGACGAGGGCGGTCGCAACGCTCGAATCGATCCCCCCGCTGACCGCCGAGAGGACCCGCTCCCCCCCAACCAGCTCTTCTACCCGGCGCGCTGTCTCCTGGATAATGGATGCGGGTGTCCATTCGGGGCGTGCGCCACAGACCTCGACCACAAACCGGCGCAGGATCTCCCCTCCAGCGGGGGTATGGCGAACCTCCGGGTGGAACTGGACTCCAAAATACTGCCGGTTAAGATCGCCCATCGCTGCAACTGGCGAGTTAGCGCTGCGCGCCAGGGTGGTAAAACCTGGCGGCAATCGATCGATCCGGTCTCCATGAGACATCCACACGGGTTGTTCGCCGGGAGGTATGAGAAGGTTTTCGGTTGTCGTCGCGATCCAGGCCAGACCGTATTCACGTTCCGAAGAGGCTGCCACCAGGCCACCCAGGGCCTGGGTAAGCGCCTGCATCCCGTAACAGATGCCCATGACTGGCTGCCCGCTTTCCAGCACATAATCCGGGACTTGCGGGGCTCCGGATGCATAAACGGAGGCCGGCCCCCCAGAAAGGATAAACCCCTTGGGGGTTAACTCCAATACCTGGTTTGAGGGAGCGTCCCAAGGGAAAAGCTCGCAGTAGACGCGCGCTTCTCTTACCCGGCGCGCAATTAATTGTGCATATTGGGAACCAAAATCAAGAATAGCGATAGAGTCCAAGAATTACCTGCGAGAATTTCGCGTGGAGTGAAAGGGGCTACTCGTCCTGGTCAAATACGATCTGGTCGCCGTCCATCGATCTGATCACCGCCAAAGATTCGATAGGCACACCGAGATGAGCTAACACCTGACGGCCTCCCTCGAAGCTTTTCTCGATCAACGCCCCGATCCCGACAATCGTCGCACCAGCAGTCTGCGCCAGTCGCACCAGGCCCAGGATAGTCGCTCCCGTTGCCAGGAAATCATCGATCACCAGCAATCGTTCCCCTCCTGAGAGGTACTCCGGTGATACGATCAGCTCGACCGTCCGCCCTTTGGTATGCGATGGGGTCAAAGTCAAGAAAACCTGATCCGGCATCGTAATTGGTTTGTTCTTGCGAGCATACACGACCGGGATTGCCAAATGGAAGGCCGTAGCAACCGCTGGGGCGATCCCGGAGATCTCCGCAGTGAACACTTTGGTCGCACCAACGGAACGGAAGCGGTGGGAGAATTCCTGACCACATGCATCCATCAGGACCGGGTCGACCTGGTGATTGATAAACCCATCTACTTTTAAGATTCCATTACCCAGATTCTTGCCTTCACTCAAGATTCTTTCTTTGAGCGCCTGCATGGAACCTCCTGCTTCACTACGGTCGATTGCGGCTGTATGCTCCCCTCGCCTTGCAGCACATCAGGTAGATTCTACATCCGATTCTCATTCGTGCAATAGGTATTCCGTCCCCGCTTCATTAAGTTGGGCGCGGTTTCAGGACCTCGCAGGCTTGTGCGCAAGCAGGCTTGTGCGCAAGCACACTTGCGTGCAAGCACGGGTTCAAAGACCGTCGGATTAATAAGGCTTGCTGGTGGTGACTGACAACTTGCCAGCTTTGCTCCTCCTTAACATATCGTGTGTTAGAATTCACACAATGTTGGTTCTGGCTTCAAACTCCCCGCGGCGCCGGAAGCTCCTCTCCTCTGGCGGATGGACCTTCCAGGTAATCCCATCGGTCGTGGACGAAACTCCTAATCCTGGTGAATCAGCTCCGGACTACGTCCTCCGCCTGGCCATCGAGAAAGCCCGCGACATCGCCCGGTTAGTCGGCTATGAGGATATCGTCCTGGCGGCTGATACCGCTGTGGTACTCGAGGATGAAATCCTGGGCAAGCCTTCGGGGCCTTTGGAAGCGGCGGAGATGCTGCGCAGCCTGCGCGACCGCAGCCACCAGGTGATGACCGGACTGGCTATACTGCAGGCCGGGCTGAACCGGCTGGTCACCGATGTGTGTACCAGCCGGGTACACATCCGGAATTTCTCCGAGACGGAGATCCAGGTTTATGTCAATACCGGAGACCCCCTCGACAAAGCGGGTGGGTATGCGATCCAGAATCAGGATTTCGATCCGGTCAGCCACCTGGACGGTTGTTACGCCAATGTTGTCGGTCTGCCGATCTGCCAACTGGCACGTTTGCTGCTCGATTTTGGATTGCATGAGCCGGCCGGCTTGACCGAGAAATGCAGAACTGATCCAGGCAATGGATGCCGGATCTCTAAAGAAGTTTTCGCATCAAGATAACCTTATTGGATATGATTCAGCGTTTCTGTCTTTTCGCCATCGTTTTCTGCATCATTCTGGCGGGGTGTAGTGGGGGGAATCCCCCGCAGGTAGCCACGCCTTCTATCCCTGTGACCGCCACCCTGCCGCCGCCTGGATACCGGACGACCCAGGCGCCAGATGCCGAGGAAACTGCTCAGGCATTCCTCACCGCCTGGGAGAAGGAAGACTACCCGGCGATGTACGGCATGCTCACCTCGGTGAGCAAAGACGCCGTGACCGAAGAGGAATTCGCCACGAAATATCGAGGCATTGCCGCAGAGGTTGCCCTCAGCCAGCTGAATACGCAGATCCTGTCCTCCTTGACTCAGACCCGCAATGCTCAGGTGTCCTACCGGGTGAACATGGAAAGCGCTTTGGTGGGCGAGATCGGGCGCGAAACGATGATGAACCTGAGCCTGGAAAACGGTGCGTGGCTGGTGCAGTGGGACGATGCGCTAATTCTGCCCGAGTTAAGCGGGGGGAATACCCTGCGGATGGATTACCTGATCCCTTCCCGGGCCAATATTTACGACAAGGACGGCCAGGCCCTGGTCGCCCAGGCGGATGCCACCGCCATCGGCCTCTTTCCTGACCAAATCGACGAAGACCAGGAAGACACCCTCCTCAGCGAGGTGTGGAAGCTAACGGGCATTCACCCGGATGAGATCCGCGCCATGTACGAGGATTTCCCGGAAGGGGCGGGCTGGTACCTGCCTCTGGGAGAGGTCTCCGCCGACCGCATTCGGGAGCGAGAGGGGGTATTATCCGGCCTGGCGGGGCTCGTCATGCGTCCATTCCGCTCACGCTACTATTTCGAAGGCGGCACCGCGCCGCATGTAGTCGGCTACGTCAGCTTCATCCCGGAAGACCAGGTCGAAGAGTATAAGCGCAAAGGCTATCGCCAGGACGAACGGGTCGGGCAGGCCGGCCTGGAAAAATGGGGAGAGGCCGATCTTTCAGGACAACGCGGCGGCGGACTGTACGTGGTGAACCCTAACGGCGAAATTCTCACCAAACTGGCAGAGACGTCTCCGGCGCCGGCCCATGCGATTTACACGACCCTTGATAAGGATCTTCAGTTAGGAGCTCAGCAGGCTCTCGAGGGGTACCGGGGTGCGGTGGTGGTTCTGGAGCGCGACACCGGCAGGGTATTGGCGATGGCTTCCTCGCCTGGTTTTGACCCAAACCTGTTCGAGCCCACCAACCTCAACAGCAGTTACAAGCTGAGCGAGCTGTTCGACCCAAACTCCATCCCCCTGCTCAACCGGGCTGCTCAGGGGCAGTACCCGCTTGGTTCGGTATTCAAGATCATCACGATGGCTGCCGCAATGGAAAGCGGCCTCTACACCCCTGAGACCACCTATGACTGCCAGCACACCTTTAACGAGCTGGCCGGCGTCACCCTGTACGACTGGACCTACGAAAAGGAGCTGCCTCCCAGCGGCATGCTGACCTTGCCGGAGGGCCTGATGCGCTCCTGCAACCCGTACTTCTACCATATCGGCAACGATTTATACCAGCAGGGTCTCACCAAGGCAGTCTCAGATATGGCGCGCAGTTTTGGACTCGGACAGGCGACCGGTATCGAACAGGTGGCCGAGGAAGAAGGCTCCGTACCGGATCCGCAAAGCCAGCTGGACGCCACCAACCTGTCTACCGGGCAGGGTGCGCTCCAGGTCACTCCGCTCCAGGTCGCCTCCTTTATCGCCGCCATCGGCAACGGTGGAACGCTCTACCGCCCGCAGGTAATCGAGCGCATCGCACCCCCGGATGGGGACCCGCTATTCGAGTTCGCACCGGAAGAACGCGGCCAGCTCCCGATCAGCCCTCTTACCCTGCAAACGATCCAGCAGGCCATGGTGGATGTGGTGGAGAATTCCAGGGGCACGGCGCACCGGGTATTTGCCAATTTTCCGGTCGACCTGGCCGGGAAGACCGGCACCGCCCAGGACCCGCCGCGAGACCCGCACGCCTGGTTCGCCGGTTATACCCTCGAAGGGCGGGAGGGGAAACCGGATATCGCCGCGGTGGTCGTATTAGAAAACGCCGGGGAAGGCTCCGAGGTGGCTGCACCCATCTTCAAAGGTTTGATGCAGACGTATTTCTACGGGCAGCGCGATGCATTCCCATGGGAAACCTTGCCCGGCCTGTGGAAGACCCCTACTCCCGAGGAAACCGAGACTCCGGAGCCATAAGCCGTGTATGCAAACTGGTAAATGTCGTTGCGAGGAGGTCTCCACAGCGTTCTTCGCAGTCGAGACCGACGAAGCAATCTCCTCTTTTCGCTTGAGGTGGGATTGCTTCGTCGGCTGGTCTGGCAAAGAACGCCTGACCAGCCTCCTCGCAACGACAATTTCCTCATTCCTTCCGAATGTCCAGTAATAAAGACTTGATATCCGGCCTCGTTATCCGCACCCAGTCCGGCTTTTTCACCGTGGATAGCGACCAGGGCAGGTTGGTGTGCACTTTGCGCGGGCGGTTGAAGCGGGGCGCCCGGCGAGGCGACCTGGCTGCCATCGGTGACCGGGTACAGGTGACCCGCCTCGACGAGCAGCGAGGGGTGATCGAGCGGGTGGAACCCCGCCAGCGGATGCTTGCCCGTCTGGCGCCTCTGCCGCGTGGCGAATATTTACAGGTGATCATCGCGAATCTTAATCAAGCGGTGTTCGTCTTCGCCTGCGCCGATCCAGCCCCCCGCTTCAGGATGCTGGACCGGTTCCTGGTGATCGCAGAGAAGCAGGGTGTGCCGGCGGCGATCGTCGCAAATAAAGTGGATTTGGTTGGCGGGGAGCAAGCCCGGGAGCTGTTTCAGCGCTACGAGGCGATCGGCTACCCGGTGATCTATTCCTCGGCGGTGCAAAGACAGGGATTAGAGCAATTCGAGGCTCTATTGGGCAAGAAGATTTCTGCACTCACCGGACCCTCAGGAGCCGGAAAATCTAGCCTGCTGAATGCCATCCAACCCGGCCTGGGTCTGTCAATCCGCAGGGTGAGCGCAGCCACCGGCAAAGGGCAGCATACCACAGTGGCCGCCGAGATGTTCGGACTACCGGCTGGCGGCTACGTCGCCGACACTCCCGGCTTGAAGGCATTAGCGCTTTGGGATGTCGAGCCGGCTGAAGTGGATGGCTACTTTCCTGAGATCCGCTCGCTGGTTTCCGAGTGCGCCTTCAACGACTGTACTCACACCCACGAGCCAGGCTGCGCGGTAAGGGCAGAAGTAGAGCGTGGGACTATTCACCTGGAACGCTACGATTCATATATCCGCCTGCGCGCCGGAGAAGAATAGGGATACATTAGATATTGACGTTCTCATGATTGCGGATAAAATAATCCTGATACATTGAACCTTTTCCAGAAAGCGATAGTAAGATATTAAGACTAGTCGGAAATTATTGGCCAATGGAAAGTGCGAGTGATCGAGAGTTAATCATCCAAATTCAGCAAGGTAGCCTGGATGCGTTGGGGATAATTTATGATCGCCACAACCGCCTGGTCTACCGCACGGCTCTGGCGATCTGCAACGATCAGGAGGCGGCCTCTGATCTGCTGCAGGATGCTTTCTTGCGCCTGTACCGGTTCGCCGGGCGCGTCGATCCCGAACGCCCGCTCGAGCCATGGCTGTACCGCGTCACGGCCAACCTTTCGTACTCGTGGGTTAAACGCCAGCATCGCTGGACTCGCCCATTAGAAGAGATCGCGGAGTGGTTTTCCGGTGGGAGGAAGCAATCTCCGCAGAATATTGTGGAAATGGATGAGGAATCCAACCGCATTCAACAGGCGATCGCCTCTCTACCGCTCCCTCAACGAGTCGTGGTAGCCCTCTACTATATCAACGATCTTTCTCTGCAAGAGATCGCCGCGATCCTGGAGATCCCGGAGGGCACGGTGAAATCCCGCCTCCATTACGGTCGCGCGGGATTGAGGCGCCAGTTCGGTCTGACAAACGAGGCGATACCCGATGTCCAGTATGAGTTCACCTGACCGGTCTAGGTTTGGGCGCGGTCGCCAGACCACACGTATGGAATCGAAGACCGGCGAAACAAAAATGATGGATCCGATCGATCAAGAGCTGCAGCACAGGTTACGGAATTGGGCCGCCGGCCAACCCCTGCCCAAGAACGGGCGAGCGCGTTTAATTAAAGCTGCCCTTCTCTCTACCCTCTCGATCAAAAAGCCCGTTAAAAACCACTTTGTTTTAAACCACGGCGCGAAGTTTAACTGGACGGCGACTTATCTCGCCGGAGACAGGCTGCTTAACCTGCGGCTGGTCAGCTAACCACCAGGGTGCTTGTTAATTCTGTGGAGAACGCGAAACCATTGGAGATGTTCCTACCACAACACCGTAGGGTGATCGTAGAGCATTCGTAGGGAAAAAGGTGTTTTCTTGACGAATAAATGCTCTTATGCTATATTGAACACACTTCTGACCTGGTGAACCGGCTCATGCCGCCCCCGATCACATTGCCTGTGCTATGAGTCATACCCTTTTGAATAAAATCGAATATCCAATTCGCGCACGCCGAAAGGAGGTGAGCTCTGGAGAGGTAAGACCCAAGCTACCGGCGTTGATACGCCATTCTGATTTTTCTCTTTTACACCACATTCGCAAATCTCTTTAGGAGGAGAACCACAATGTTTAGTAGCAGAAAATTGATGCTCGTGCTTGGCGTACTGGTGATCGCCAGTATGG
>DATDRQ010000008.1:0-9371 GCA_035291645.1 Anaerolineales bacterium
GCCTCGCCGTTGGCGGCGTACAGGCTGGCGTTGGCAGGATCGGCTTGACTCAAGGCTCGTTCGATGTTCCTTGTCCACAGGATCACATTTTGCGGATCGAACCAGACATGTGGATCGATATCTTCCTCTCCTGAATGCGACACTTCCTCAGCATGGTTCTCTCCCTGGGAGCCAGTCGGCAGCTGGCGGAAGGCGATCCCGTCCGAGGCTGAGATGATCTTGTCCTGCTCATCTGCCTGAACGGCGCTCTCCAGCAGACGGTCGATGAAGGCGTCCAGGCCGGCACCGTTGGTGATGACCAGGTCTGCTTCGACAACTTCCCGGATGTCGCTGGCGGTTGCCTGGAAGGAGTGCGGATCGGATCCAGGTGGGACGAGTACGCTCACCTCCATAGCGTCTCCTCCGAGCTTTCGGACGACATCTCCCAGAATCGTGGTTGTGGCGACCACCCGGAGTGCGGCCTCGGGCGTCTGCCTCTGATAAACGGCTGCGGACCCCGGGCGGCAGGCGACCAGGAGGCCGCCCAGGAATACCATTCCGGCAACCAATTGCCAGTGACCTGGACAGGGAAGATTGATACTCGTCTTCATCGCTTTTGCATTTCCGGTCCTACTTACTGGCATTCGCCGCATAATCCGAACAGCTGTAGCCAATGGTCGGAAATATGGTAGCCGCTGGTTTGGGCGACCTCGATCATCAGCGGCTCCAGGCGGTCCCCTGAGAAGAACTGGGCGCGCCCACACTGCTGGCAGATCAACAAATGTTGGTGGTCAGGTGTGGCAGCGATGTAGGCGTGGCAGTCTTCGGATTGGTGGACGCGCTCGACCAGTGACAACTCTTCAAGCTTTGCCAACGTGCGGTAAACGGTTACCAGGCCAAGCGAGTCGCACTGTCGCCGGGCCTGGTCGAACACCTGAGTGGCGGTCAGGATGCGATCGCTGCTGGCAATCACATCCACGACCGCCCGGCGCGCTTCTGTCAGCCGGTAGCCGCTTTTCTGCATCCGGTCGAACCAACTATTTGCTCGTCGCGAGTCTGGGAAGACATCCATAGAACCGGTCTCATTAATAATTGAAATTGAAAATCAATATCAATTATTATACCTGATCGAATCGAGCGAAAAAAAATCTCCACAGATTAATGCGGAGATTTTGACGGAGTTCAGGATGTAAATTCTTACGGTGTTGCAGAGGCCGTGGCAGGGGAAGTGGCAGCCGGAGTAGTGGTGCCTGCGGTCAGGGTCAGACTTGGCCCGGGGGTGTTGGTGGGCACCGGCGTGGCAATGTTGACCGGTATGACCAGCACCTGCCCGACAAAGATCTCGTTGGCGTTGGCAAGATCCTCGTTCTCCTCCAGGATAGCCTCCACTGTGCTGTTAAAGCGCGTGGCGATGATCTCTAGCGAGTCCCCGACCGCGACAGTGTACTGGATCGTGCCACGGAAGCCGGTGGGCAGGGGCGTAGGCGTATCGAGTTGTAGCCCAGGGTCGGGAATAAGGATTTCATCGCCGACCCGGATCAAAGCATCGGGCTTGTTGTTCAGCGCCATCAGCACCAGCACGTCCACGTTGAATTTTGTGGCGATTGAATCGAGGGTATCGCCTTCCAGGACGATATAGACGAATGGTCCTGAAGCCGTTGGGGTGGCTGTGACGGTGGGGGTGACGGTCTCGGTTGCCGTGTTGGTAGCGGTGGGGGTAACCGTGGCGGTGGCAGTGGGTGTGTTCGTAACGGTGGCGGTCGGGGTCGGGGAGGCGAAGAAAGACAGAGAGAGCCCGCCACTGGAGCCGGTAAGCCACAGGACCAGAGCCACGATACCGACTGCGATCAGGATGACCGCCAGCCCGCCGACCAGAAATGGTATGGATTGCTGGCGTCTCTTCCGGTACGAGTCGATGACGTCTTGTGCAGAGTCTTTGTCGCTCATCATGTATCCTTGTCAGTCTCTGCCGAGCGAGACAGTAGGGTTGGCGTGATTTTACCCGATTTAATGAATACCTACCTAGGATATAATCCCTCTTTAGATTATTGTCAAGTGCCTGACACCCGGCCAGAATTGAGGGCCAGGTACTCAGGATGGTCAGGAGGCTGAATTGCGGGTAGCCGTGATCGGCGCGGGTGGGGTTGGGGGTTATTTCGGGGGTCGGTTAGCCATGGCTGGGGAGGAGGTTATTTTCATCGCCCGGGGTGAGCACCTGCAGGCGATGCAGTCATTTGGCTTACGGGTCGAGAGCCTCCTCGGTGATTTTTGGTTAAGACCGGTGAGTGCTGTAGAGGATCCGGAACAGGTGGGTCCGGTCGATGCCATCCTGGTAGCCGTGAAAGCCTGGCAGTTGAGCGAGGCGGTCCGCCGGATCACGCCAATAGTCGGACAGCAAACCATGGTAATCCCGCTGCAAAACGGGGTGGAGGCGCCCGAACAGCTGGTTGATCTTTTGGGTCATGAACCGGTGCTCGGGGGCCTGTGCCGCATCACCAGTTTCATCGCCGCTCCAGGGCATATCTGTCACACCGGGATCGAACCGAGGCTGATCTTCGGAGAGCTGGATGGACGGGACAGCTCGCGCGCCGAACGCTTGCGGGCGGCCTTCGCCGGCGCCAGGATAAACACCCGGGTCTCTAACGATATCCGGCGGGAGATGTGGGAGAAATTCTTATTCATTGTTGGAATCAGTGGCGTGGGGGCTATCACCCGGGCGCCAGCGGGGGTATTCCGCGCTTTGCCTCAGACGCGCGTTTTGCTTGAACAGGTGCTGGCGGAGGTGATCGCTGTGGCTCAGGCAATTGGGATATCTTTAGATGAACAGAGTAGAGCCAGCACGTTGGACCTGATCGACAGCCTGCCCGAGGATACGGTGGCCTCCATGCAGCGTGACATCCTGCTCGGAAAACCTTCCGAGCTGGAGAGCCACGCGGGGGCTGTGGTGCGTCTGGGCAAGGAGCACGGCATACCGACCCCCGCCAATGCTTTCCTCTTCGCAGCTCTCCTGCCTCAGGAGCAGCGGGCGCGCGGCCAGGCGCAGTTCTAAGCCGGGCGCACGATCATGCAGCCGTAGGCGGGCGTCTGGTCAGGATCGGGGTGCTGCCCAGCCAGCACGGCCTCCACCGCCTGGCGCAGGTAGTCCTTCGTCGGAGTGCGCTGGCGGAAAGTGACGTCGTCGAATGCGCCCTGGTAGCGTAAGATACCTTGCGGGTCGATAAGGAACAGGTGCGGCGTCGTCTGGGCGCCGTACAGGTCGGCAAGCCGTGATCCTTCATCGACCAGCAGGTAAGGCAGGCCACGGTCGCCGGCCGTTTGCCGGATCAACCCCGGGTCTTCATTTGTATTGGATGCGACCGAGATCAGGACTACCCGCTCTCTCCAGGCCTGTAGCAGCTGCTGCAAAGCCGCGTCGGTGCGCTGGGCCCACGTGCACTCAGCCGACCAGAAGTTCAAGATTACCACCCGGCCGTGGAATTCTCCGAGCGAATGCTGGATGCCGGTTATATCGGGCAGTGAAAAATCCGGAGCCGGTTGCCCGGTCTGAAGTTTAGATTCGTATTCCACCATCTGAACCATTATACCCTGCAGGGTTTCCCCTCCCACTTTACCGCGCCAGTCGCAAACTCGCCTTGGAACACCCAAACGATCGCACTCGAGGCACCAAATGGAGAAGTCCTGCTGGTGGTAAAATCATCCTGGTGAAACGCTGGCAATTCTGGCTGGGGATCGCCATTTCCCTGGCCTTTCTTTATCTCGCCCTGCGCGGGCTGCACCTCGGGGACGTCGTGGGCGCCCTGAAGGACGCACAATATGCCTGGCTGCTGCCAGGCATCGCCATCTATTTCGTCGGTGTATACGTGCGCGCCTGGCGCTGGCATTTCCTGCTGCGCCCGGTCAAATCTGTGCCCACCCCGATCCTTTTCCCGCTGACGGCGATCGGCTACATGGGCAACAACATCTATCCGGCGCGCGCTGGCGAGGTGCTGCGGGCTCTATTGCTGAAGCGCATCGAGGACGTGCCGGTATCGGCTTCCCTGGCGACGATCATCGTCGAACGCATCTTCGACGGGGTCGTCATGCTGGCCTTCGTTTTCCTGAATCTGCCCGAATTAGCCCGCCTTCAATCCGATTCCGGTTTCATCGGCAATATCCAAACGCTGGCGATGTGGGGCGCGGGTATATTTACCGGGGTGCTGGGTGTTTTCCTCCTGGCTGCCATGTTTCCGGCGCAGGCCGATCGGGTCCTGGTCGGCTCCACTGCGCGCCTGTTGCCTGCCCGATTCCAGGAGAGTTTCGTCGGCCTCGCCAGGCGCTTCCTATCTGGGCTGGCAGCTCTCCGTTCCCCGTCCGACGCCCTGATGATCTTCCTGACCTCGGTCTTGATCTGGTTGCTGGAGACCGGCAAATACTGGTTCGTCATGCATGCTTTTCCTTTCGAGGTCAGCTTTTTCACCCTGATGCTGATGAATGGCATCGTCAACCTGGCGACCACCATCCCCTCCGCACCTGGCTACATCGGCACCTTCGACGCCCCCGGCATCGCCGTGCTGACCGCCTACGGCGTGGATAAGGCGGTCGCAGCCGGATATACCCTGGTGTTGCACGTCGCCCTGTGGGTGCCGATCACGGCCCTGGGCGCCTACTACCTGCTGCGCGCAGGCGTTCGTGGGCAGGGGGGGATCGATAAATTGAAAGAAGAGCAGGCCGTAGTTGAGGAAGAAACGCTTCCCAGGAAAGCCGAGGGTTGAACGCTGATGCCGTTATTTACCGGGGCCGATAGATTCCAGCCAGGTCTTCAGGAGCGGGGCGTATGAGCCAGCCACGCCGCGTGGCGGTGATCGGAGCGGGCATCGGGGGGATGGCAGCCGCCTACGACCTGGTGCGCGCCGGCTGCCGGGTGACGATCTTCGAATCGAGTGAGGCGGTCGGCGGCCTGGCGGGCGGCTTCACAGCTCCTGGATGGGACTGGTCGGTTGAGAAGTTCTACCACCATTGGTTTGCCAGCGACCACGATATGTTGGATTTTATCGCCGAACAAGGCTGGTCAGACCGGGTGATATTCCGCCGGCCCTACACCGTCGTCTACTACCGGGATCGCTTCTATCCTTTCGATTCGATCAAGACGGCACTGCTCTTCCCCGGTCTGGGTTGGGGGGTGAGCAAGGTGCGCTTTGGCCTGGTCGGCCTGTTCCTGCGCCTGACCAACAACTGGCGGCCTTTCGAGATGACCACGGTCGATACCTGGATGCGCCGCTGGGCAGGCGAGCGGGCCTACGGGCTGTTGTGGGAACCGTTACTGGTCGGCAAGTTTGGGCCACACTACCGCCAGGTCAATATGGCCTGGATGTGGGCCCGGTTGAAATCCCGCACCACCCGGCTGGGCACCTTCCAGGGCGGCTTTCAGGCCTTCTGCGATGCTTTGGCAGACCGGCTGCGAGAATTGGGGGTCGAGATCCGGTTGAATAGCGCGGTGCAGGGTATCACGCTCCTGCCGGAGGGCGGGCTCACGCTGGCGTTGGAGAGCGGTTCGCAGGATTTCGACCAGGTACTGGCCACCACCTCTCCAGCCCTGCTCGCCCGTCTGTCGCCTGACCTACCGCCGGATTATCTGCAAGGCCTGCTGAGTCTGCGCAGCATGGGGGCGGTGGTCATGGTCCTGGCGCTGCACCACCCGCTCTCCCCGCAGGGCTACTACTGGTACAACCTCCCTAAGCAGGCTGGTTTCCCCTTCCTGGCGCTGGTAGAGCACACCAATTTCCTCACACCCGAGTACTTCGGGGGAGAGCATATCGTCTATGTGGGGGATTATCTCGATCCGGATCACGAGCATTTCCGCCTGAGTAAGGAACAATTACTGGAGAAGTTCGTGCCCGCGCTCAGCCGGATCAATCCGGCCTTCAAGCCGGACTGGGTGCGCGCATCCTGGCTCTATCGCACGGCTTACGCCCAACCTATCCCAGAAGTAGGCCATTCGCGCAATATCCCCGCAATCCAGACCCCGCTCCCCGGGTTGTTTTTTGCCAGCATGAGCCAGGTATATCCCTGGGACCGCGGCACCAACTTTGCCGTGGAGATCGGCAGGCGGGCTGCCCGGATGATGCTATCCCAACCGGCCTCACCTCCCCCAACCTAGGCTACAGCTCAGGCGTCGAGCAGGCCCAGGATTACCGGGTAGACCCGCCCGGTTTGCTGGCGGGCGTGCTCCGGGTGGATCAGGTCATGGGGCAGCTGCCAGCCGGCGTCGAAGGCGTAGGTCTCCACGTTGTTCCCCCCGGCGGCCCGCCAGGACTTGACCAGCAGGCCGGCTGCCTGGTTATCCACCGCCAGGTCGTTTGGATTGGTGATCATCAGTACGCGCCGGGCAGCCGGAGGAGCGTATTGCGCCTGTCCAAATAACGCCAGGGAGATCTTGAAGATTTGCGCCAGGGGCCGGGTCGCCATGCGCGGATAGGTTCCATGCGGCAGGCTGGCTGGATCGATCCCTGGATCATCGAACAGGAACTGATTCGGTAAACGCTGCGCCAGCCAAACGGCCGGTCTGGTCAGACGGCGGGGCAGGACTCGAGCGCCAAACGCCGGGGAGATCGGGGCAGCCATGTCGATCCCAGAACGGTTTTGGGCTGCCCAGGCGGTTAAAACGCCCCCCATCGACAGCCCGCACACCGTGATATGTTCCCCCAGCCCGTAAACTATATCGAGGGTTTCATATAGGTATCGAAGCAACTGCCCTGCCGTCAGGCGGACGAAATGGGTAGCCCGGCTATCTGCCAGGCCATGGAAGGGGGCGCGTGGGATCAGAACGTTGTAACCGCGGGCGAAGAAAGCGTCTCCCAGCTGGCGGAACTGGTATGGGCTGGCAGTAAAACCGTGCAGCAGCAGGATGGCGCGCTCGGTCCCGGCTCCGTGAGTCAGCAGATGAGTCCCACAAGTGGGATAGATCTCTGGGCCGTCACGAGACTGCAACTCGGTGATGCGCTCGGCAGCTTCAGCATAGTCCCGGGCAGGATCGGCAGGTGGATGGGTTTGATCTGCCATGCCGCGTTGAACAGTGAGGTTGGTTAGCGATAGGCTCTCGTGCGGCGATGCTCGACCATCATGCAGGCATCCATCACGACCTCCAGCCCGGCCTGCCTGGCTTTGGCTGCCGCGGGTTCGTTGGCGATGCCCAGTTGCATCCAGACCGCTTGTGCCCCGATCTCGATCGCTTGGTCGACGAACGGCGGGATAGCCTCGCTGCGACGGAACAGTAGGACCAGGTCGACCGGTTCTGGTATGGAGGTAAGTTCCGGGTAGGCCAGCTCTCCCAGGCCTGCTTCCAGATTCGGATTGACCGGTATGATGCGGTAACCCTGCTCTTGCAGATAAGCCGGCACGTAGTGGCCTGCCTTTTCCGGCTGCGAAGAGAAGCCGACGACCGCAATGGTGCGGATATTCTTGAGTATCTTCTCGATCGTGTCTTGTTTGGTTTCAAGATCTTCTTGTGACATAGCTACTTTTCGATGCACCCCGATCGGTTCGTTTTGATTCGATTCGTGAAAGCCTTAAATAAGGCTAATCGATCCCTGTTCCTTTTCATTATACCCATAGAATTCCGTTAGAATCTCCCAGGTGGACATCAAATCCTTTCGAGCGTTGTTCACCCCTCTCGGGCAGGAAGCTCTCCAGGTCGCAGGCAGCCGGCAGCCAAAACGAGCGGACTTCCTGTCTCACTTCCAGCAGCTCGGCAAGGCCTATCCGGCGGAGATAGCCCGGACTGCGCTGGAGGTGGCCATCCTGCGCGGCGAGGCTGCCGGGAAATTCCCTTTCGCCGGGCAGCTCTACTTCACGCGTGAGGCGCTGGAGCAGTCTTCGCCATACGAGGTTTCCTCGTACCGCTCTGGGCGCTTTCAGGGATTTAACCGGCTGGCTGATCTCGGGTGTTCGGTAGGCGGGGACACCCTTGCGCTGGCGCAGGTGGCGCACACCGCCGGCTTCGACCACGACCCGCTGCGCCTGCTGCTGGGGCAGGCTAACCTCAATACGTTGGATCTGGCCGATCACGCCTCCTTTGCTCGCGCCGATCTGTCCGGGCCATTGCCCTTGCCGCCGGATCCCAGGATCGGCCTGTTCTTCGACCCCGCCCGGCGAACGGGGGGCAGGCGCGCCTATTCGGTGAAAGCGTACCAGCCTCCACTAAGCGTGGTGTTTGCCTGGCTGGAAGACCACCCGGCGATCGGGGTGAAGATCTCGCCCGGGGTAAAGCTGGAAGAACTTTCGGGTTACGACGCCGAGGTGGAGTTTGTTTCGCTGCGTGGTGAGCTAAAAGAAGCGGTGTTGTGGTTTGGGCCGTTAAAGTCTGCCGGGCGGCGCGCCACGTTGCTGCCGGGGCCGCACACCCTGGTTTCCAAAGATTCACGTCAAGGGAGCCCAGGTTCGGTGCCGCCCCTGCGCCCGCCAGCTGCCTACCTGTTCGAGCCTGATCCGGCAGTCCTGCGGGCTGGCCTGGTGCGCGATCTGGGCGAGCAGCTCTCCGCCGCCCAGCTGGACCCGGATATCGCTTACCTGACCGCGGATGCGCTCACGCGCACCCCGTTTGCCCGCGCCTGGGCGGTAGAAAGCTGGTTCCCCTTCGGTCTGAAGCGCTTGCGGGCTTACCTGCGAGAACGCCGGGTGGGACGGGTGGTGGTGAAGAAGCGCGGTTCTCCCCTCGAACCCGCTATGCTGATCAGGGACCTGCGCCTGGTAGGCGACCAGGAACGGGTGGTCTTCCTGACTCACCTGCGCGGCGAGCCGATTGTGGTGATCTGTTTCACTGAGCAGGTTTAATCGGTAAAAAGGGGCAGGTGGCCTAACGAAAGGATATCCCTCCAGCGCTCCTGATCTCCTTCAGTCAGGATTGCCGCCACTGCCACCGCCTGTGCTTCGGCCTTCTCGACCACCTGCTGCATCCCGCTCAGGGTCGAGCCGGTACTGACGACATCGTCCAGGAGGACGACTTTTTTTCCTTTCATCAGCTGGCGATCCTTCTCGTCCAGATACAGCGATTGAGGGGTGCCGGTAGTAATCGAGATCGTCTCCGCCTGGATGGTGTCACCCATGTAAGGACGGTAGACTTTGCGCAGCACGACGTAGGGCTTGCGGGTCTCGACGGACAGGGCGTGTGCAACAGGGATGCTCTTTGCTTCGGCAGTTACCACCACATCGTAATCGACTCTCGCCAGTTTATCCCCCAGCGCACTGGCGCACGCCTGAACCAGCTCGGTATCGCCCAGGATGTTGAGCACGGCGATGCGCAGGCCGGGTTGTACTTCGAATAGCGGCAGTTCCCTGTAAAGACCGGCGATTTCGATCGGATAGGTATTCCGCTTCATCGACATCGAGACCTACCCCTCCTGTGAGGTAATTAAATT
>DATDRQ010000009.1:0-9774 GCA_035291645.1 Anaerolineales bacterium
AGCACCGCCGAACGGGTATTGCAGGCCGCACTGACCCAGTTCGAAGGTGAACAGGTGACCATCACCCGCTACGGCGGGCTGCGCCTGCCCGAACAGGTCCGGGCACTGGTGCACCTGGCAGCCCAGGAAAAAGGCTTCATCGTACATACTTTCGTTAGCGAGGAACTGCGCCGGCTGATCTTGAGAGAGGGCCGCGATCACAATGTCACCACGATCGACCTGATGGGACCGCTGCTGGCGAGGCTCTCGGAGCTGCTGGCAGAACCTCCCCGCGCCGAGCCGGGGTTGTTCAATCCGTTCGACGCCAGCTATCTGGCGCGCATCGAAGCGATCGATTTTACGGTGCGGCATGATGACGGCCGCAATGTACACGATCTGGAGCAGGCCGAGATCGTCCTGGTTGGGGTGTCACGCACTTCTAAGACGCCGCTCAGCTTCTACCTGGGATACCGGGGTTGGAAGGTGGCAAACATCCCCATCGCCCTGAACGTGGAGCCGCCCAAAGAGCTGTTCATGTTACCGAAGCGCCGGGTGGTCGGGCTGATCGTGCGGGCGGACCGCCTGTCCGAGCTGCGCCGGGTGCGGGCGGCGCGCATGGGAACCTTCCCCAAGGGTTATGCCGACCTGGAAACCATTCACCACGAGATGGAATACGCCTACCAGGTCTTCGAACGCCGCAAGGATTGGCCGCTGGTCGATGTGACGGCAAAATCGATCGAGGAAACCGCGGTCGAAGTTCTCTCGCTGATCGGAAGATCGTTACAACCTGGCGAGATGCTGTAATCCGTCGTAATGACGGAAGGGAATGGATTGACCGGCAACCTGGACTGGTTATTCGGCGTTCAAGAAGGCGATCAAGGCTTCGATCTCGGCCTGGTCCAGGCCCAGGTCAGGCATTTCGGTCTGCGGTCGAATCGAAGCCGGCTCAGCCAGCCAGCGGCTCAGGTATTGCAGGTCTGCGGAAAAATCCGATAGGTCCCGGCCCGTATCGACGTAGATGGCTCCGCCAGAAGTTTGGTCGATTCCTTCGTGGGCGTGGCAGGTCGTACAGCCTTTGGCGACGAAGAGCCGCTGGCCTGTCTCGAGTGGTGAGAGGCCATCTATTGAGTTACTAACAACCGGCGGCGAGGGGGAGGCGGAAGGCAGGCTGGCTGCGTAAGCGAAGCCAGCGCCACCCAGCAGCAGCCCGGCTACGAGCAGGGCCAGCGCCCGGCGAGGCCGCGTGCGGACGAGCAGCAGCAGCAGCGCGCCGCCAAGGCAAGCCAGACCGACTATTCCCAACACAAGGGGAAGCGAGCTGGGGGAACGAGGATTCTCCGAGGGGCGTTCTACCAACCCAGCGGAGACTGCCAGCGGTGGCATGGGTTGATCCATGCTAAAGGCCTGGATCGACCATGCCCATGTTCCCGCGACCGGGAAGAGCAGCTCCGCAGTATAGTGGCCGGCCGCACCTTCCGGACGAGCGGCGACGACTATCGATGCGCCGGTTTCCTGTCCTTCGATGGAGACGGTCGGGGAAAGGTCTGCCAGGGGCGTCCTTCCATGCTGGAGTACGGTGAAGCCGACGGTCACCGGCTGCCCGGCGACCAGACCGGAGGGCAGCTCGTCCAGGGTGATCACTGCCCAGCCCCCGGCCAACGCTTTGAACGGAATAAGCAGGGCCAAAAGGCAGGCTGTGAACGTCAATATAGGATTTTTTTGGTTTCCCATTGCAATTCCTCCTTATTACAAAGTGGATCTCATACCGAACCGGTGCATTATGGATCGAAGACGTAGATATTGTCGGCGTCGAGGCTTCAGCCGGATTGTCGGCAGATGTCGAGTCCGGCTAAAGCCTCGACTCCTGTTTCTTGGACAATATTGCGAAATAATGCTAAATATTGCTAAGGTAAGATCAACCAGTTGGCATACCCACGCACCCACCACTTCGACACTTCGGCGAAGGAGGTCCTGTCCAGGACGGACAGGCTGGTCTGGTGCTCGTGGCTGACGTTCGAGAGCAGAAGCGGCTCGCCGCTGAGCGCCCTTCCATTGACCAGGTACCGCCCGGCCAGCCGCGCGATGGGCTTCAATCTATGCGCGTCGACCACCTCGGTCCAGGCAGCGGTGTTGTTCCAACCACGCAGGTAAATCTGGGTCCCATCCGGAGAGAGCGCCAGATCGGACGAGTCTACCTCCAGATGGGCCAACTCTGCACCGCCGGTGGGATCGATCACCTGCAGACCGTGCATCTGCTCTTCGAACTGCCATTCGCCGTAGGAGTCCTGCCAGCTGTCGCCGGTCAGGCCGACGACGTACAGGCGCTCCCCGTCGGGTGAGAGAACGGATATCTTCATAGTCCCATTCAGGGTCTTGGCGTGGGCGACCCCGGCGGTCAAGGCGAGCAGGCGCTCGAGCCAGGAGGCGGCACGGCTGATCTCGACGGTACCCAGGGTGCGCTTCGAGAAGTCTACCGTAGTGAGGCGGTCCGAGTCGGCGTGGACGACGAAAAGGGTTTGGGAGGCGGTGGAGAAAGCCAGGCCGGGAGACCAATTTATGAATCCTTCTGGTCCCTCGATTTCCCCGTCTTTAAACTGGCCCTCCAGGATGCCGGGCAAGGAGGTCTGCCAGATTTCTTGCAGGGTGGAAACGTCCAGCATGACCGCCGTTGGATCCCCTTGGGCCAGGTAGTCCTGGGTCTGGGCGCTCCCATACAGGACCAGGGCGGAGCCATCCGGCAGGTATGCGAGCAGGCGGGGATTAAAATCCAACAGGGTTTCGGCCAATACCGACTGGTTGGACAGGTCAATCGATGCCAGTTGAGTGCTGAACAACATGCCCTGGGCTCCATAAGCCGGGCCGGAGGAGGCGACCGCCAGCTGGCGGCCATCCGGGCTGAATGCCATGAGACCCACCCAGCGGTCGAACTCGACGGGCGTTTCGGCCAGCTGCCAGTTCTCCAGGTCGAGCAGGTGCAGCCGGGCGCCGCCGCCGTCATCCCGGTGCGAGATGGTCAAGGCCAGCGTTTTTCCGTCCGGCGAGAGCGCAGAAAAGTACTGCTTGCCGGCATTGATTTGTTTAAACTCGCATAAAGGCTGGCCGGTCTGCGGGTCGGTCGGGGCGATGGCGTTCTCTTGCGAGCGGCGGTTCCAGGTTACGAGCAGGACACTGTCAGGAAGAAGGGCCTGGCTGCAACCCTCGACCTGCCTGGTAATATTGCCGGCTGTGCCGGTCGGCGGTACTGCCACCGGGGGGCTGGTGGGAGAAAGCGCGGCAGAGGGAAGGGAGGCCGAGGACTGCGGCGCAGAGGTGGGAGAGGATTCCGGCGCCGGCTTGTTCAACCCGGCCGCGGGGGGCGGGCTGGCGCAGGCGCTGATCACCAGGATGAGCGTGAGAATAACCATCCAATGTCTGAAGAGAACCCTAATCTTCATCATCGCTCCTTAATTGATATAGGCGAATATTCTTACCTGGAATATATAAACCGCCCGCCTCCACGCGGTTCCAGGGAAGATGAAGGAAAATCTCAAGAATTGGGGGGTTGGTTAATAGAAAGCTGGCTAGTTCAGTGGGCGCAGGGATTCGGCGATGCGGACTGCCTCCTCCAGCGAGAGGTCAGTCTCCAGGCGGTAGGTCACGTCCCCCTCCTCCCAGATGAGCACGTTACCCTCGATCAAACGAACCAGATCATAATCCCCATTACGCAGCTCGAGCAGGTAAGGTCCGACGGCCCAGACCGCTGGCTGGCCGTCCACGGTCGTGGTATCGACGGTCTCTGGCCCGACCTTGGCGCCGGTCAGATTGCGTTCCCCCACATACTCGTGCAAGCTAAGCCAAACTTGACCAGGCTGCTGTGGATCGAGCCAGACCATGACGAGCACCTGCCCTTCCAGGTCCTGGAGGAACACCCGGTCCGGTCGACCGAGATCCGGCGGGTAGGCGGGAAGGCGAACGGGGAAATCCGCCTGGCGCTGGACCCGCTCGAGGTCGGTTTCGCCGCCTAAATCGAGCAGGGATGGCAGCGGGGTAGGTGTCGGGCGCGGGGTTGGGGTAGGCGTTGATGTCGATGCCAGGTCTATTACACCGGCGGGAGCGGTCGGGGTGAAAGGAAGCGGCGTCGGGGTGGGGGTAGGCTCGACCAGCAGGATGCGGATGACGCCGATCTGGAGGAACTCCAGGATCTGAGCGCGCACCGGGGGAATTGCCAGCGCTCCCAGCAGGACGATCAGGACCAGACCGATGGTCAATGATAACGCCGGGCGCCAGGCGGGGGTTACTCCCCGGCGAGGCGAGGGGATGGGTTGGAGGCGCTCGCTAACCGCACGGGCGATATCCGGCGTAGGCGGGTAGGGGAAAGCCCGCCCGGCCGCGCGCAGCTGCGTTTCCAGGTTGTGCATCTGTCCTTCGGTCATGCCTGGCGTCCTTCCTGCAGGGCGGGGTAGTGCCTGGCGATCACGATCCGGAGCCGCTCGAGGGCGCGAGAAAGGCGTGATTTCACGGTGCCCTCCGCCACCCCCAGCGCCTGGGCGGTCTCTGCAACCGGCAGATCCAGGAAGAAGCGGTAGTAAATCACCTGTTGATCGTCGAATCCCAGCTGGCGAACCGCCCCCCAGAGAGCCTGCGCTTCCCAATGTTGAGAAGCGAGGGCCTCGAGGCTGGCGGGACCAGCAGGCGCTTCCTTAACCAGGCGGCGGAGAGCGGCGATATACCGGCCTGCCGAGCGGCGCTGGTTGCGGGCCAGGTTGGCGGCAATGCTCAGCACCCACGGGCGGAAGGGCCGCTGCGGGTCGAACCTGTCCAGGGCGCGGAAGGCGCGCAGGAAGGTCTCCTGAGCCACATCCTCGGCCTGATCGGGGTCGCCCAACAGCAGGTAAGCAAAGCGAAAGACCGCCTGCTGGTGCTCGCGCACCAGCGCTTCCCAGGCCGCGCCCTCCCCTTGACGGGCGCGGCGGATTTGTTCGCTACCTTCCAAGATCACCTCTCCGGAGAGGTCTACTCATGAGGATATACACCGTTGCTTATCTGGCGGTTCCGTCGAAACCAGGAAAAACTCCGGAAATTATATCGGCGGTATAATCTGGAGAATTAAAGGTTGATTTACAATCATATCAAAGTTGGGGATTATTGAAATGGGATTGGCGGCAAGTGTCACGCTGGACGTCGAGAAACAGAAGAAGGCGAAGGAGTACGCCCGTACCCGCCGGCGTTTGTTCGTGGTCGATCTGGGGATCGGCGGCGTGTATGCCCTGGCCTGGTTGATGCTGGGCTGGTCCGAGGCGCTCAAACAGGCTCTGCTGGTGTATACCACCAACCAATGGCTATTGGTGGCTGGATTCGGGATCGTGTTCGGGGGGATTTACTACCTGATCAACCTGCCGCTGGGTTATTATGCGGGTTATGTGCTGCCTCACCGCTACGATCTCTCCAACCAGACTTTCCCGGGCTGGGCTTTAGACCAGGTGAAGGGAGTGTTGGTAGGGGGAGCGCTCGGCCTGCTGGTGCTGGAGGTGATCTACGCGGTACTGCGGGCGGCGCCGGAGACCTGGTGGCTGTGGGCCGGGTTGATCCTGCTTCTCTTGAACGTCGTGCTGGCGAACCTGGCGCCCGTGCTGCTCTTCCCGATCTTCTATAAATTCAAGCCATTAGATGAGGAACACGCCGATCTGGCGGATCGGTTGATCCGGCTGGCGGAGCGGGCCGGGACGCGCGTGCGCGGCGTCTACCAGTTCGATATGAGCCGGCGCACGAAGGCCGCCAACGCAGCTCTGACCGGCCTGGGGAACACGCGCCGCATCCTGCTGGGGGATACCCTGATCAATGAGTTTACCGCGGACGAGATCGAGACGGTGCTGGCGCACGAATTGGGCCACCACGTCCACCGCGACCTGCCGGTGGGCTTACTGGTGGAGAGCGCCATCACCCTCGGGGGGCTGTACCTGGCGTCTCTTGGGTTGAATTGGGGGGTGGCGGTGTTTGGGTTCGAAAGCCCGGCGGACATCGCCGCCCTGCCGCTGTTTGCGCTGGTCCTGGGGATATACGGGCTGGTGACCATGCCGCTCAGCAACGCCTACTCGCGCTGGCGCGAGCGGCGGGCGGACGCCTATGCCCTGGAGGTCACCGGTAAGGGCGAGGCGTACGCCTCTGCCCTTACCCGTTTGGCGAACCAGAACCTGGCGGACGCCGAACCGGAGGAGTGGGTGGAGATGCTGCTGTATTCGCACCCGGCGTTGAGCAAACGGATCGCAAACGCGCAGGGCTACTCGTTGGGACATGGATGAGTGTAAATCCCTCCTTTCTTACTCGGTCCACGGCAAAAACGCCAAAACTGTTTCCAAGTTACGCTATCATGTCGCCTTGACCGGAATAATTGGATATTAGCCAGTGGAAAGGGTGGTTTTTCTAAGATAACGCAGCGGATTATAATAATTCGAACCGAATTTCATCTTTGGATTTCCAGGAGGAAAAAGATGATGCAGCATCCCTCCAAAAAGATCTCCCGCCGTGAGTTCCTGCGACTGGCCGGGCTGGCCACGGCCGGCTCGGCGCTGGCCGCCTGCGGCGTAAACCTGCCGCTTTCCAGGCCTGAGACCAAGGGTACCGTCCAGCTGGTGTACCAGGACTGGCGAACGGAGTGGTTCCCGCCCATGGCGCAGGAGATGCTCGGCCAATTCAACGCCGACAACCCGAACATCCAGGTTTTCTACACGCCAGACCCCGAACCATTCGAAGAGAAGATGGCTTCCGATTTCGCTTCGGGGACTGCTCCGGATGTGCTGGCCGGTTGCTGTGATTTCTTCCCGGCCTGGGCCAATGCCGGTTACCTGCTCGACCTGCGCCCTTACGTGGAAGCCGACCTGGACCAGGAAACCATCGCGGATTGGTCCGCAGCCCAGTACAAGGCGTTATTTACCGAGGACGGGATGCAATTCGCACTGCCGAAATATCACGGGGGACTGGCATTGTATTACAACAAGGATATGTTCGATGCCGCCGGGGTGGATTATCCGGATGGGAACTGGGATCATGAGGATTATCTGGAAGCCTTAAAACGACTGACGATCCGTGAGGGAGATGGAACTAAGGTATGGGGCGGGATGTTCGACGTCTCCTGGGACAGGATCCAGGTCCACGTTAACGAGTGGGGAGGCCATTTTGTCAATCCGGACGACCATACCCGGTGCGAGATGGCGGCCCAGCCAGCCCGGGAGGCGATGGAATGGTTGAGGGACCGGATTTGGAAAGATCATGTGCTGGCGACCGCCCTGGATGTAGAGAGCCTGGAAACCCGGCAGGCATTTATCAACCAAAAGATAGCCACGGTCGAAGACGGTTCCTGGGCGCTGAAAGATATCCTGGAAGGGGCAGATTTCCGCATCGGCGTGGCTCCGTTCCCTTCCGGTCCAGTTCGTAAGGCGACCCTGGCCACGATCGACGGCTTCGCGATCAATGCTGAAACGAGGCATCCCGACGAAGCTTGGGAATTACTCAAATTTCTCATCAGTAAAGATTACGGTCGTGCCATGGCGCGTGCGAATTTCCTCCAGCCAGCCCGCGCCTCATTGGTAGGAGATTGGGTAGGGTATATCCGCCAGCAATACCCAAATACCGCCAAGGAGGTCGATATCGCCGCGTTTGCCGATGGGCACGTAAAAGGCTACGCGGTGACTGGGGAAGCTTTTA
The DNA here is from genome assembly GCA_035291645.1 of Anaerolineales bacterium. Classification (GTDB taxonomy): domain Bacteria; phylum Chloroflexota; class Anaerolineae; order Anaerolineales; family UBA4823; genus DATDRQ01. Next base: position 7,660 of record DATDRQ010000009.1, read on the forward strand.
AGAACATGATCGGCGTTGGAGCGATCGCAGAGCAGGCCTGGGACCAGATCTTCACCTTGGGCAAGGCGCCGGTTTCTGACATGATCGAGGTTTGCCGGAAGATCGAGGCCGTCCAGCAAACCAGCACGGGCCTCCCAGATTACTGCGATTGCGAGGAAAAAGTCTGAAAGAGAAAGTCCTGTGACTTCCTTCCGGCCGAAATTCAAGCTGCGGACGAAGATCATCGCCTGGTCGTTTATTCCCACGGCGATCATCCTGCTGCTGGTCGCCTCGACCATCTACGTGGCTTACCAGCGGGTCACCACGCAGGTGGTACTCAACCGGGATCAGGAGCTAACCCGCCTGTCCGGGAGCGAAATTTCGGCCAACTTCCAGGAGTTCATCGACCGGCTCACCAATCTTGCGAACCTGCCAGAAATGGCGGAAGGGATCCCGCAACAGCAGCGCCAGGCCTTGATCGAAAATAAAAACCAGCTGGTCATTTTCGACAGCGGGGTGTATATCTTGAATAACCTGGGGCGGGTCGTCGCCGCCGAACCGGAGCTGCCACTCCTGGTGGGACAGGATTGGTCGAAACGTTCCTTTTTCACAAGCATGGTCCGCAACCCAGGCCTGTTCTTCTCGAATATCGAGTCCGAAGGCCCGGTCGGGGAGCGCGTCATCTCGCTGGCTCTACCGATAAAGGATAGAGAGGGAGCATTCAAGGGAGTCACGGTGGGGATGTTCCACCTGGATGCCAGCGCAGTGAGCCCTTTCTATGGAACCCTGATCAAACTGCGCATCGGGCGGGATGGGGCTGCATATCTGGTGGATGGGAACAACCGGGTCATCTATTCCACGGATTCCGATCTAATCGGCGAACCATTCCCGGAGCATCCGGTGACGCCGCTGGCGCAGACCGGCCAGATCGGTGCGATCCGGACCCACTCTTTTGAGGGTAAGGACATCGTTGCCGGGTACTCGCCTGTGCCGCGCACACACTGGACCCTGATCGTCGAGCAGGATTGGGGGGATTTGATCCAGGCGAGCCAGGGATACCAGCAGTTCCTTTTGCTGCTGCTGGCGTTAGGCGTGATCGTACCCACGATCGTCGTCATGATCGGAGTGCGGCGCATCACGGGACCGATCGGGGATTTTATTGCGGCCGCGCAGCGCATCGCCGATGGGGACTTCCAGCAATCGATCAATATCAATACCAACGACGAACTGCAAGAAATGGCGAACCAGTTCAACGCCATGGCGATCCACCTGCAGGAATCCTACGAGACGCTGGAAGCGCGGGTAGAGCAGCGCACGCAAGAGTTATCCGCCCTGAATTCGCTGGCGGCAGTCGTCAGCCGGTCGCTCGATCTCGACCAGATCCTGCCAGATGCTTTGAGGAAGACGATCGAGGTATTGGGGATGGATTCCGGGGCTGTGTTCCGCTTTGATGATGAGACTGGTATACTGCACCTGGTTTCCGAACAGGGGATCAGCGAGCAGCTGATCACCCTCTCCAGCCACATGCCGCTCGGATTGAGCATCATCCAACAGGTGGTGGAGACCAAACACCCGGTCGCCCGGCTCGTCGCGGATTATCCGCCGGGGCCGATGCGGGACGTATTGGAGAGGGATGGGTGGCAGACCATTGTCAGTATCCCGCTCCTGGCACAGGAAAATGTCCTGGGTGCCATCAACGTGACCAGCCGGCTGGCAGTCGAACTCTCCTCAGAGGAAATGGCAGTACCGGCGGCTATCGGCCAGCAGATCGGCGTCGCCATGGATAACGCCCGGCTGTACAACCAGACGGTCGAAACCACTCGCCGCCTGGAGATAGAGCGGCAGGCCGCGGACGCGGCCCGCGCCACAGCCGAAGCCGCCAACGCAGCCAAGAGCGACTTCCTGGCGAACGTCAGCCACGAGCTGCGCACGCCGCTCGCCTCAATCACGGGCTTTGCCCGCCTGGTTCAGAAACGCATGGAGGAGCGGGTGATCCCCCTGTTGCCGGAAGATGGAGCTGAGCGTACGGGCCGGGCGATCAACCAGATCGAGGAAAATTTACAAATCATCCTCACCGAAGGCCAACGACTAACGGAGATGATCAATACATTGCTCGACCTCGAAAAGATCGAATCG
>DATDRQ010000010.1:0-5357 GCA_035291645.1 Anaerolineales bacterium
GCTGATCTCCAGCCCGCTGGCGCGCGCCCGCCAGACCGCCGAGATCGTCGCCTCCGCCTTGCGCCTCCCCATCGAATACGATGACCTTTGGATGGAGCGCCACAACGGCATCCTGGCGGGTTTGAACCAACACGAAGCCGCCGAGCGCTACCCTCGCCCGGCCTTCATGTCTCCCTACGAACCGGTCGGCAGGACCGGCGAGAGCCAGTGGGACCTGTACCTGCGGGCCGGGCAGGCCGTGCGCCAGCTGCTGCGCCGCCCGCCCGGGCGCTACCTGGTCGTATCCCACGGCGGCCTCCTGAACATGGCGCTGTACGCAGTCCTGGGCATCAGCCCCCAGGCCAACTTCCAGGGCGCCCGCTTCCGTTTCCTCAACACCGCCTTCGCCGAGCTGGAATACGACCCCGGCGTCCATTCCTGGCTCCTGGCGCGGCTCAACGACCGGGCGCACTGGATCGATCCACGCCTCGTAGAAGGGGAAGAAGAGTAAACGGATGCGCTTCCTGGTCTTCGGCACCGGAGCGATCGGCGTGTATATCGGCGGCAGCCTGGCATTAAGCGGTCATCCGGTGGTCTTCTTGGACCGCCCGGAACCTGCCGCTCAGCTGAATCAAACCGGGCTGTGGTTGACGCGGGACGGCCAGCGGCAGCGCATTCCCAACGCCCAGGTAATGAGTTCCATTGAGGAGGCCCTGGATCTGGAGCCTTTCGAAGCCATCCTGTTCGCCATTAAATCCTACGATACCGCCGGGGCTATCCAGATGCTTTCCCCCTGGGTGGAGCGCCTGCCGCCCTTGCTGTGCCTGCAGAATGGGGTCGACAACGAACCGGCTTTGGTTACCGCCCTCGGCCCGGAGCGGGTGATCGCCGGGACGGTGACGACGGCCATCGACAGGCCGGGTCCCGGCGAGGTGGTCGAGGAGCGCCGGCGCGGGGTGGGCATCGCCGCCGGACACCCGCTCTCGGCCCGGCTGGTCGAAGCATTTGACGAGACCGGGTTGAACGCCCGCCTGTTCCCCATTGCCGCCGATATGAAATGGTCCAAGCTGCTCACCAACCTGCTGGGCAACGCCACTGCTGCCATCCTGGATATGACCCCGGCGGAGGTGTTCGCCCATCCCGGCCTCTTCCGCCTGGAGGTGGAGCAGCTGCGCGAAGCCCTGGCGGTTATGCGCGCCCTGGATACCCGCGTGGTCGACCTGCCCGGGACGCCGGTGCGGGCGCTGGCCTTCGCGGTGCAGTACCTGCCGCTGAGTCTTTCCCGCCCGTTCCTGGGACGCGCCGTGGGCGGCGGGCGCGGCGGGAAGATGCCCTCCCTGCACATCGACCTGTACGGCGGGCGGGGCTTAAGCGAGGTGGATTACCTGAACGGCGCGGTCGTGCGCCATGGAGAACGCAAAGGTGTGCCCACCCCCGCCAACCGTTTGCTGAACGATACCCTGCTGGCGCTGGCCTCCGCCGCTCTCCCCCGGGCGGCTTTCTCCCACAAACCCGAGAAATTTCTGCAGGGAATAGCCCGTTAAATACCCCCCAATCGTCTGACGTTGTGTTTCCTGGATTTATTCGACGACGCCGTAGAACAGCGGCAGCGGCTCGACCGGTTCATCGCTCCAGCCGTGTGCCATGAGCAGTTGCTGGCGCGCCTCCCCGAGCAGGGAGGGGTGGTTGGCATGCACGACAAACAGCGGCTCCCCGGCCTCGATATAATCCCCTACCGAACGCAGGATCTCGATCCCGACGGCGTGGTCGATGGCTTCCCCCTTCTTCATACGCCCGGCGCCCAGCCTGACCGAGGTCTCGCCCACGATGCGGGCGTGGATCTGGGAAAGGTAGCCGGCGCGCGGCGCGGGCACGCTTTCCACCAGCGGCGCTTTCGGCAAGCGCTCCGGATCGTCGACGTAAGCGACGTCCCCGCCCTGGGACTGGACCAGCTGCCTGAAGCGCTCCCAGGCGCGCCCATCGCTGAGCGCTTTTTCTGCGATGAAGCGTGCTTCGCCGATATTGGCCGCGATCCTGCCGAGCACCAGCATGTGCGCGGCCACGGTCAGACAGTGTTCTACAAAGTCCGCCGGACCCCCGCCGTGCAGGGTTTCGATCGCTTCCCGCACTTCCAGCGCGTTGCCGACCGCGTTACCCAGCGGCTGGTTCATATCGGAGAGCAGCGCCACGGTCTCCCGCCCGGCCTCGCTGCCGATCGAGACCATCCTTTCGGCCAGCTGCCGGGCATCGTCGAGCGTCTGCATGAAGGCTCCCAGGCCCACCTTGACGTCCAGCAGGATGGCGTTGGCTCCCCCGGCGATCTTCTTGCACATCACCGAGGAGGCGATCAGCGGGATCGATTGCACCGTCCCGGTCACGTCGCGCAGCGCGTACAGCTTCCCATCGGCGGGGGCCAGTTCTGCGCTCTGCCCGCTCAGCACCAGCCCGGTCGTGCGCAGCTGCTCGAGAAATTCCTCCATGCTTAATTCCGTGCGGAACCCGGGGATGGACTCCATCTTGTCCAGCGTGCCCCCGGAAAAACCCAGGCCACGCCCGGACAACTTACCCACCGGCAGGCCGCAAGACGCCACGATCGGCTCTACTACCAGGGTGGTCTTATCGCCCACCCCGCCGGTGGAATGCTTGTCTACCGCGATCGGGACAACTCCCGACAGGTCGACCGTCTCGCCTGAATCGACCAGCGCCATGGTCAGGTTGGCGGTTTCAGGCTCGGTCATGCCGTTCAGCAGAACCGCCATCGCCCAGGCCGCCGCCTGGTAATCGGGGATCTCCCCGCTGTTGAAACCCTTGATGAAGAATTCGATCTCCTGGCGCGTCAGCTCACCCTTGTCCCGCTTCTTGATGATGATATCCACAGCGCCCATGCCGATCTCCTCCGCTCGAATGTTAAAGGATTATAACCCGATTCATCCGTCGCTCTACTCCCCCAGTCGTTCTCTGGTTTTACCCCAGATTTCGTCAAACATATCCTCCGTCAGCCGCCCCGTTTGAGTGTTCTGGCGGCTGGGGTGGTAAGAGGCCAGCAGCCAGGGCAGACCCTCCCCCAGTTCGTACAGCGCACCGTGAGCGAAATCCAGGCCTGGGATGGGTCGCCCCTGCCCCCGGAACAGGCGCAAGATGTTGTCGAATGCGATCTTTCCCAATGCGACGACCCCCTCCAGCCGGTCGAGCAAGCCGATCTCCAGGAGCAGATATGGCAGGCAGTTGGCGATCTCCTGCGGCGACGGTTTGTTAGCCGGCGGCGCGCAGCGGCAAACCGCTGCGATGTAGATGCCGGACAGCGCCAGCCCGTCCCCACGCTTCCTGGCTGTCGGCTGGTTGGCGAAGCCGGCATGATAAAGCGCCCGGTACAGGAAGTCGCCGGAGCTATCCCCGGTGAAGACCCGCCCGGTGCGGTTGCCCCCGTGGGCCGCCGGCGCCAATCCGACGACCAGCACCCGGGCGTCTGGGTCGCCGAAGCCCGGCACCGGTTTCCCCCAGTAGGTCTCATCCCGGTAAGATCGCCGCCGGGTGCGCGCCACCTGCTCCCGCCAGGCCACCAGCCGGGGGCACTTACGGCAGGCGACGATTGTTTCCTCCACGTGACGCAGCCTGGCCTCTCTTTCCTGGTTCTTGTCCATCTGGATCATGGATACCCTTCCAGGCAGATCAAAGGATCAGCATGGCGTCGCCGAAGGAGTAAAAGCGGTAGCCCTGGAGTTTCGCTTCTTCGTAAGCGTTCAGGATAGCCTCCCGCCCGGCAAAGGCGCTAACCAGCATGATCAGGGTCGAGCGCGGCAGGTGGAAGTTTGTCACCATGGCGTCCAATGCTAGGAAACGATACCCAGGCAAGACGAACAGGCCGGTCGGCCCTTCGAAAGCCCCCACCGTTTCGCCAGGAGGGGCCTGAAGGGCGGCGCTTTCCAACGTGCGTACGCTGGTGGTGCCCACCGCGATGATCCGCCCGCCTACCGCGCACGCCTGGTTGATCGCCGCCGCAGCCTGCGTGGTGACCTGGCACCACTCGCTGTGGATGCGGTGCTCTTCGGGATCGTCCTCATTCACTGGGGCAAAGGTGTCCAATCCGACGTGCAGGGTGACCGTCACAGAGTTCACGCCTTGCCGAGCTAATCGCTCAAGCAGCTCATGGGTGAAGTGCAGCCCGGCGGTCGGCGCAGCCGCCGATCCGGGTTGGCGGGCGTAAACGGTCTGGTAACGTTCCGGGTCCTCCAGCCGGGCGTGGATGTAAGGCGGCAATGGCACGTGCCCGGCGCTTTGCAGGAACGGCTCGATCGGTTCGGCAAAACGCACCAGCCGGCGCGGCCCGTCCAACACCCCCACGACCTCGCCTTCCGGACCCTGCTCGACCTGCAATCTCCGCCCCTGGGTCAGGCCTTTGCCGCCCACCAGAGCTTCCCAGGTGCGCCCGTCTTCCCTGCGCAAGAGCAGCAGCTCGGCGCGCCCGCCGCCCGGCATTTTCCGGGCATATAACCGGGCCGGGATCACGCGTGTCTCGTTCAGCACCAGCAGATCGCCGGGTTTTAGGAATTGGCCGATCTCACGGAAGTTGGTATGCTCGATCACGCCGCTCTTTCGATGCAGCACGAGCAGGCGAGCGCTGTCCCGTGGCTCGACCGGGTGTTGAGCGATGTGCTCGGGCGGCAGGTCGTAGTCGAAATCGGAGGTCTTCAATTGGCAGTTTCCAGGATCGGGCGAGTCTCACGCGGGTACCAGCTCAGTGGTTCAAGAAGCGGATGATCAGGTTTAGTACCACAGTCAGGACGATAGAGAGGATGATCGAGGACGCCAGCGGAATCAAGCAGGTGACGCTCTCGGTCTGGATGCGGAAGTCACCCGGCAGCCGCCCAAGGTTCACCCCCAGCCGGGCAAAAAGGTAAATCGATCCACCAACGATCAACAGGGCCAGACCAAGAAGAATTAACAGACGTCCAAGATACACGCGTGATCCACTTAAAGTGCTGATTTTTCAGTCGAACCTTCTAACTTTCCAACCTTTAAACCTTCCAACCCTTAAAAGAGCGCCGGTTGGTCGCCCTCCGGGATGGGCAGCTCCAGGTGTTCATAAGCCCGGCGGGTCGCCAGGCGGCCCTGCGAGGTGCGTTCCAGGAAGCCCAGTTGCAGCAGGTACGGCTCGACCACATCCATGATCGTGTCGGCCTCCTCGCTGATCGAGGCCGCGATCGTGCTAAGCCCCACCGGTCCGCCGCGGTATTTCTCGATCACCGTGCGCAACACCCGCCGGTCCATGTCGTCCAACCCCAGGTTATCCACATTTAACAGCTCCAGGGCCTGGTCGGCGATCAGCCGGGTGATCACGCCGTCGGAGCGCACCTGGGCGTAATCGCGCACCCGGCGCA
>DATDRQ010000011.1:0-32973 GCA_035291645.1 Anaerolineales bacterium
GGTTTGTAGGATGAAAAAAGCATACTCCTCCAACGGAACCCAGCCGACAGTAATCCCGATTACTAGAGCCGGGTCATACCACCAAACGTGCGTAGCCACCAGGTAATTATCCCAAGGCGTTGTATAAATCACGGCAACTGCAATAAAGATGAGGACAACAACCGCAGGGGAGGCGGCACTCAGTTCAGGAGGTAAAATCTTTCCTCTTCTTTGGTCGATAAACGCAAGCAAAAGAAGTGCCAGCAGAGGCGGTATCAAGAAAGTCATTAAGTATCCAGAATAGGTCATCCAGACTTTTCCGATCGATTCTTCTATATAAATTTTACCGGGTAATGGTTGAAACGGTAGGGGTAAAGAAACGGTCATATCAGCAAGTCCCGGAGGGCGCTTTCGGCGTCCTTGAATTTAAACGAATAACCGAGTTGCTGGAGTCTGGACGGGATCACTTTCTGCCCGTCTAGAACGATCGTCGCCATTTCGCCGAATAACAGGCGGATTGCGAAAGCGGGGGCAGGTATTAAGGAAGGTCGGTTTATAACTTTGCCCAGGGTGCTCATGAATTCCCTGTTTCGCAGGGGATTGGGGGCGTTTAAATTGAATGACCCGCTTGTTGAGGGATGATCGATCAGGAACCGGATCGCCTCGATCTCGTCTGCCAGATGGATCCAGGATAACCATTGTCTCCCGTCTCCCAGAGGCCCGCCTACGAATAGACGCATTGGCAACAGCATGCGCGGGAGCGGACCACCCTCGGTGCTGAGGATCACACCGGTCCGTACGATCACCCGCCTGACTCCGAGAGACTCGACTTCCTGGCTCGATTCTTCCCAGGCCTGGCAGACCCGGGCCAGGAAATCGCCTGCTGGAGGTGTTTGCTCTGTGGCAGGATCTTCAGGCCGGTTGCCATAATAGCCAATCGCAGAAGATTGGATCACCAGGCGGGGTTTTTGGGCGGCTTGTTTGACCGCCTGGACTACCGCATGACCCGCGTTCACCCGGCTCTCCAGGATGCTCTTTTTTCGTTGGTCGGTCCACCTGCCTGCGGCAAGGTTTTCACCCGCCAGATTGATGATAACCTCCGCATCCTCTACCAGGCCACCCCACCCTTCGGCGGTTCGGCCGTCCCATTTCTCAATCCATACCCTCTGGGAGAGATCCCCCGAATTCTTCTCAGGTTGCCGGCTTAATAAAACCACTTCATTTCCATCGGCAGCCAAACTCCTGGCCAGATGGGAACCGATCAGCCCCGTTCCCCCGGTAATTATCGTACGCATGGAAAAACCTCCAACTCAAACTCATAAATATTACCTGCAGATTACCTTCAGGATGATTATACCAAAATGTCAAAAGGTTGTCAATAAATTGTATAGGTTAAGTACATCTATCTTGACAGCAATGTTCATAAGTGGTATAAATAATATGAATAATTATTATCTTCCTGGAGCTGAAATGTCATTATCACAGGACTTATATCTGGGTAACGATGATCCTCTATATAATATCGGCGTCGTCACGCGGATGACCAACATCTCGACCGCAACCTTGCGCGCCTGGGAGCGTCGGTACAGTTTTCCGCTTGCCAAACGGACCGCAGGGGGACACCGCCTGTACTCGGAGAGAGATATCCTGCGCCTGCAATGGGTGAAACAGCGGGTAGATGAAGGAATGCAGACGGCTCAGGCGATCAATGCGCTCCGTCATCAAGAAAAGAGCGGCAGGCTGGCCTTCGTACCCGAAAGCATTGCAGAGAAGCCAACACAGAGCTCCGACCTGCCTGCATTGCAGGTCTATCAAAGGAGGCTGTTCAATGCTTTGATACGGTTGGATTTGCAGGAGGCAGACCAGGTATTAGGCGAAGCATTGGTAGTCGCCTCCCCGGATGATTTCATCCTGGACGTGATCGCTCCGGTGATGACCCAGGTAGGAGAAGCCTGGGAAAGCCAGCAAATCAACATCGCCAATGAGCACCATTCGACGAATTACCTGCGCCAAAGGCTGCTGATGTGGATGCTGAGTGGGCCGCCTCCTCGCCAGGTTCCTCCGATTGTCCTGGCCTGCGCTCCGGACGAGTGGCATGAAGGCAGCCTATTAATCCTGGGAGCTCTTTTAAGGCGCCGGCGGTGGCCTGTGGCCTACCTTGGCCAGGCAGTTCCTTTACCCGATCTGGCCACCTTCGTACGGGAAATTAAACCATCTGCAATAGTTTTCGTGTCGATGCTGGAAGAGACAGCTGCCGCGTTGGTTGAATGGCCTCAATATTTTCCGGAAGTTGCCGTAAGCGGATGGCCTCCGGTCGGATACGGCGGTCGAATCTTCTCGACCTCCCCTGAATGGCGCTTGCGGATGATGGGCAGCTACCTGGGCAGCGATTTTCGGCAGGGGATCGAGAACATCGAACATCTAATCATTCAGCCAAAGGATCGGTGAATCAACCTTTTCAGGGGAGAGTTCTCTGCCTGCTCTACTAATTTTAAGGTATACTACCTGTATGCCACAGGACAAGCCCTCTCCTAGGCTGCCGCAACCCCTTTTGCTACAACTAGATGAAAGCACAGGAAATTTAGAATTATTCCCGGCTGTGTGGAGCGCGGTCGAGGATTTTATCCTGTGCGAGGCAGATTCGTGCGACGATCCTTTGGATAAGCTAATCGAACTGAATGCGCCGCGCCTGTCACCGGTTGTGGCATACCTGTTGGCTACCCGTTTATCCGATCCTAATCTGAAGGTGAGAACCAGGATAGCTCAGATCATCGCCGGCGTGCTTACTCCCGATGATGCCGGTAATCCGGCACCTACCGCAGTCCGTAACAGCCTGAATCTGGTCCTGGCCCAAATCCGTACCCGCCAAGTTTTTGCTATTCTTCAGATCAGTGCCAGCAATATAGAAATGGAAGACGTGGTTGCTCGAATACTTGACCTTTGTCCATATGCCGGTCACCATCTTGTCGATATCCTTGGCGATCACCATGTCACGTTGCCGATCAGAGCCCAAGCGGCCAGGCTGATCGGCAGGGTTGGGTACTTAGACGCCCTTCCAGGTTTGGAGAAGCTGGCTGGGAAGATCGAGGCGCGCAACAATGGCCAAAAGGAGATGCCATTTGGGCCACTGCCCGCCGTATATGAATTGGAATTGATTGATTCGATCAGACAGGCCATCCGCCTGTTGAAAGCTCCATAATTTTCCCCCTACTTTTCTCACCAATCGATTAGCGCGTTCCGGTATTTGCTGCCGGCACTGATCTGCCGCATTGGGGACAGACTTGCTCGTTTGTCCGGATGACAAAGCCACAATTCAGGCACGTCCTCGGTTGTACATTTCCTAATGGCGCCCCACAGGCGATGCAGGCCGGTTCACCGACCGGGTTGGCGATGCCGCAGTATTCACATTCCAATCTTCTCAGCCGTTCAGACAGTTCAAAGGAAGCTCCATGCAGGCGTGCAACACCTTCGATGGTCTCCCACACCTGATCAGAGAGCTGTAAGCTGTCGAAGTCTTGGGCGAGATCGTCTAAACGATCGATCAAATTAAACGGATTTCGCCATATCGAGAACATCGAGGAGCCTAAACTTGCAGCGACCCCGAGCAAGGATTGTTTCCCGATCTGGATAGCCACTCCGTCATCTACTTTATCTAGTATCACTGTCAGGGAAGTCGGCCCACCAGAAGCGTACTGTGGGCGGGAGACGATCTGCACGATCTGTTTATCACCAGAACTCATCTGCCTGGCGATTAAATTTCCACGGTTGAAGCTTGCGATGAGCGCGTCCCCGATTTCCTGAGGAGATAAATCGCCATGAAAGATTCGTTGATTCATTCAAGTTTTCCCTGGAAAAGAAAATTTGGATTCTTAATATGGATTATAATCTCGCGTCTACAAAACAGGAACAGGCTAATCAAACTCTTGCCGGGCTGGATTCCGATATGCGTAAAAAAACACTTGAACGATCAGTATTGATTTTCTTGTTTCTAGGGGGATGGCTCCTGTTATTGGCTCCAGCCGTTTACGCTGTCGATCCGCACCAGATTCCGACGGTCGCAATCCCTACCGTCACCGGGACGGTCTCAGGACCTTTAGTCACTGTCCGCCGGGATACGGACCAGGAACAGATCAACGTCCGCTCGGGACCGAGTACCCGCTATGATACTATCGGAGTCCTTATCGCCGGACAGCAGGTTCCCGCCATCGGCAAGACGCCCGGCGGAGACTGGATTCAAGTCTACTACCCGGGAGTACCCGGAAGTGTTGGATGGGTCTACTCACCCCTGGTGGATGTCCCTGGGAATATCCCGATTGTAGAACCCCCGCCTACCCCGACCCCACATACTACCCCAACGATCGACCCGACCCTGGCTGCTCAATTCATTGTCGAAGTTCCTGCAACCCGCATGCCGACCTTCACCGCACCGCCGCCCCTCTCGATCCCTACCTTTACCCCGCAGGAGGCCTCGCAGCAGACGCTTGGAGTACCGATGGGCTTCGTGATTATCGGTATGGCAGTAGTTGGATTCTTCGGGACCCTTATCTCCGTCGTAAGAGGCAGATAATTTTGGGCTCGATCTCCGGAATATGTTATTGAATTTGCGATCGTCGTAAAAAAAAAGCGCCAAAAGGCGCTCTTTTTAGTAAAACAAAGGGGGATTAGTGGCAGCCACACCCGCCGCCGGTCCCTGCGGCTGGTTCATTGCTTGTCTTGAAGGAATTACCGCATCCACAGGAGGAGACAGCGTTCGGATTTTCAATCTTGAAACCACCGCCCATGATCTCCTCGACATAATCAATCGTGGCCCCGCTCAGATAGCTGATCGAGATCTCATCGATAACTACCTTGACGCCATTCTGTTCGGACACGAGATCCTCTGGACGAATATTTCCCTCCAGAGCCATGCCATATTGGAAACCAGAACAACCGCCCCCGGAGACGAATACACGCAGGGCATAATCCTCAAGATTGCGCTTTTGCAGAAGATCACGAACCGCACTCGCTGCTGCAGTGGTTAAGGAAATTTGAGCTGTATTTATCTGTTCTTGTAACACCATTTTTTCCTCTGACCAGAACACTCTGGATAGTAAACCAATTTGATTAACGTTGTCAAATTTTACCCGATGATTTATCCTCCGTCAACCTTTTTACCTTTCATTATCGTTTTCTTAGAATAAATTAAGGCAACATAATATACCTGCCTTGAAAAATCTATAGTCCTGGCTGATATAACCCGGATTACCAGAAAACTGGACCGATGAGGACGGCGACCAGGGGCACGGTAATATTATCGATATCGTGGAGCGGCAGGGACTCGACCAGAGTAGCTGCCAGGGCGATGAGCGTGATCGGGAGAAGGTAGTCCACGGATTGGCCTGGAAAAATATTGAACAGGATAAACGCCAGGACGATTCCCAGCGCAAAGGACCAGCCACCCAGAAACATTCCGAACGATCCGATCCAGGTTTTTCGTGGGCTCCATGGTAAGGGTGTTCTACCAAAACGGCGTCCGAGAATATCGGCTAAACCATCCCCTCCACACATTAACATCAAGCCCACCATGCCGGTTGGGGAATCGTACCAATACAGTGTCGTCAGAGCTACGAAAACAATTCCATAATATAACGGTCCGCGCAGGATCTCACGCCGGTCTCCGCTACGGGTCATCGCCTGGACCGCAGCCGGGTCCCGCACCACCCCGATTCCTACCAGGATGAATTGGAGCGTGATCGCCAGAGGCACGAGAGCAGCCAGGTACCTGGAATAAAGGCTACCGGTGAAGAGAGGCCAGCATAGGACGAATAGCGGACCCGTGCCCATGTGGATGATCTTCCGGCTGAGGTGGCTGCTGATCCAGCCGCGGTGGGCGGCAAAATCATTCAGGCGCAGCCAGGCAAGGGCGACGGCGAAGGTGATCAGTAATGCAATCAAGTTGTTTTGGATCATGACTTACCAGGAACAATCGAAACATGTGTTGAGGCCTGCCGATTTTCCCACTTGTTTGTACATCGTCACATGATCAAACGGCTCTCCAAGAATACCATCGTGGATCGCCCAGGACCGCTTGCGAATGCTTGCAGTACAGTCTGGCTGCCTGAATGGAGTGGAGCCATCCAGGCGCGATGACAGGTCTCCTCCCTCTTTGAAACCGTTCTGGATGCGTTCCATCAGTTTTCGTCCAGTCTGGTAGGCGAACCCGTAGTGTTCGAATATCAAGGCGTTGTGATAATACAAGGGCTCGGCGAAGTAGTATTGTTGGCCCAGGCTGCTCACAAATCCCTCAAAACTGGCAACCGCTGCGGATAACATGCGTAACCCGCGGCGCACTTGACCGGGCGCCAGGCCAGCTTCCATTGCCAGGGTTTCGGCTTCCAGGTTTCTGAACCGGGTGCCGAAAACGGTTGGCCAGCCATCCGGCATGCGGTCAACAGCGAACCGGGGAGAGTCCGGGTCGTTCAAAATGTAGAGAAGCACGTGAATCTGGCCATTCAGAGTGTCGGTGAGATGACCGTAGAGGATCGGATCCGGGAAATTTGCCTGGTGACGTAAAGTGAGCTCCAGGCTTGGGCTTCCGGGTGCGCAACGAAGGTTGAGAAGGGGATTGCCCGTTTCGTCGTGATAATTACCGGGGATTCTAAAGCGAGTGAGTAGATCGGGGGGAATCAGGCGAATGTAAATTTTCCATTTCTTAGACGGATCCAGCCGGTTTATTCCCGAGATCGTCGATGGAGCCATCAGTAATCCCGCTTCTTCACCTGGCGATCCATCTCGCGTTGTGCGTCACGTTCGGCCAGATCGGCGCGTTTATCGTACAGCTTCTTCCCCTTAGCTACGGCGATCTCGACTTTCGCCCGGCCTTCTTTCAAGTACATTCGCAGGGGAACTATGGTCACTCCCTTCTGCCGAACATTACCCCAGATTTCGCGGATCTCTTTTTGGTGCAGGAGTAACTTACGCCGCCGGAGCGGATCGTGATTGTAACGGTTCGCCTGTTCGTAAGGCGCAACGTGGGCGTTCACCAACCAGACCTCGTTCGCTTCGACGGTAACATAGGCCTGGGCGAGACTCACCCGACCGGCTCGGATCGATTTGATTTCGCTTCCCTGGAGGGCAATGCCTGCTTCGTAGGTATCCAGCAGGAAATATTCATGGTGGGCTTTGCGGTTCGTTGCGACAACTTTGATACCCATGAATCCATTGTAACATAGCGTGTATCGAGAGATTACCGGCCGTGTGAGAGCAAGTCCACTGCAGCTTTCAAGGCAGGATCAGCGCCCTGGACATCGGCTGGGATCGTAATATCAGGCTGGATGCCATGGTCACCGATAGGAGGCTCGAGTCCGGGCACCCACCAACGGGCAGCGGTGATGTGCAGGCTGGATCCATCATCAAGGTCAAACACTAGCTGGATGGAGTCCTTCCCCAATGTAGGTGTACCGATGATCGGAGCCCGGTCGTTTGCTTTGAGCGCCCCGGCAATAATTTCAGCAGCGCTTGCAGTATTTTCGTTCACGAGCACAACCATATCCAAGTCTTTAAGCAAACCAGGTTCTTCAACCGAATAGGAATCCACCGGCTGCCCCCGATATTGCTGCTCCAGGATCTCTCCTCTGGCGAGGAATAAGCGGGTGATTTCGATGGATTCAGAAAGCAGGCCCCCACCGTTGTCGCGCAGATCGAGGATATAACCAGATGCCCCCTGATCCTTTAATTCATCAACGGCGTGCAGGATTTCCTCAAGCGTGCTGGAGGCGATGACATTCAATTTGATTATGCCTAGTGAAGGAGACTCGGGGTGCACTCGCCAGGTGATGGATGGCAGAGGCATCTCTTTCCTGGCTATCTCGAAATCTAAAGGGGTACGCCCAGGTTTCCTACTCACGGTTATGCGAACGGTTTCGTCGATGCCACCCCGGATGGCAGCCTGGATGGTTTCGATGGGCATTTCTGAGGTGATTGCCATTCCATCGACAGTTAGCAATTGGTCCCCAGCTCGAACGCCTGCCACCGCGGCCGGGCTTTCTGGATAAGGGTATAGTAAAAGGTCACCGTTTTCCGCGCGGACCAGCTCGACCCCGATGCCGCCAAAGTTTCCTTCCAATGAATCGGTTTCCAACTCATGCAGTATTGGTTCTAAGAATACGGCATAAGGATCCCCGGAGGCTTGAAGCAGGCCCCGAATCATCCCATACTCCAAGGCGGGTGCTTCTGGCAGTTCCTGAAGCGAATGATTGGACAGGATCTGATAGGCCTGGTCTAAAATCGGAAATTGAGATCGATCCTTACGGAACCAGGTTTGGGTGTAGAAACCTGCTGTGAAGCCCATAAATATTAAGAGTAAAGATACCAAAGTTACCGGGAGAGCACGTTTAATGGACATTTTCTAGAAAACCGTTCTGAAGGGGCTTACCAGATAAGGGATGCGATAGGCTTGGGAAGAGTGTAACATATAACTTAAAATTTCTGATTTGAGTGAAAAAGGTATTGACTCCGGTTCAGAAATACTGTATATTAAAAAAGCCTGATGGAAGTCAGTTCTCCAACAGGTGAGGGAGCCCCAAGAAATTGGAAGGCAACCTCCTCGATGTGAAGACTGTTGCATAACCTTGGTTAATACTTTGGCGAGCGATCGCAAAAAGGATACCCACCTTAGGGTGACCGAAAAGGATGCGATGGTCGTAGCACTCTCCATGCGATGATGTCCTCTTGAAACCCCCTTGACGAGCGATCGTCAATCGGTTGCAGGCCTGGGGATGGAGCAGCGAGAGACCTGATCTGAAGAGTCGATCACGTGTTTCCTGCCTATTTAGACAGTGACAGGGTGTACGACCTTCAAGATCGTAGCGAGGAAAAAGCCCGAGGGTTACTTGGGGCCCCTGTTATTTAAAGGGGTCTAAGTTTCTTTCCTACCAGAATGCACAACTTGGGGGGTAAGCAAAGCAACGAATGGGAGATTCCTGTACCGTTCACGGTGGTCCAGTCCATACCCAACAACAAACCTGTCCGGCAAATCGAAACCCGTATACTTAATCGGCAGATCGACTAAACGATGCCTGGTCTTGTTAAAGAGTGTACAGACTTCCAGGCTGGCAGGTGAGCGGGTGCGTAGATTGCTTAATAAGTAGTTGAGGGTTAGCCCGGTATCCACCACATCCTCGATGAAGAGAACGTGCCTGCCATTCAGAGGAGTCTCCAGATCCTTGAGTAATCTCACCAATCCCTTATCACGTGTCTCAGGAGAGTATGTAGAGACCGCGATAAAATCCACCTCAACAGGAACGGTAATCGCGCGGAGGATATCCGCCATAAAAATCAAAACCCCTTTGAGCACTCCTACCAGGAGGGGATTTTTTCCAGCATAATCCACCGAAATCGCTCGACCTAACTCGCTCACACGCTGCTCGATCTGTTCTGCGGACACCAATACATCGCTGATGCCTTCGATTAGATCTGGGGAAAATTGGTTAGAGAATGATGCCATGATCTCACTTCTGAGCCTGGTTGCCCGTGATTTTCTCGGCCTCTTTGTCCAACCCGTACTTGATCATCAGCTGGCGTAAGTCCGCTCGCTTAAACAGCTTGATATTAATCTCCGGATGAAGCTCGATGAGGCGGCGAATCTTACGATTTTTTTTCGTCGTCAGATTGGGTTTTAGGGTGGTGAGCTCGATGTACAGGTTTTGCTGGGGGAGATAAAAATCCGGTGAAAAAGCTTCCTGGACATTTCCCAAATCGTCCCATTCGAGAGGGAAGGTTTGAGGTTCGTATTCCCACACAATCCCGTAGTAATCCAGAATGCGGGTGAACTCCTCCTCGATGTGATGAGCGAATGGGTGGTCGGGTGTTTTCGGGTTCTTCGAATGAGTTGCCAATTTAATAATCAGTCGATGAGGGCCGGGAAGATCTTCGTCAATTAGAAGTGGAAGGGGATAACCATTGCTTCATCGCCTGACCGATCAAGCAAGCGGCCTCCGCTGGCGCCAGGCGGTTAGTGTTCACAATCAGGTCGTAGAGTTCGGGATCATCCCAACGGGCATGGTAGTAGCGTTTCAGGTAATTCTTCCGCGATCGATCACTTGTCTGTACCTGGGCCTGCGCAGCTTCCAACGTGATACCCTGTTCTGAGGCAATCCTCTCGACGCGCAGCGGCGCCGGGGCGATCACCTTGACATGTAAAACTCCAGGAAAATCACGTAAAATAATCTGCCCGGCACGCCCGACAATAACGACATCTCCCTGATTTGCCAGCTCGTGCATTGCACGATCGATGCATTCCAGGAATTTCCGGCGAGACTTTTCCGATGGACGAATTCCAAGGAGATTGAGATCGTCAATGAATGACAGGGCCAACTCCGGTGCACCACATTGTATGGCTGCCTGGTTGACCAGATCTCGGCAGACGACCTGGTAATTCATGCGTTCGGCGATCGCCCGGGCAACTTCGTCTCCCAGGCTGCCCAATTGGCGTGAGATAGTTATCGAGGGCATTTCGTGAAAAAGATTATAGCATATCGCCAAATTTACGTGAGTAGGGCGCTCTGTTCGCGGAGGGCTAATGACAATAAATTATCAGCGGTCAATCGATTCCGAATAGGCTGTAAATGAGTAACTGCCAACGTATCCTCGTTTCTCTTCAGACAAATTGAGATAGTGGGGTTCATGACGTACCAGTTTGGCTGCTAAACGAGAATTGTGGCGGTTTGCCGCCTAAGAGCACCACAAGTTCTTCCAGGTGCAAAATGGTGAAAGCACCGGCAGCAAAAACGATGACCGGGGAACTGCGGAACCCAAATTGGCGGTTCAATTCCTGACGCAACTTGCGGATGCCACGTGCTTTCAGTCGCTGAGCTACCTTTGACTTGGCGATTTGAGCCACATTGAAGGCGATCAAGGTGAAAGTCAACCGGGCAGCGGCGATGACGGTATTGTGGAATGTCCACAATGCTTCTTCCAGGTGCCAGCCTTCTTTGAGTTCTCGAAAACCGCTGTTTTCAATCGTCCAGCGATTGCGCCAGAAAGAGTAGCCTTGCCAGGCCGTGCTGAATGGCGCCGTTGCCGCCAAGGCCCACTCTTCTTTTTCGGTCGGCTGGTCTAGCGGGTAGCTCTGAATGGCAAAACCGCTCAAGGTCGGGGCTTGTACGCCCAATGCTTGTGCAGCTGAGACGAAGCCTTCCCAGTCATTGAGATCATCCATTTTGGCAACCCGCATCTGCCGGGTCTGCTTATGCCCGGACAGATAACGCACATCAAGATGTTCTCGCCAGGCCTCGGGAAACACTCGCAGCAATCCCATCAACTGCTCGTACATGCGGCGATCTTCTGGCAAACGCACCATCACATCGATCTGCCGGGCATACTTCAGGTTCGCCAGGATGAAACCATCCGCATACAAGGCATCCAACAGCATCCATTCGATGGCATCTATTCCAGCGATTTCTCTCACTTCATCCACCATCGCCAACACGACTTCGCCTTCTTTGCCTTTTTCCGACTCGCTGCCCGTTCGCAGTCGCCAGTTGACCCACAGCGGACCATCCTTCTGCAAACAAATCAACCCCACGACCCGCATTTCTGTCCCAATGCCACTGCCATCGACTGCGTACAATTTGCTGCGGATCAATCCCCGCTTATATAGCACCCCCACGCAGTGCCGCCGATACGCATCCAGGCTCTCCACCTTGATGCGCTGCAATTCCTCTCGCAATACATCCGGGTGATAGGGACGAGATTGCGCCGATTTCTGCTCATAACCCTTCCCGCGCCGCTGGTTGAACCCTTCTCGGATCTGCACTGCCGTATATCCCAATTGCAGTAATACCCCCGCATCTTCAAACAGCGTATTGGCTGCCGCACTCAGGCTCATTGCTTCCACAAAGGGCAGCACCGCCAGTGTGCGCAATGCCAACTCATCCGGCACCCCTGCCCGTTCGCGTTCTACTTCAATCAGTTCTACTGCTTCTAAAACTTCCAACTCGCATGCCAGTTGCGCTAAGGCATCCAATGCTCCTTCTCTGGATGTCAATATCGCCTCATACTCGCCTTTCTGCAATGCTTCCACTACCTTCTCTCGATTGTTCTCTCGCCATTCCCAAGCCATTTTTCGCCTCCGTTTTGCTGCATGGCTTGTGAGTCTACCTCATTTTTCCCTTATCTCAATTTGTCTGGTTTCTCTTGACGATCCCTGAATAACCGACTAAAATCTCTCCGCTACGGAGACGTCTCCAACCGGAGACGCCCTTTTTTTGTCTTTTTTGGAGAACCTATGACTACAGACGAGTCCCAAAGCCCGGAGACCATCCCGGATGGTGATGCACCCGATTATGCGGCTGAAGTGATCAACCTCTCGGAGACTTCGGCTGCTGAAGTCAAGGCGGAAATGGTCCGAATGAGCCAGAGCGCGGCCGAACTCGTCACCGCAACAGAAGTCAGCATGCACCAGGCTGCGGTAAACCGGATCGAGGCGGAGAGCGTGAGTGCGGAAACCAGCGCTGCTGTCATGGTCGATACCACCAGATTGGTTACGAGTGCAGGTGTTTTCGGCGTGGTGCGAAGCGTGGAATCTTCTATCCAGGGCAGTAATATTGGAATATTACTCGGTGATTCAACGGCTATGCAGGAGAGCCAGGCTGGATTGGTTATTTCCCGCCAGGTCTCCGGAGGTCCGATCCGTTCAATGATCATGATTGCCGGCCAGGTAAACGCCCCAGTTGAAACGACCCTGGACACGCCTCGAGCGCTTCTGGCCGGGATTTTAGGCGGCATATCTTTCGGATTGGTTGTCCTGCTGGGGAATCGGTTGTTTCGAAGATAACAGGTTAACACACGGCAAGACCTGAAAAAATCCACCGGTAGAAACCGGAAATCTTAGAATGAAGGAATGAGGGTAATCCTGTTCTTTCTAACCAAGGAATGGCAGGGTGAGAGGCGCTCCGAGGAAGGATATTGTGGAAGAAGTAACATTGCAAGCAGAACGACGTAAGGTGATTGGTAAACAAGTGAACGCGTTAAGACGAACCGGGAAGTTACCAGCAGTTATCTATGGACGCAGGTTAGAATCACTGCCGATCATGCTCGATCAAAAAGAAGCCAGCCGGGTGGTCGATCACACCTCCGGTTCTGCTCTGATAGTCGTTGAGGTGGATGGGGAAAAGCACTACACCCTGGTGCGTGAGAAGCAGAGAAACCCGATCCTTGGCACACTTCGCCATGTCGATTTCCAGGCTGTATCCCTGACCGAAAAAGTCCGGGCTAATGTCCCGGTTCACTTTATCGGTGAAGCCCCAGCGGTCGATACCTACCTGGGGATTGTCGTGGCGAACATCGAGCAGATCGAGGTTGAGAGCTTACCGAGAGCCTTGCCAGAGCGGTTTAACGTCGACCTATCGTCACTGGAAGAGATCGGGGATACCATCCACGTCCGGGATTTGGTTATGCCCAAGGGGGTCGAGGTCTTAATCGATGCGGATACAATCGTCGTTTTAGTAACAGCCCCGGTGTCTGAAGCCGAGCTGGCCGAGGAAGCGGTCGAAGCGATCTCAGGAGAAGAACCGGAAGTGATCGAGAAGGGCCGCAAAGAGGAAGCGAAGGAAGAAGAGAGAGAATCCGAGTAGAACTCATCTCCTCGTTATATCCTTAACGCTCTCAATAGAATTAATACGATTTGTGCACTTACTCCCCAGAGAAGCTCGCCATCGAAATGTTTGAAGTAGATGACGGGTACTGGGGAGTAAGGCGCGGGTAGGGCGCGCAACTGGATGGCGTGATTTTCCGGATTTGCCAGCCAGGCAAGAGGGATGGTAAAGGCACGACTTACTTCATCACTGGCCAATCTCAGGGGATAAGGCCATAGAATCGATCCAACTACAGGCGTGACACAATAATTACTGATCGTGCGAATTCGCCTAAGCATTCCCAGAATCTTAACATGCTCGGGTCTAATCCCGATCTCCTCCTCGGCCTCACGCAGGGCAGTCATCGATGGAGAGTCGTCCTCGGTGTCTGCTCGTCCTCCAGGAAAGGCAACCTGGCCACTGTGCTCTGGGAGTGAGGCCGTCCGGCGCGTAAATAAGACGTGCCAGACGCCGTGATCGATTAAAAAGGGGATCAGCACGGCAGCCTGGCGGGGAGGCTGAGAAAAGAGATCCACGGGGAAAAGGGAAAACTCATCGGACACATCGGAACGTGCTTCTTGAAGGCGTTTGGAGATCTCCTCAGGAGATAGATCTGGATGCAGCATCGACAGGCAGCCTGACTAGTAGGCGGGGTCAGATGTTCCGGTTTCCTTATCAGATTCCGGGGGCGGGAGAATGGGACGGGCAAATACCAGGTAGCCAGTGTGAGCAACCATGCGGTCGACTGGGCGAATCCGCTCGGCGGTGGGTTTATAGTAGCGGAGAAGAATCTCGCAGACTTCCACGAACGCGAAATGTTCCCGGTGCAAGGCGGGCAACAGCCGTGAGATTTGGTTGGCGGTCGGGACAATGCAGCCAAAAAAACCGGCTGGTTTCAGGGCAGCCCGCACTTGAGGGATGAAATCTTCCGGATTCGATACATCGACAAAAAGCGCGTCAACTGCTTTTTCTTCAAATCCTTCCGCTATATTCGCCAGATTAAAAGTCACCCGGTCATCCAGTCCCAGGCGACTCAGGTTTCTTTTGGCCAATTCGAGCATCTGCGGCCGGGCTTCATAGGTACTGACATGTCCCTGCGGTCCAACGGCAAAGGCCAACGCTGTAGTCATCGCGCCGGAACCTGTGCCGGCTTCCAGCACATGCTGACCGGGTTCGATACCCATCGTGATCAGGATGAAGCCGATATCTTTAGGGTAGAGAATTTGCGTATTGCGGCGCGTCTCCCGGATCAGATCGGCGATCGAGGGTTGGAGCAGGAAGAATGGATTCCCCAGGTGGCTGGAAACCGAGCTCCCCCAAACTTTTCCGATCAGGTCATCGTGGTTGATTACGCCGCGGTGGGTCTGCAATTGACCACCTGACTCGAGCCGGATGATGAAGTTCTTGTGGCTGAGCCCTACCAGCTGGGCCAGGTCGCCGGATTGTGCAAAGGAAGGATCTCGATCCACTTTATGGTTTTAGATGCGATCGAAAGAAATCGGTGATGGTGTTGTAACAGGTAACCCGGTTTTCGTACTTGAGAACGTCGTGACCTTCATTCTCGAAAATCAAGAGCTCGACGTGTTTTCCTTGATTTCTGAGATGATCGACCACATCCTGTGATTCCCGGGCAACCACCCTGGGGTCATTCCTCCCCTGGATGACGAGCAAAGGGCAGCCGATATTTTCCATGTAGGTGCGAGGCGACCGCTCCATCAGGAACTCACGATCCTTGACCGGGTCACCCACCGCGATCATAAAATATGGCTTCCAGGTTTCAGGGATGCGATCCATAAATGTGAGCAGGTCGTATGGACCAAACATGTCGACAGCAGCGGACCAGAGTTCGGGGTGGCGGCTGGCCAGGGTAAGGGTCATATAACCGCCGTAGGAGCGTCCGATGACACCGGCTCGACTTGTATCGATCCGCGGATCCAGAGGTAGGGCTTCTGTCATGGCATGCACATGATCCAGACGATCGTTGCCGCCCCAGTCCCGATCCACCTGTTTCGTATAGTCAAGCCCATAGCCTGTGCTGCCGCGCACGTTTGGTACGAACACTGCGCATCCCGAGAGGGTCAAGAATTGGATCAATGGCATCGAGAACCAGGCAAAGTCAGGGCGTTCCTGCCCCTGAGGTCCCCCATGGACATAATAAACCAACGGGCGTTGACCGGAAAATCCAAGCACTTCTGCTGGCAGGTAAAGCCGCGCAGATACACGCCTCCCGTCGAAGGAAATAAAGGAGGCATCCTCACCTTCGGAAAGCCACTCGTCGGGAATTCCTAATACGCGTTCATTTGTATGGCGGATGACTTTTTCCCTCTGGCTGCCTTCCACTGTGTAGATTTGTGTAGGATTCCTCGCAGTCGAGAATGAAAGGATATAGCTATCACTGCTTTTATCATAATAATGACGTTCAAGAACGCCATTCGATAATAATCCTTGACCGCAAATGACCTGGTCTAAGTTGACCTGTAAGGTTTCTTCGTCGAAGATACCCTCGTAAAGCCAGGAACACCCATCGATGTTGTAAGTAAACATGTACCGATTGCCTTGAATCCGGTCGAAATCCACCAGTTCTCCGTTTCCTTCGTGAATTTTGCCAAGGATTCGTACTTGCCTGACCACCTCTGGATCATTTAGACTCAGGTATCCCAAACCGTATGTGTCCTCGAATAGAGAAGTCGTCAATAACAAGGCATCCTTTTCCGTAAATTTGCAGATCGAAATAGAGTTTAATGGGACGGATTCATCTTCGCTGCGTTGCTCGATTGGTTTGCCGTACAGGAGCTTTAAACCCGGTTGATCCTGGCTCCAAAGATACAGCACGTTGTCGCCAATCGTATACTGGTCTGCCAGAATAATCCGGCAGTTATCCTGACTGACGCCAATCGCAAAAACTCCCCATGCGCTTTCCCCTAACTTGATCAGATCTCCCGTTTCAAGATTTCCCTGATAAGACTCGAATACTTGATCCTGGCGTGAGCCGGCAGTCATGTAAATGGTGTTTGTTTCTGAATCGGATTTTGTCAGGAATACGCGATAATTATTGAGTAGATCGCCGAATGCAGGTTCAGGAAAGCCACCCTCCATCGGGACGAACATGGGTTGGTAATTCTCATCCCCATCCTTGTCGATCATCACGACGATTTTGCCCAGCCTGGGGAAGACTGAGAAGGATTCTCCCTCCATCAGATGAGGGTTTTGAAGGGCGATGTCCGGAGGCAGTAGCGGTACAGGGACGCTTCCGCCATAATCCATTCGATAGAGGCTTAGCCGCCCGCTGAGATTACTGATGAAATAGATCTTTTCTTCGACCAGCTGGGGAACCAGGAACAGGCGAGCTGAAAGTAAGGCTTCGATTTGCGGCATAGATGCGGGATACCTTTCCAGATACGTCAAGTTGAGTATTAATGAAGATTTAAATCTTACCACGAACTCACTTTGAACCGCAAAATGGCTTGACTTTCCAATCCATCCTTGGTAAACTAACCATCAGGTGATGGCACGTGTGTATGTTCTGGAGTTCGAAAATCACCAGCCTTGACAAGAGTGCCTTGCAGGCTGGTCATGTTTTTAATAGGCGTGTTGCCTGACCCACGGCGAGTAACGCAGGACCATACGAAAGCCATCGATAACATTTTATGTTCAAGGAGAAAGGAAGAAAATGGACCAACGTGAAACTGGCACAGTGAAGTGGTTCAATGCCAGCAAAGGATATGGCTTCATCGGTCGTGAGGACGGCCCTGACGTCTTTGTCCACTACACTGCAATAATGTCCGATGGCTATCGCAGCTTACAGGAAGGCCAGAAAGTAGAGTTTTCTATTGAGAAAGGCCCCAAGGGACTGCAAGCCGCCAACGTACAGATCGTTTAGGACGGCGACCCACTAAAACTAGAACCCTCTCGCCAGAGCGAGGGGGATTTTTTTATCTGCGGACCTGTTCGACCCGGCTTAACCAATAAACAAGCGCCAAACAGATCAAACTAAGAATGGTCGCCAGACCTAAGTGGAGTGGGCCTAAACTGAGAAAGGTCCAATCCATCTTTTGTGCGATGAAGTGACCGGCCCAAAAACCGAACCAGGCTACCAGGATATACATCACAAGCCGAGCAAGGCTACCGCCTCGCCAGAGGTGAAAGGCCGCTCCGTAAAGCGTCGCAACGATCATCCCAAGCAAGAGAGCCGGCAGTGTCATTGGCGCTGAGTGTACATCAAGAGAGAGAGGTTGTCAACGAGCGCAAGATTCAACTTGACTTAACCATAAAAAGAAGTAATATAAAGACACAGACAAATTGTCGGAAACGGCAGTAAAATAACTCATATATGACCGAATTAGACATAACGAATGTAAAAATCGTTGATTTACTCATGGAAAATGGCCGCATGAGCGCGGCCGAAATTGCGCGCCGGGTTGGGGGTATTTCTGAACGATCGGTCCGTTATCGAATCCAAAGGATGGAAGAAGAGGGCTTCATAAAAGTTAGCGCGATCGTCAACCCAAAATTGATTGGTTTGACCGTCATCGCGGATGTGTTCATCGAGGTCGAATCAGGGAGGATATCAGAGGTAGCTCACCAACTGGCAGAGTTTGAATACATCAGCTATGTGGCCTGTGCGATTGGCGAAAGAGATATCAGTGTCCAGGTAGTGGCACACGATAGCGACGAGGTTTACACGGTCGTCACAGAAATAATCGGCAAGCTCCCCGGTATCAGGAAAACGACGACTTCGATTGTCCCATTGGTTTTAAAGGATGTCTACGAGTGGCACATCCCTAAATCGGCCCTTTGCTCGTGAGACTTTACCTGTACCACTAAACCGAGTGATGTCAATTCTATAAACTGAAAATTCATCCCGATGCAATGGGAAGGCAGGCTCCACTTCCACGCGAGAAAGGTTGCGATATGGTTCTTAAAGAAGACTCCATTCCACTAACCGGCGATGAGGTGGTCGAACTAACTCGTGAACATGTTTTCTACTCCTGGTCGGTTCAGAAAGAGGTTGCCCCAATTCCGATCGAAAGCGGCAAGGGGGTATACTTCTGGGATAAAAACGGCAAGAAATATATCGACTTCTCCTCCCAGCTAATGAATTTAAACATCGGTTACCAGCACCCAAAGGTGGTGGCAGCCATCCAGGAACAGGCCGGTAAGCTGTGCGCGGCTCACCCAAACATGGCGCACGAGCCAAAAGCCCGCCTGGGACAGATGATCGCAGAAATCACCCCTGGAGATCTCAACAAGGTGTTCTTCACACTGGGTGGGGCAGAGGCGAATGAGAACGCCATCAAGTTCGCCCGGGCCTACACGCATAAACAGAAGATAATCTCCAGGTACATTTCCTACCATGGGGCAACCTACGGCGCGATCACTTTGAGTGGGGATTACCGCCGCCCTCCGGTGGAACCGGGTATTCCGGGAGTAGTGCATGTTTTCGATCCGTACTGCTACCGCTGTGCGTTCGGCCACACGCCAGATACCTGCCACCGGGAATGTATCACGCACATCGAACAAGTAATTCAATTCGAAGGACCCGATACCGTTGCAGCCGTCTTAATGGAAGGAGTAACAGGATCGAATGGAATCCTGGTGCCCCCAGATGATTATTGGCCGCGCTTGAGAGAGATCACCCGTAAATATGATATCTTGCTCATATCAGATGAAGTTATGAGCGGGTTTGGCCGCACCGGCGAATGGTTTGCGGTCGATAATTGGGGGGTTGTTCCCGACATCATGACCATGGCGAAGGGACTTACCTCCGGATACCTGCCCCTGGGCGCGGTGGTCGTTTCGGAACCTATCGCAAGATACTTCGATGATAAGATGCTCTACATGGGTCTAACATATTTTGGTCATCCCATGTGCTGTGCAGCTGGGATTGCTACCCTTGAAGTCTACCAGGAGGAGGATTTAATCGATAACAGCAGAAGAATGGGCGGGATCCTCGGTAGTTATCTGGAAGCGATCAAAGAAAGGCACCCCATTGTTGGAGATGTCCGCTGCATTGGCCTGTTCTCGGTGCTTGAACTGGTCAAGGATCGGGAAACACGAGAGCCAGCAGACGTGCGAGTGATGGGCCTCATCAAAGAGCAGCTCCTCAAGGATGGTTTGTCCACTTTCGTCAATAAGAACCTGGTCTTTGCCTGCCCACCCCTGTGCATCAACCAGGCAGAATTGTTAGAAGGTCTCCAAATAATCGAACACGCTATCCAGGTCGCAGAACTGGCTGGTTAATAGACGTATGACCTACGCTTAGGTGCATTATGGTGAAATCCTATACTGCCACAAAAGCAATGTTCGACCGGGCTTGTGAGGTTTTGCCCTGGGGGGTCTCTTCGAACTTCCGCTATTGGGGACCGCAGACACCAGTCATATCGAGGGGGCTGGGCGCGTATATCTGGGACGTTGACGGCAACCGGTACATCGACTACCGGCTGGCATTTGGTCCGATCATCCTTGGGCACGCCGATCCCCGCGTGAACGGTTGCGTCCAGGAAGCGATGGATCGAGGCACCTTATTCGCCCATACCCATGTCATGGAAATCGAGGTTGCGGAACGAATCGCGAGGATGTGCCCCGGCGTGGAACGCGTCCGGTTCGTAAATTCGGGCACCGAAGCCACCATGCACGCCCTGCGGATCGCCCGCGCCTATACGAACCGTGAGAAGGTGATCAAGTTCGAGGGAAATTACCACGGTTTCCACGATTACCTGCTTTTTTCCACCGCCTACACCGCCGATGGGGCGATCGGCTCCCGGCGCAGCCCGATCCCGGTCAAGAATTCGTCCGGTATACCCACCGCGCTGCAAGATCTGGTGATCGTGTTGCCGTACAACGACTTCGAAATGGTGGAGAGCACCGTGCGCGGGCGCTGGGGAGAGATCGCCGCCATTATAGTCGAACCGATTGCCGCCAACATGACCAGCATCGTAGCTCAACCAGGATGGTTAGAACATATCAGAAAGCTGTGCGATGAATTTGGCATCGTTATGATCATGGACGAAGTCAAGACGGGTTTTCGCATCGCGAAAGGCGGGGCGACGGAATACTTCGGTGTCAAGGGCGATTTGATGACCTATGCCAAATCGCTTGCTAACGGTTTTCCCCTTGCAGCTGTCGGTGGAAAGCGGGAAGTCATGGACGTCGTCGAACCTGGCAAGACAGCCCATGGTGGCACTTATTGCGGTAATGTTCTGGGTATCGCCGCGGCAGCTAAGACCTTGGATGTAATCAATAACACCGATGTCCTGGAAGGAATCGCATGCAAGGGACGGCGTTTGATGGATGGCATCGATCAGGTTTTAATCCGGGCGGGAAAGGAACATGCCCTGGTCGGGGTGCCGCCGATGTTCAGCTTCGTACTGGGCGTCTCGGAGTCACCGAAAGAGTACCGGGATGTCGTTAAAGCAGACTTCGCCAGCTACGAAAAGATCCATAGTGCGATGCGGGAGCGTGGGATCGAATACGAACTCGACGGTAAAGAACCATGGTTCTTGTGCGAGGCACATTCAGACCAGGATATCGACGAAACGTTGAACGCGTTGGAAGACAGTATGAAGGAGATTCGATTTTGATCTCTAACGTTGGGCGAACTGTGCGGAATTACATCAACGGAGAATGGTGTTCCGCCCAGTCAAATGAATTCCTGGATGTATTTAACCCAGCAACCGGCGAGGTCCTTGGAAAGGTTCCACTTTCTGG
The DNA here is from genome assembly GCA_035291645.1 of Anaerolineales bacterium. Classification (GTDB taxonomy): domain Bacteria; phylum Chloroflexota; class Anaerolineae; order Anaerolineales; family UBA4823; genus DATDRQ01. The sequence goes on from DATDRQ010000011.1 coordinate 21,300, forward strand.
GCCTCAAGCGGTTGAGCGGGCGGCAGTAGCAGCTGCCCGCGCGCAGCAGGTCTGGCGAAGGATACCTCCCCCCGAGCGAGTCCAATACCTTTTCTCGCTTAAAAATTTACTCGAGGACCATCTCGAGGATATATCCAGCACGATCAGTATGGAGTGTGGGAAAACACTGGAAGAGTCACGGGCGGAGATGCGCCGGGCGATAGAAAATGTGGAGATCGCTTGTGGAATCCCGATCTTGATGCAGGGTTACAACTCCGAGGATATCGCGCGTGGCATCGACGAGATCATGATCCGGCAACCGGTCGGCGTGGCGGCGGTAATTGCCCCGTTCAACTTCCCAGGTATGATCCCATTCTGGTTCTTGCCCTATGCCATCGCCTGCGGTAACACATATATCGTCAAACCCTCCGAAAAAGTTCCGTTGACAATGGAGCTGATCTTCAGCCTGGTCGACCAGTTAGGCCTGCCTCCCGGGGTGCTCAACCTGGTAAATGGCGCTAAGGAGACTGTAGATGCGATCCTCGACCATCCGGATATCCGGGCGATCAGCTTTGTCGGTTCGACGCCGGTAGCGCGCTATATCTACAGCCGGGCGACAACAAATGGGAAGCGCGCCCAATGCCAGGGAGGCGCCAAGAACCCTATCATTATCCTTCCGGATGCCGACATAGAAATGACCACCCGCATCGCGGCAGATAGCGCATTTGGTTGCGCCGGGCAACGCTGTCTGGCGGCTTCGTTGGCGATAACGGTTGGGGAGGCAAGGATTACATTCGGCGAAGCGATCTGCGAAGCGGCTGCAAACCGGATCGTTGGCTACGGTCTGGACGAGAGCGTCCAGATGGGGCCGGTGATCACCCGGCAAAGCCAGGGAAGGATCGAGAAATTAATTGGACTGGGCGTCCAGGAGGGAGCCGGGATTCCGGTGGATGGGCGCAACGCGAAAATTGCCGGTTTTGAGGCAGGAAATTTCGTCAGACCGTCGATATTAATGAATCTTTCATCGGAAAGTGAAGTGGCTCGTACGGAAATTTTTGGACCTGTGCTCGGGTTGATGCACGTCGACACCCTGGACCAGGCTATTGAGCTGCTCAATCGAGGGAAATATGGCAATATGGCTTGCCTGTTCACCAATGATGGAGCAGCAGCCCGGAAGTTTCGCTATGCGGCCGAGGTCGGTAACGTAGGGATCAATGTCGGCATCGCTGCTCCGATGGCTTTTTTTCCATTTAGCGGCTGGAAGGAGAGTTTCTTCGGCGATCTACACGGTCAGGGCCTCGATGCGGTCGAATTCTTCACTCAGAAGAAGGTCGTGGTCGAAAGGTGGCCTAAGGAATGGTCCCGGAAATTCTAAGATCGAGCCTGTATTTTGGCAAACAGCCAGAAGGTTTTTTCTGACAAATCCAGCAATCTGATCGGCGGTTTGCACTAATTCGTAAGGAAGGCATATGACCTCCTATGCAGTTGAGCTGCGCGATGTAACGAAACAATTTCCAAGCCCGGGGGGCGGCGAGATTACCGCCGTCGATCACGTCCAGATGCAAATCAACCATGGAGAATTCTTTTCCATGTTGGGGCCATCTGGGTGTGGGAAGACAACTTCTTTACGTATGATCGCAGGATTTGAATGGCCTACTTCTGGAGAGATCATTATCAACGGAATGCCGGCCGGGCATACGCCCCCGTTCCAAAGACCTGTCAACACTGTCTTCCAAAGCTTTGCCTTGTTTCAGCATATGACCGTGTTCGAAAACGTCGCATTCGGTTTGGAAATGGAAAAGGTGCCGAAGGAGGATATCAAAGGCCGGGTCAAAGCCGCACTGGCAATGGTCCAGCTGTCCGGCATGGAGAACCGAAAGCCCAAGCAGCTCTCCGGCGGACAACAACAACGGGTTGCCCTCGCACGCGCCCTGATCAAACGACCGGCAGTGCTTTTGCTGGATGAACCGCTCGGCGCTTTGGACCTCAAGCTGCGGAAAGACATGCAGCTCGAATTGAAAGCGCTTCAAATGCAGGTAGGGATTACATTCGTTTATGTCACACACGATCAAGAGGAAGCGCTGACCATGTCGGACCGGATTGCCGTGATGGACAAGGGCAAGGTCTTACAAATCGGCAACCCGATCGAAATTTATGAACGGCCGAATTGCCGCTTTGTTGCAGATTTCATCGGTGATTCGAATTTTCTTACCGGTACGGTGAGAGAACTCGATTCGAAGTCTGTAAAGATTTACTCCAACGATCTCGATCTTGAGATCCTAGGTATTCCTCTTGGCGATATGATAGTTGGGCAATCCGTCGTCGCTTCAATCCGTCCGGAAAAAATTCGTTTGGAGGATCGACCAGGCGTTGGCCTCAACTTCTTCCAGGCGAAGGTCATCAACACAGCTTATATAGGCTCGGATACCCGCGTGAACGTACACGCCGGGATGGGAGTGGTATTAAAAATTTGGGAGCAAAACAGGTTTTCTACAATCGATCCTAAAGCATATTATAAGAACGGAGAGGATGTATGGGTTCAGCTGGTACCGGAGAACACCCTCATCCTCCCACAGGAGAATTGATGTCGAATTTAGAACACGGAGGGCAACCGGTCGTTGGCATGCACCTCCCGACGAAGAAATTTTCTATCTTGCGGTCGATTCGAGAGAACAAAAGGTCTCAAGGCCTCTTCCTGATTTCCCCGGCTATTCTTTACCTGCTGGTTTTCCTGATCATACCTTCGATCCTCGTCATCCTATTGAGTTTCATGACGCGCGGACCTTATGGTAACGTCGTATACCGGTTTAATGTGGATAATTATCTGCGCCTGATTGACTCTTTATATCTGAGAATCTTATGGTTTTCGCTGGTTGTTGCAGGAATGACCACCGTTTTTACAATCCTGATCGGTTATCCGCTGGCTTATTATATTGCTCGCTCCCCGGTAAATCAGAGACCAATCCTACTCTTCCTCATTCTGTTACCCTTCTGGACGAATTTCATTATTCGGATTTACGCCTGGATCATGATTTTGAGGACGGAAGGTCTACTGAATACTTTCCTTCAAAATCTAGGGCTGATTCACTTCCCCCTCGACCTTCTATATACACCAACAGCTGTATTAATCGGGATGGTGTATGAGTTCTTACCATTTATGGTGCTGCCTCTATATACGTCGTTGGAAAAAATCGAGCTCTCGCAACTGGAAGCCGCAGCCGATCTAGGAGCGAGACCGTTTCGGGCGTTCTGGAGAATCACTTTACCTTTAAGTTTTCCAGGCATGATCGCGGGATCAATTCTCGTCTTCATCCCGGCGATGGGCATGTTTGTTGTCCCTGACCTGATGGGAGGGGCTAAAACTATCCTGGTCGGCAATCTCATCCGCAACCAATTCCTGGTGGCGCGTGACTGGCCTTTCGGCGCAGCTGCTTCGATGTTGTTACTCATCCTCACGCTTTTCTTTACTTTGTTTTACACCCGCCGGGCGGGCTTTGGCGAGGAATTACTGGTATGAGCGAGAAAAAGCCGGCACTCTGGTTGCGAATTACAGCAATCCTTATCTATGCGTACATCTACATCCCGATCTTGATATTAATGATCTTCTCCTTCAACACGCAGAAACTCAACGTGCGTTGGGAAGGATTCACCTTTCACTGGTATGCACAGTTATTTAGCGATCAGGAGGTAATCCTGGCGACGAGGAATTCCCTGACCATCGCAATCTTTTCCACGATCATCGCGACTATAATCGGAACGCTGGCGGCGTTAGCGCTTCAGCGGTATCGTTTTCCCGGCTATACTCTTTCAGAATCGACCCTTTATATACCCGTAATCATTCCGGAAGTGGTGATGGGGATCTCGCTGTTGGCGTTCTTCTCGCTGATTAAATTTTCACTTGGGTTAACGAGTATCACACTAGCTCATATCGCCTTTAGCATTCCATTTGTCGCCCTCGTCGTGCGAGCTCGCTTACATGGGTTCGATAAATCGATCGAGGAGGCAGCCATGGATCTGGGAGCAAATGAACTGGTAACGTTTTGGAGAGTAACTTTGCCAACTATCATGCCGGGTGTCTTAGCTGGGGCGCTGCTGGCTTTCACTCTATCACTGGATGATTATGTGATTACTTACTTTACCGCCGGACCCGGTTCAACGACGCTGCCCCTGCGCATCTTTTCGATGGTTCGTTTTGCAGTAACACCTAAAGTCAACGCCCTTTCAACCCTTTGGGTATTATCCGTTTTTATCTTACTGGGCATCGGTCAAATTGTGCAAAGGAGGCAAACGAGAACATAAATCATCGCTTCCCAAACAAAGATGGGCTACCAAACAATCGAGAGGAGAAAATAAGATGAATAAGAACACCTATCGAATCTTCGCGTTGTTGACCACGTGTGCCTTGCTCCTGGTCGCCTGTGGAGGGCAAACCCAGTCCCAATCGACAGAGTTGAACCTTTATGCCTGGTCAGAATATATACCACAAGCTTTGCTCGATGGTTTTACAGAAGAAACGGGCGTGAAGGTTAATTACGACACCTATTCCTCTAACGAGGAACTGCTCGCCAAGCTCCAGGCAGGGGCTTCCGGTTATGACGTGATCATTCCAAGCGATTACACGGTGACGATCATGGCTAAACAGGATCTGCTCGAAGAGCTGGACCTGACCAAGATTCCAAATTACGCAAACATCTCTGACGAATTTAAGAATCGGGATTTCGACCCGGGGAATAAGCACAGCATCCCATACCAGTGGGGTACTGTCGGACTCGCCATCGACCGAGATAAGGTTACCCAGCCGATCTCGAAGTGGGCCGATCTGTGGGATCCGGCGTACGAAAGCCGTGTGGTCCTATTGGATGATGAGCGGGAAGTTCTAGGCATGGTCCTTCAAACGCTCGGGTACGATAAAAACTCGACGAATGAAGCCGAGCTGGAGGCAGCCAAGGCGAAGCTCATCGAGCTGATGCCCAACGTCCGCTTGTTCGACAGTGACAGTCCCAAGACGGCTCTCCTGGCAGGGGAAGTGTCGTTGGGGCATACCTGGAATGGCGAGGCTGCGATCGCTCACAGCGAAAATCCTTCTATCGATTACATTTGCCCGGAAGAGGGCTGCGGGATTTGGATCGACAACCTGGCCATACCGAAAGGTGCGCCTCATGCGGATGCCGCTCTGGCATTTATTAATTATGTACTCTCACCGGAAGCCAGCGTCCTGATCACCAAAGAATTTCCTTATTCGAATCCGAATAAAGCGGCTCTGGATTATCTAAAGACCTCTGATCCGGAGGCGTATGACGCCTACATGGGGTTTGCAGCGACGAACCCTTCAATAGAGGACGTTCAAAATGCAAAGCCAGTAATAGACGTAGGTGAGGCGACGGCTCTCTGGGATCGCATCTGGACCGAGGTGAAGGGAGGCGAGTGAAAAAATGAAGATCCTGCTGGTTGGTGTTGGCGGTGTTGGCGAGGCGATCGCCAACATCGCCATTTCTCGATCCTGGGTGGATACGATCGTTCTCAGTGATTACAATCTGGGCAGGGCGAAGGAAGTCCAGGGAAAACTGGATGGACCGGTTCGCTTTCCGGTTGAACGAGTAGATGCGTCCGACCAGGCTCAACTCGAGGCGCTGGCTCGCAAGTATCGCCCAGATCTCATCATGAACGCCTGCGACCCATCCATGAATGTGCCTATATTCGAGGCAGCTTTCAATTACGGTTGTAATTACATGGATATGGCCATGTCGCTCTCCGAGCTGCATCCTACGCAGCCTTACCACCTGCCAGGGGTTATGCTGGGTGATTACCAGTTTGCGCGACACGAAGAATGGTCGAAGAAGAGGTTACTAGCATTGGTCGGGATGGGGGTTGAACCAGGCATGTCGGACGTATTTGCCCGCTATGCGTGCGATCATTTATTCGACCAGATCGAGGAGATTGGTGTCCGCGATGGAGCCAATCTGGAAGTGAAAGGGTACGAGTTTGCGCCCAATTTTTCGATCTGGACGACAATCGAAGAATGCCTGAATCCTCCACTTGTATGGGAGGTGGATAGAGGCTGGTATACTACGGAACCGTTTTCAGAACCGGAGATCTTCGATTTTCCTGAGGGGATTGGACCTATCGAGTGCGTCAACGTCGAACACGAAGAGGTGGTTTTAATCCCCCGACGCATTGCCTGCCAAAGAGTCACGTTCAAATATGGGCTTGGTGATAAGTTCATTGATATTCTAAAGACACTCAAGACCCTCGGCCTGGATAAGAAAGAACCGATTGAGGTGAAAGGTGTAATGGTTGCACCCCGGGATGTGGTGGCAGCTTCCTTGCCCGATCCTGCGCATCTTGGCGATCTCATGTTTGGAAAAACTTGTGCAGGCATCTGGGTGAAAGGGTTCAAAAATGGCAATCCACGGGAAGTGTATATTTACCAGGTCGCCGATAATGAAACTTGCATGAAGAAATTCAAGGTCCAGGCTGTGGTAGCGCAAACAGCCTTTAACGCCGTGATTGCGTGGGATCTCATCAACAGTGGCGCCTGGAGTGGTACAGGGGTTCAAGGGCCAGAATCATTCGATGCTGTTCCATTTATGGATAAAATGGAAGAATATGGGTTTCCGTACAAGATTCGAGAGATGTAAACTACCGTTTAACGACCTATCTCTTAGGAGGTAAAGATGGCTTTCGGTTATACAGGAAAAATCCTGCACGTTGACCTCACGGGTAGTTCCCTGCAGGTAGAAGAGCCTCCGGAGGCATTTTACCGGATGTACATGGGTGGCAGTGCGATGGGCCTGTACTATATCCTGCGGGATATGCCGGCGGGAGCGGACCCGCTTTCCCCAGAGAGTGTGCTCACCTTGATGCTCAGCGTCACCACCGGTGCGCCGATCTCCGGTCAGAGCCGGATGAACGCCAATGCAAAGTCCCCGGTGAGCGGTGGGATCGGGGATTCACAAGCCGGCGGCTTTTTCCCGGCCGAGCTGAAGTTTGCCGGATTCGACGGCATCGTTATCAAGGGAAAATCCCCGAAACCCGTCTATTTGTCAATCTTACACGGCGAAGCCGAGCTGCATGATGCCAGCCACCTGATGGGCAAAGTTACCGGCGAGGTCGATGCCCTCTTGAAGCAGGAAATTGGAGACCCGAAAGCTGAAGTCCTGCAATACGGACCGGCCGCGGAAAATGGCGTGCTGTTCTCCAGCCTGGTAAACATGGCTAACCGCAACAACGGCCGCACAGGCATGGGATTGGTCATGGCAAGCAAGAAGCTCAAAGCCGTCGTGGTACGCGGCAAACAACGCGTGAAGTTGGCTGATTCCGCAGCTCTGGCGGCGCTCAACAAGACCGGTCCGAAGCTGATGCCGGATAACCCGGATGTGGACGGGTTATATCAATATGGGACGGCCAGCGTCCTGATGTTCCAGAATACGATCGGCAGCCTCCCGACCCAGAATTACAACGCCGGCCAGTTCGAGAACGCTGAGCCGATCAGCGGAGAGGTCATGACTGAGACGGTCCTGAAAGGCCGGGATACCTGCTACGCCTGCGTCGTCCGGTGCAAACGGGTGGTCGAAATCAAAGAAGGGCCATATAAGGTCGATCCTATCTACGGCGGGCCAGAGTACGAGACGCTCAGCACCTTTGGTTCTTATTGCGGGATCGACGATCTGGCTGCAATATCCTACGCCAATGAAATCTGCAACAAATACGCGGTAGACACGATCAGCTGTGGTGCGACCATCGCCTTTGCCATGGAATGCTTCGAGAAGGGGATCATTGGGCTGGAACAGACTGGCGGGATAAACCTGAATTTCGGGAACGCCCCTGCAATGATCAAGGTACTCGAGCAGATCGTTACGAACAGTGGAGCTCTCGGCCCGATCCTATCGCAGGGATCGGCCCGTGCGGCCAAGGTTTGGGGACCGGAAGCAGAGGCTTGCGTGATAACAGTCAAGGGACAGGAAGCTCCGGCGCACATGCCGCAGGCAAAGAAGTCCCTGGCTGTCATCTATGCAGTCAATCCCTTCGGAGCAGACCACCAATCGAGCGAGCACGATCCCATGTACGAAGAGGGCGCAGCAGACCTGTATTTGGAGCGTCTGGCGGACCTGGGCCTGAAAGATCCTCCACCAGCGGGTAGTCTGGGACAGGAAAAAGTCCGTTTCGCTGCGTATAGCCAAATATTTTACAGCCTTTTAGACTCCCTCGAACTTTGCCAGTTTGTCTGGGGGCCTGCCTGGACCTTATACGGTCCTCGAGAACTCGTAAGCTTTGTACGGGCCGTTACAGGCTGGGATGTAAGTATCCAGGAGCTGGTAATGGTAGGTGAACGCCGGCTAAATCTGCTGCGGGTGTTCAATGCGCGTGAAGGACTCTCGCGAAAAGATGACAAGCTGCCAAAGAAATTCTTCAAGCCCTTGCTGGGGACAGGTCCAACTGCACAGACTGCCTTAGATCCGGCTGAAATCGAGGCTGCGCTGGATCTCTACTTCGATATCGTTGGCTGGACACGCGATGGTATTCCTACTGCGGAAAAAATGCAAGAACTGGACATCGGATGGGCAGCTGAATACCTCCCAAGGGGCTGATCATAACCTTCTTAACAAATAAAAATGGATTCAGGAGATGGCTGGTGTCCTGACCTGTTGGATCGGCCAGGACGACGCTATTCACATCGAATGGAATAATATGGACGACCTAAAGAAAGCCCTCCCTTATGTTTCTCCTGTTTGGACTCGTTATACGCCGATTATTGCCGCCAGGGGGGAAGGCACCATTCTTTACGACGAAAACGGAAGGGAATACCTCGACTTCACCTGTGGGATCGGCGTTACGAATACAGGTCACTGCCATCCTCGGGTGGTGGCTGCCATCCGTGAGCAGGCCGGTTTGCTCCTGCACGGGCAGGTGAATATCGTTTTTCACCGACCACTTCTAGAGCTGATCAACGAGCTGCGTACTATTCTCCCTCAGGAAATCGATGGCTTCTACTTCAGCAATTCCGGGGCGGAGGCCATCGAGGGGGCTATGAAGCTAGCCAGGGCTGCCACTGGCAGGCCGAACATCATCGTGTTCCAGGGAAGTTTCCACGGGCGAACGGTGGGTACGATGTCGCTGACGACTTCGAAGACCATCTACCGGGCAGGATACCAGCCGCTCATGCCTGGAGTCTTCGTCGCTCCATTTCCATATGCTTATCGGTATGGTTGGGATGAGGAAGAAACGAGCCGCTGGTGCCTGGAAGAGCTCGAGTACCTGTTCATCTCCCAGACGGCTCCCCAGGAAACCGCCGCGATCCTGGTGGAAACAGTCCTGGGTGAAGGTGGTTACGTGCCTCCTCCAGTTAGCTTCTTAAAAGGTCTGCATGAGATTTGTGACCGGAATAATATTTTATTGATTCTCGATGAGATCCAATCTGGTTATGGACGTACCGGGCGCTGGTTCGCCTTCGAGCATTATGGGATCGTTCCGGACATCATGACGGTTGCCAAAGGGTTGGCGTCCGGATTGCCCCTTTCTGGTGTTTTTAGCCGGAGGGAGCTGATGGACAGTTGGACGCCCGGCTCACACGGCGGGACATACGGCGGCAACGCGGTGGCTGTTGCGGCTGCTGTTGCGACGATCCATGCAATGCGCGATGATCGCATGCTGGAGAACGCCCAGGCGCGCGGTGTTCAATTGATGACTGGACTGCGGCATTTGCAGGAAGAATATCCGGTTATCGGGGACGTGCGCGGCTTAGGATTGATGATCGGCGCCGAGTTCCGTACACCCGATCGCCAGCCCGATAAGACCACAGCAAAAGAAATCGTCCATGCTTGCCTGGATCGCGGCTTACTACTGTTGACTTGTGGACCCTGGGACAATACGATCCGCTGGATCCCACCCCTGGTGGTGACAGATAGCCAGGTGAATCAGGCTCTGGACATTTTTCGGCAGTCGATAGTAGACGTTATCGGGTAATTCTGTGAGATCAGAATAAGTTTTTACTTGGTCTCCGGGCTAGGTGCAAGGATTCGGAGACCTCCTATCAATAAAGTAATAATCCGGCTTGTTTTCTAAAGCCGGAAATTTTAATCAGGTTAAGTTGGGCGCGGTTTCCGGACCACACGTAAGGATGCGACCGTCGAACCAAAAAAGAAACAAGAATTTAGTTGCGAACCTGGCTTGTTTTCAATTCCCTCTGGCTGATGAAAAACCAGGTGATCACGATCACAACCACGATAAGCATAGCTCCAAAAACAATCGAAAAATTTGTGGAGGTGTTTTGAGGGGGGATTAACTGTGGAGTCAGGGTTGGAGTTGGGATTTCAGTTGTTTGGGGGGTGATCGTTTGTGCTTGAACGTCCTGGGAAGATAGCGAACGATCTCCATCCTGTTTGACAACCGGGAGGATGACCACCTGGGAAGGATTTGGAATTGCTGAAGGGGTCCGGACGGGCGTCGATTCGATCTGCCATATGTCGGTCTTATAGGAGTCCTGGGGGCTAGGGACACCAAGAACGGAAAAGGTATGTGTGAAGGTATGTGTGATCGAAGCTCCGGGCAGGAGGATTAACAGCCCGAATAGGATTCTTTGAAATTGAATACTCATCCGTTTTTCGTTGACCCGGTTATTGATTCATCGAGCCTTCGATCCGGAATTTTCCAAATCAAGTTATATCTGGAGGTCACCAGGCGTATCCCTCCGGGGCTTCACCACCCGGTCCAGGCCAGATGTCGTTTAAACGGACCATATGTTCATCGGAGAGGATGATGTCCAGGGATCGAATGCTCTCCGTTAACTGTTGGGAGGTACGCGGCCCGATAATCGGGGCGGATACTACCGAATTATGTAACAACCATGCCAAGGCAATATTGGATGGCTTTTCTCCCAGATCACGGCAGAAAGATTCAAAATCTGTCAACTGACTTTTATGTTTTTCGGTATCTTTCTTTATCCTTTCGGAAGCCCGGCGTCCCTGGTTCTCTTTTTCCAGGGCGCCAGCCAGGAGACCAGCTGCCAGAGGGCTGTACGGAATCAAGCCCAGCCCATATTCCCGGCAGGCAGGGATCACCTCTAATTCCACCGTGCGATCCTTGAGGTTGTAGAGGCTTTGCTCGCTGACCAGCCCCATGAACCGCCTCTCTCGCGCGAGACATTGCGCCTGGGCTATGTGCCAGCCGGCGAAATTGCTGCTGCCAACGTAGAGTACTTTTCCCTGGGCGACGAGCTGTTCCATTGCCTGCCAGATCTCTTCCCAGGGCGTTTCGCGGTCGATGTGGTGCATCTGATAGAGATCGATGTGGTCGGTCTGTAAACGCTGTAGACTTCCCTCACAGGCGCGGCGGATGTGGTAAGCGGAAAGCCGCCGTTCATTCGGCGAATCACCCATCTTTCCATACACTTTTGTAGCCAAGACGATCCGGTCGCGCTTTCCACCTCCCGAGGCAATCCAACGCCCGATGATCTGTTCGGTGATGCCTTCGCCGGTCTTCCACCCGTATACGTTGGCCGTATCGATGAAATTTATACCCAGTTCCAGAGCCTCGTCCATAATTTGGTGGCTGGCAGCTTCTTCCGTTTGCGGTCCGAAATTCATCGTGCCCAGACAAAGGCGGCTTACTTTGAGTCCCGTCCGGCCCAGGTTGGTATATTCCATACTGTCCTCCTTACATTCTCATGGGGAGTTCTGAGTATATCATGTGGTTGATA
>DATDRQ010000012.1:0-5849 GCA_035291645.1 Anaerolineales bacterium
CTGGCGCGCACAGTCAACCAATGCCGGGAGATGCTGGCGGCCTGCCGCCAGGCCGGGGTGCAGCTCCTGGTGGCGCATGTGGTGCGGTACTTTCCGGAATACGCGTTAGCCCGGCGACTGGTTGCAGAGGGCCAGATCGGACGCCCGGGCGTGCTGCGGCTGACGCGGGGCAGCTATCGCCCGAAGAAACCGGAAGGGAACTGGTTCCTGGACGAAGAGAAGTCCGGCGGAATCCTGATGGACCTGATGATCCACGATTATGATTACGCGCGCTGGATCGCCGGAGAGGTGGAGAGCGTATACGCCAGGAAAATCGAACCAGGCAAGGCCACCGGCGTTGATTACGGCCTGGTTATCCTGCGCCATGCGAACGGCGCGCTCAGCCATATCTCCGGATCCTGGGCTTATCCGCCTCCTACTTTTCGCACCGGATTTGAGATCGCCGGGGATGCAGGGCTGATCGAGTTCTCATCCGAGGATACCGCTCCCATCAAGAATTTGATCATCAGGTCACTCCAGGGTGAGGCGCCGGATGTCGGCCTGCCGTCCAGCCCGACCAGCGAGAGCCCTTACACCACCCAGATCAAGGAGTTCTACGCAGCGCTTAACGAAGGAAAACCGGTGCGAGTTTCCCCGCAAGACGGCCTGGCTGCGGTTCAGATCGCCGAGGCGGCGATCCAATCTGCAAAGCTGGGGCAAGCAATTTCGATCGACCCGCTGCCCGAGGTGCGATCATGAAGATCGGCATCCTGAGTTTTGCCCATCATCACGCCGAGGCCTATAGCCACAACCTGAATACTCTGCCTGGCGTAGATCTGTTCGGGATTGCCGATGAGGATCAAGCCCGCGGCCAGCACTTCGCCGCACAGTTTGGCACGCGCTTCTTCATGTCCTACGCGGATCTGCTCCAGGCAAAGCCGGACGGCGTGATCATCTGCACCGAGAACAATAAACACCGCCCGCTGGCCGAGCTGGCAGCCGCCGAGGGAGTACCCGTCCTGTGTGAAAAACCCCTGGCAACCACCCTGGAGGACGCACAGGCGATCGTCGCAGCCTGCCAGCAAGCCGGGGTGGTGCTGATGACCGCTTTTCCGATGCGCTTCAGTGCTCCGCTTGTGGAGATCAAATCCCGGTTGGAGGCAGGAGACTTCGGAGAGGTGTATTGCTTCAACGCCACCAACCAGGGTGAGCTGCCCACCAAGCACCGCGCCTGGTTTGTCGATGCGCAGCTGGCTGGCGGCGGGGCGATCATGGACCATACCGTCCACCTGGTGGACATCATGCGCTGGCTCCTGGGCAGTGAAGTCCGCCAGGTGTACGCCCAATCTAACCGGATTTTCTACGCCGATGAAGTCGAGGTCGAGACCGGCGCCCTGGAGATGCTCGCCTTCCAGAACGGCGTCTTCGCCAGCATCGATGCCAGCTGGTGCCGCCCCCCGTACTGGCCTACCTGGGGTGGATTGACTCTCGAGGTGGTGACCGAGCGCGGCGCGGTGATCGTAGATGCGTTCAAACAGAACCTGACGGTGTACAGCCACCGCTGGCAGCGACCGCTCTGGAATTACTGGGGTTCGGATGCCAACCAGGCGATGGTTGCAGAATTCGGATCAGCGATCCGCGAACAGCGCCAACCGAAGGTCGGCGGTATGGATGGGTTAAGAGCCGTCGAGGTGGCCCTGGCAGCCTATCAGTCGGCTGCAGCCGGCCAGCCGGTCGATATTGGATAAGTTCAGGCGCAGTCCGGAAACTGATCCCAAACTTTTGAGATTGATCCTGGAGAAAATTACGGAAGGCCCCCAGGATGGCCTTCACTGGACAGGCCTTCTTTTACCACACGATCGATTTCTTCCTTCGAAACATCTACAGAGGAAACCAGCACCGCCTGCCCTTCCGCCAGGTCCTCCTGGATGCGCTGCTGCAGAGCCCGAATCCCCCTCTGCACCATCCCCGGCAGCATGCGCCCCATCAAGAAGTTCCCAATCCCCCGCACGAGCGGCAAGCCGTGAACGTGGCTATTGGAGACGGTCAAGCGCGTCCCGGCCTCGATCGGGGTCAGGCGGTAGGTAGAATAGACGAAAGCCCCGCCTGGCAAGGGCAGGGTCTCACGGGTGGTATATTGTTCGAACGGCTGCCAGTCCAGGATCGTATGCTCTGAAACACGGTTTTCATGCGCGCAATAATAAACCGAACCCTGGCCAATCCGGGCGTTTTCGTCTCGATCCAGCTTCTGACCGATAGCCTCCATGAAAATTGCCCGGTATTCCGGTTTGGTGATGTAATCCCACAGGAGCGGCGCAGGGATCGAAAAATCATGTTCAGCCTGAAAGGCCGCCTGCTCGGGTGTGACGACAAACCTGACCCGGTCGCGCTCCCTATCCCACAAGGCATGCATATCCTGGACGTAGATATGGATATCGCCGATGTTGGCGTAGGTCTCGACATGGGAGACCAATCTGGCGCAGATCTCCTGAATGCCGAGAGCTTCGACGGCTTCCTGAGTGTAGACGGCGTAGGCCTTGAACCCTGTCTCCTCGGTGATGTGATTCTTGAGCAGGCGATGGAGTAAATTGACATCGGTGCCGAGCAGCTCGTAATAGGCACCCAGACTCTGGACCACGAACGATCCGTAATGAACGAAGAACTTCAAATCTAATGTGGGGATATTGCGGCAGGCGTTGCAGGAGCAAGTGGTGTTCAACATCATCAGTTCAACCGCCCGGCGGAAGGCGACATATGTGGTCTCGAAAGCCTCCATCAAAGTCTGGCCCTGGTGGAAGCTGCCGGTGAGAGCGTAGGAAAATACGGCGTCTCCCTCGAGCTTGGCAATGACAAGCGGCGAACGAGTATGCTCGATGAGTAAATTCAAGAGGCTGGTCAGGATATCTTCCGCATGTTCCAGCTCCGAGGCGCTCAGGAAGGCTGTGTAACCGGTGATATCGGAAATAACGAGAAATCCTTTTTGAGTCATGGTAAACCCTTTGGATAGCGTTACTGCACGACCGACAACATGGCGGCCGCCAGAAATCCCAATACGGTGAACAGGCCTACCAGCTTGCCGCCATGCTCGAAGGCTTCCGGCATCATCGCATCCGCTAACATGGTCAGCATCGCGCCGGCGGCGAAAGCCTGAGCATAGAGCCCATCCACGCCGGGCAACCGGCGTATGAGAGCATAACCGAGTCCTGCGCACACAGCGGAGATGATCACGAGCATCAGCCACATCCAGAGGATGTTCCGACGCGAGTGACCGGCGGCTTCAAGATTGATCGATCCGGCGACGCCCTCTGGGAGGTTGGATACGAACACGGCTGCCAGGAAGGCGAGGTTGACTGCGCCGCCGAGGGCCAGGCTCATTCCGAGGATGATCGACTCGGGCACATTATCGAGCAGGGTACCGATGAAAATGGCTGCTCCCGATCCGCCTGGCTGTCCCCCGGCGATGTCCTTGCGTTCCGCTCCACCGCGCCGGTCCACGATCCAATCCCCGACGAAGAATGCGATCGCGCCCAGCCCAAACGCTGCGGCCATGTCCAGGCCTGTCAGGATTGACTCGGGCACCAGCTCGTAGGCGATGGCGCTGATCAGCGCGCCGGCGCCGATCCCCATGACGATCCCGGTTGTGCGATTTGTAAGTCCACGAATGGCAAGATAATACCCAATGAGCAGCGAAGCCGCTGCAACCCCACCCCACCAAAAAGCCGAGAGCATGCCGAGATTCATGATGACAATCAGTCTCCCAGTGTCGCTACCAGGATCGCCTTGATAGTGTGCATGCGGTTCTCAGCCTGGTCGAAGACGATCGAATGCCTGGATTCGAACACCTCCTCGGTCACTTCCAAGCCGTCCATGCCGCTCTGCGTGTAGATCTCCTCGCCCATCCTGGTCGCGCGGTTGTGGAAAGCCGGCAGGCAGTGCATGAACTTAACATTTGGACGAAAGCTGTCATTTGGCTGTGAGCCAGTGGAATCAAATACCTGGGGCAAGTATAAACGAGTTTCTGCGGGAATACACAACCGAGAGCTGTGGCCGATGTGATTCAGCAGCGGCGCCTGCCTCTCGCCTCTCGAGGGGCGCCTGTCTTGTTAAACCTTTGATTCATGGTAGAATTTCCCACGCTCCGGTATTTGCTCCGGCGAGGCAGGATAACAATACAAGCCTTCCTGGCCCCAAAGCTCAATTTGGCAGAGCAGGCGACTCATAATCTGCGGTCTGTTCTTTAAAAATGCAATATATATTGGCCCCGTAGCTCAACTGGCAGAGCAAGCGCCTCTTAAGCGTTAGGTTCTGGGTTCGACCCCCAGCGGGGTCACCTGTTATGGATCAAGAAACCCCCCCACACCATATGCGGGGGTTTTTCGTTTGCAACATGGGTTGTCAGACCGACCGGCGGTTCGCATCGATTTCCGGTTATCGCCGGCCGCCACGTTGGCAGCGCCGCATTCGACGGGATGCGGCGCACGCGTGAGCAGGATCAGGCAAAGCCCGATCGTCCAGATTGGCAAGACCAGCACCGGGACGGCGCAGAAACCCGTTACATTAAGTAAAATTCCACCCTGGAGAAAGATCAAACCGAAGTGAGTATCAGTGCAATCATAACTGAAATTGGCATCTACGTGGGTATCAAAGATTCAAGCGTTGTGCCACCGCCTCCAATTCATCGTCAGTGATACCTAGATAGCGCTTGGTGTAGGCGATGCTCTCGTGATTAAGCTTGTGCATGATAAGCGCCAGATCTACACCTTGCATGCGGGCGTGGTATCCCCAGGTTTTCCTGAGGCTGTGAGTGCCGAAGTTGCCTGGCAGTCCAACCTCATGGCAAATTGAGACGATGAACTTCCAGGCCCGTCCTCGCTTGATGGGTTCGAAGTAGCCATTTGTCTTGGTGTTGAAGAACACAAAGTGCTCAGAATTCTTAGCAACACCAGGATAAGCCTTCAAATATTCTTCGATTGCTGCTCGGATGCTTTGATTGATGACAACTTCGTGGCGCTTATTTCGTTTATGTTCGTGAATCCAGAAACGATTTTTGTAACGTCCCCGATCATCCAGAAATTGACCAATCTGTAATCGCAGCAGATCGGAAATGCGCAAAGCTGTGTTGACACCCACCGTGAATAACAAAAGATCGCGAATACGTCCCTGACCGCGTAGCAGGTTCTTTATTTGTGCGATCTTCTTTCTGTCACGAATTGGTTCGACAAAATTCATAAAATCAGGTGAACATAATCATCACGCAGGTAAATTGTGTCCACTAAGAACACCTTAGCAGATTTTTTAACCCAAAACAAGAGCCGTTAAATCGGCCCTTTTCTCACCCAAGTAAACACAATAGGTATTTTGTTCATAATAGATCCAAAGTGGCTAACGATGGAGTTGAGCCGCCGCGAGGCCAGAGGGCGAACGGTCGGCTCGAACGATTTGTTTTACGCCAGTGAACGGCTGTTTGCCAACCCGTGTCTCGCTTGCCGCCAGGCGAGTCCAGTTCTACCTGCGCCCATGCAGATACGCCTTATCAGAGTTGCTCGGTAAGCGCGACGATGATGCCCTCAGGACCGCGAATGTAGCAGAGCCGGTACATGTCCTCGTATTGGGTGATTTCGCCTATGAGCTCAGCACCATGTGCGCGCAAGCGCGCGAGGACGTCCTCGATGTCGTCGACGGCGAACATGATGCGACGTATGCCCAGGGTGTTCACTGGTGTGTTCTTCGGCTCAGTTCTGACCGCCGCCGGTGCGTGGAACTTGTCCAGCTCGATCCGGCCGTGGCCGTCCGGGGTCCGCATCATCGCAATCTCAGATCGAACGTTCTCGAGCCCAACGATACGGTCCACCCATGGTCCCTCCACCGTC
>DATDRQ010000013.1:0-4240 GCA_035291645.1 Anaerolineales bacterium
GAGCGGCCCCGAACAGGTCTTGATCGAGGACTGGTGCCAGCAGTACCCCAGCCACTCGATCGGCAGCCTGGCGTTCGGGCTGGATGGGGCGCTGTACGTCAGCGGCGGCGACGGCGCCAGCTTCAACTTTACCGATTACGGGCAGGATGGCAATCCGCTCAACCCGTGCGGCGACCCGCCGGGTGGGGTCGGCGCGGTGCTGACCCCTCCCACCGCCGAGGGGGGCGCCCTGCGCAGCCAGGACCTGCGCACCGGCGGCGATCCGGTCACCCTGGATGGAGCCATCTTAAGGGTCGACCCGGCGACCGGCGCCGGCCTGCCGGGAAACCCCCTGGCGGGAAACCCGGACCCGAACGCCAAGCGCATCATCGCCTACGGGCTGCGCAACCCCTTCCGCATCACGGTTCGCCCGAATATCGGGGACGTCTGGATTGGAGACGTAGGCTGGAGTACCTGGGAGGAGATTAATCGCATCCCTGCGCCAAGTGACAGCATCGTCGAAAACTTCGGCTGGCCGTGTTATGAGGGCAACAACCGGCAGTCCGGCTACGATGGCGCCAACCTGAACCTGTGCGAGAACCTGTACAACCAGGCAGGCGCGGTTACCAATCCTTTTTATACCTACCATCATAATTCGAGGGTCGTCCCCAACGAGGTTTGCCCAACAGGCGGTTCCTCCGTCGCCGGAATATCATTCCAGTTCTATACGGGTAGTTCCTACCCAAGCCAGTACAACGGGGCGCTTTTCTTCGCCGACTATTCGCGTGACTGCATCTGGGCCATGCTGGACCCTGGTTCCGGAACGCCCAACCCCTCGAATATCGAGACCTTCGTGGGCGGCGCAGCCAACCCGGTCGACCTTAAGATCTCATCCTCCGGCGATCTGTTCTACGTCGATTTCGACGGCGGCACGATCCGCCGGGTGACCTACGCCAGCGCCAACCAGCCTCCGGTCGCCGTCGCATCCGCTAACCCGACCACCGGCAACGCCCCGCTCACGGTCAGCTTCGACGGCAGCGCTTCGAGCGACCCCGACCCGGGCGACACCCTGACCTACGCCTGGGACCTGGACGGGGACGGCGCCTTCGACGACGCCTTCACGGCCCAGGCGTCTTTCACTTACACGCTGGCGGGCAGCTACACAGCCACCCTGAGAGTGACGGACAGCCAAGGCGCTACGGCGACCGATGCGGTGGTGATCACGGTGGGGAACACACCGCCGGCTGCCTCGATCGACGCGCCGGCTCCTGGCACGCTCTGGAAGGTCGGGGACGTGATCAACTTCTCTGGCTCCGCCAGCGACACCCAGGACGGATCCCTGTCTGCCAGCGCCCTGTCCTGGTCCTTGGTAATGTATCACTGCCCGTCGAACTGCCATACCCACCCGATCCAGGACTTCGTCGGCGTCGCCAATGGATCGTTCACCGCTCCAGACCACGAGTACCCCGCTTACCTGGAGCTGCGCCTGACAGCGACCGATTCCGGCGGCCTGCAGGATACCAAGACTGTGCGGCTCGATCCGCGCACGGTCGTCCTGACCTTCCAAACCAATCCAGGAGGATTGCAGCTGGTAGTCGGAGGGACGAGCCAAAAGGCATCTTTCAGCCGCACGGTGATCATCGGCTCGCGCAACAGTATCAGCGCCACCTCTCCTCAGGTCAAGAGCAAAAGCACGTACCGGTTCGTGAGCTGGTCAGACGGCGGCGCCCAGACCCACGACATCATCGCCCCGGCGGCTGCGACGACCTACACGGCCCGCTTCCGCCGATAAGCAACGGCGCTGATCTGCTGGTCTTAATTGCAGCGCCCCGACTCTGAGCCGGGGCGCTGCTGACTCGCTTTCCTGTAAAGCCTAAAACGAACCCACCTTTCCCTACGCCTTTACCCCTGTGCGGCTTTGCTTTGAACCTCTAACTAGGGGCTAGCGAGCAGCTGTTCCAGCACCGCCTTCGACTTCCGCTCGATCTCGGCGTGCAGGCTGTTTCCGTGGGCGTCCATCGTCACCACGGCCGGGAAGTCCCGCACCTCGATCACCCACAGCGCCTCCGGCACGCCGAATTCCAGCTTGTACACGCCCGGAACGCGCTGGACGGTCCGGGCGATCAGGGTCGCCGCACCGCCCACCGCATGCAGGTAGACCCCGGGCACCTCCTGGCAGGCCGCCAGGGTCTTGGGACCCATGCCGCCCTTGCCGATCACGCCCTGGATCTTGAAGTGGCGCATCACGTCGCCCTGGTAGGGCTCCTCGCGCGTGCTGGTGGTCGGCCCGGCGGCGACGAAGCGGTAATCCTGGGTATCCAAGCCCGCCACCACCGGCCCGCAGTGGTAGATCACCCCGCCCTCGAGCAGCGGCTGGATGGCCTGGTAAACTTCCAGATCATCGCCTTGCGGTGGGCGCACCTGCTTGATGAAGGTATCCACCATCCACTTGTGGGCGACGTCGCGCCCGGTCAGCATCACGCCCGAGAGCAGCACCGGGTCGCCGACCTGCAGGCTGCGCACGGTCTGGTCGTCGAGGGGAAGCGTTATCGGTCTCATCACGACCTCCGTTAAGTGTAATTGACCTGGTCGCCCAGCACGATCAGGCTGCGGCGCCGGTAAGCCCAGCACATGTAGGAAACGGACACGAAGTAGCTGGCGGGCAGGCGGTGCAGGCCGGTGAGGCGTGCCCCCAGCACGGTGGTCTCGCCGCCGAAGCCCATCGGGCCGATGCCCAGTTGATTGGCTTCGTCGGTCAGGCGCCCCTCCAGAGCGGCCAGTTCCGGGTCCGGGCTGGCTTCGCCCAACGGCTGGAACAACACCTCTTTGGAGGCGTAGTAGGAGGAGCCGCGGTCGCCGCCGATGGCGACCCCCAGCACGCCCGGCGCGCAGCCTTTGCCCTGGGCCTTGTGGACCGCGTCCAGCACTACCTTGCGCACGCCGGCCAGATCGCGCCCGGCGCCCAGGGCGCTGTTGGGCAGCGAGTATTGCGCCCCGACGTTCTCGCAGCCGCCGCCTTTCAGCATCAGATCGATGCGCAGGGCTTCGCCTTCGACCTCCTCGAAGTGGATGGAGGGGAAGTGCTCGTCGCCCAGGTTGTTCCCGCTGTTCAACCCACTGAGGGCGTCGACGGCGTTGGGGCGCAGGTAAGCGCGGGCGGTGGCCTCAGCCACTGCGGCGCGGATGTGTTCTTTGAGCTGGCGGGTGCTCCAGCCCTCTGGATAGTAGACGTAGAAGATGGGCGTCCCGGTGTCCTGGCAGATCGGGGTGGAGTCCTGGCGGGCCAGCGCGACGTTCTTGAGGATGGTCTCGAGGGCGCCGCGCGCCGCCGAGCCGGGCGCTTCGCGCTCGACCGACCGGCGCAGGGCGGCTTCCACGTCCGGCGGCAGGTCAGTCGCCGCCAGGCGGATCAACTCCAGGATAGGCTGGGTAAGGTCTTGCACGGGTACCTCCGGATTGGCTGCCCGGGCGGGCAGTGTAGCTGGCCTACCCCTATGATAGCCCGAATCCGGAGCAAGGCGAGTGACAAAGCGCCTGATCTGGCCTGCCAGCCGTCATGTTTCGATCGATTCGGAACCGCTAATGAACGCGAATTAGCGTGAAAGGGGATTATGAGATATGAGACAAAAAAATTTTCTGCGCCCATAGCCTTTTAAACATCGCTACCTCTTCCTCTCGTATTTACCGGATCGTCAATGGCAAATCTGAGCAGAAGAGGTGGAGCACAGGCGCGGTGGGGGGTTAGAGGGATCTAACGGGGAGGGTGGAAGATGGCAAACATGGACGGCATTATATCCCAAAATCTATGGCCTGTAGATAAGCATCTGAAAAATGACTGGTTGAGGTGCATAATTCCAGCCGGTTCAGCGTATAATCCTTAATGAAAGCCATGCACCCGCTTATCTAAGTTTGGAGATATCCGTCCAGAAAAGGAGATCGAGATGAGAGCCAAGCATTTTAATTATTTCCTGGCAGCCTGCGGCCTGCTCCTGGCGATCGCCCTGGCGATCGCAACCCCGGCAGGCGCGCAAGAGGGAATGGGCGGGGAAACCGTGGTCATCGAGGAGGGCCAGGTCGTGGAGGACGACCTGTACGTTGGCGCCAACCAGTTCGTGCTGCGAGGCAGGATAAACGGCGACCTGTACGTGGCGGGCGGCACGATCACCATCGAGCCCTCCGGGGTGGTGGAAGGCGACCTGGGCGCGGCGGGGCAGAGCGTCACCATCGACGGGCAGGTGAATGGGGATGCGCGCATAGCCGG
>DATDRQ010000014.1:0-4417 GCA_035291645.1 Anaerolineales bacterium
GATAATTTCCGCGTGCAGAAGTTCAACAGCGGCCTGTTCTACCGGCGCACCTTCGGCGTCACCGGGTTACCTTACCTGACCGACGCGAAACACTACAACCAGCCGGTGGATGTGGCGGTGGATGCGAACGGGAACATCGGCATCCTGGAGGATGATGGCCGCGGCCAGCGCTTCACCAAACTGAACGCCAGCGGCGTGCCGCAGTTCACCCTCGGCGTGGCCGGCGTGTGGGGCGACGACAACCAACACTTCGCCGATCCGCGTGGGGTAACCTTCGACGCCAGCGGGGATATCTACGTCGCCGACTGCGCCAACCACCGCCTCCAGATCTTCGCCGGCAACGGCGCCTACCAGGCCACCTTCGGGGGGCCGGGATCGGGCCAATACCAGTTCTCCTGCCCAACCGGGGTGGCGTTCGACGCGGGCGGCAACATGTATGTCGCCGATAGCACCAACCAGCGCATCCAGATCTACGACAGCAACCGCACTTATGTCGCCACGCTGGGGAAGACCGGGGTGTCCGGCACGGATAAGTATCACTTCAAATGGCCTCAGGACGTGGAGGTGGACGCCGGGGGGAACATCTTCGTCGCCGATCTCTTCAACGAACGGGTGCTCAAATACAACAGCAGCCGGGTGTGGCAGATGACGCTGGGCACGACCGGCGAGAGCGGCTGTTCTGAAGCAGATCACTTGTGCGCTCCGTTCGGCGTGGCTGTGGATGCCTCGGGCAACATCTACGTGGTGCAGAAATTCGGGCCAGGCGTGCGGGTATTCAGCCAGAACGGCGATGAATTGGCCACGATCGGCGCTACCTGGGGCAGCGGAAATAACCAGGTTCGCGAACCGCAGGGGATCGAGGTGGACGCCGATGGTAATGTCTACATCGCCGATACCCTTAATCACCGGGTGCTGAAATTCGTGCCCGGGATTCCGGTCTACATCCCGATCGCCTTAGATACTTACCCGTAGGCCAGCGCTGGGGCAGGGGTTCATCCTGTCCCTGCGGTGATTTTTAAGACAAACTTCCGCAACCTTTCACCCAGATCTGCGTAGATCCTCCATAGAGGCGCAGGTAGGCTTCGCCGTCAAATGAAAGGAGAATGCGGAAATGGGTATCATCGAAGCGATCTTGGGCATCTTAGGCGGGATCTTTGGGTTGATCGTCAGCCTGATCGGCGGGATCATCGGCCTGGTCGGCGGGATCTTGGGGGCGGTCGGCTGCCTCATCGGCGGGCTGTTACTGCTGGTCCTGGCCTGCCCGCTGGTGCTGCTGTTCGTACTGATCTTCTAGAATAGGACGCTGTGCCCCGGGCACCAGCTGCTCCCCAGGCGGATCACCTGGGGAGCAACGATTCTATAAGCGTCGAGAGCGGAGCCGGTTCAGCCATCCGGCTCTGGGTTGCGGGCAGGCATCGTTGGCACCCTTTCCTCCCGAACACGCCGTGTCCAGGGGGTGCCGAGCGCCGGTAGCAGCCAGCGGTCCAGCCCATACCAGCCGGCTACCTTCCAGGCAAGCACCAGCAAGATGGAAAGAATGAGCATCATCGGATTCACGCTGGCGGTACCTGCCATCAAGAAGTTCCAGTTCAGGAACGCGCCTGCAAAAGCGGCAATCCCGGTAAAAGCACCCAGCAGGAGCAAGAGCCCGACTGTGAACTCGGAATAGGCCACCAGGTCGGCGAACCAGGTATACAAACCGTTTTCGAGCATGGTTTGGATCAGGTTGCGGTACCAATCATACACGATGAGCGGCTTACCGGTCTCGGGCAGTGAAACAGCATTCGTCCAAAATCCTCGCAGAGCAGTCCCGTCCATCCAGGCCGGGTTGGAAAATTTACCCAGGGCGGCGCTGAGCCAGACATAGGCCAGGTATAAGCGCAGGATCAGCCAGAGCCAGGCAAACTGAACCGTGTTAAACAGCGCGTAAGCCAGGGGGGGATCGGGGATGACGACCTCACCCTGTTCATTCATGAACGTGCGGAACGACATAAACTCTCTCCTGATCAGGATAATATTTTCGCGGCAAATTAGCAGGCGCGCAACTTCTTGCATCTTCACCATTAACGATCATATCTTACTCCAGTTCCCGATTGCATAGGTCATGTGAGGTAATTTTATTTTTCATAGAACATCGGGTTTACCATTTCGGTAAACCCGATGTTGCTATCCAATGGAGCACATTTACTGTGCAGGTGAAATTACCCTCTCCGAGCGAATCCTCGTTCAGGAATAGGTGTAACTTGTGGAAGGGTCGAGAACGTAGGCCCGGGATGTCCGGTACTGGACCAAGAAACCGGCGATCGCCAACCCGAGGAACAGCAGCGTCCACCAGGGAGAATTCTGAAGGGCCACCCGGACGGGGTTTTGGACTAAGACCTGTAACTGGGAGTAAACCCCCAGGCCGAACATCATCGTGCCAACCAACGCAGCGGAACCGAGGATGGCGGTGGCAGCGATGATGACCCACTTCTGGATATTGAGCAGGATGGTAGCCCCGGCGACAACGACCGCCAGGACGATGCCGACCAGCCAGGAAATCAGGCCAAAATCGAATCCAATGGCGCCCATCAGGCCGACGCCGAGAGCATAACCCAACGAGCCTGCGATGACTGCGACAGCCACGATGTAAAACAGGTAAGAGAGGACGGCAAAGACCAATCCGACGACCAGGCCAAACACCCAGCTGGTCACGTCCGCCAGAAAACCGGTGCCGAACAGGGCCTGGAGGGTCTGGGCGCCTAACATGAAGCCAAAGAAGAAGCCCCAGACGGGTAACAGGAAGAGGAAGAAGCGGTAGCCGGCGAACGCGACCACCGCCGCGAACAAGAGGGCGAGAAGAGTGGCGCAAAATGTTTCGAATCCCATGACAGACTCCTTTTCTTGAAATGAATTGAATGAATTGATTTGAGACCTTCTCGATCAGTAAAAACCCCTTTCCCTGACCCAAGTTACGCTCACCCCAGGTGACAACCAACTACTGAGTTTCGGAGATGGGGTGTTCCCTTACAATACAGACAGGCGCCAGGGGAGGTCGCCGGTTAGAAAACCCTGTATAATCGAGCCGCAGCCGGTCCTTTCCTTCAACCGTCTGCCAGGCAATCCACTTGATCGTGATCACTGAAAGCCATCCAAAGAATCGGGGGGCAGGTAGTTCTTTCAGCCCATTGACCATTCTCGAGACAATCCGTAATATGGCTCTCTGGGTTTTGCCATAGGCAAGGGAAGATATGGGGATTCCCAGTCACGGAGATAGCCGGTGACGCCGTTTTAACTTTCCGAGAAGTACGAGGAAATGTGAAAAGTCTCAACCAATCGAAAGCCTTCCTGACCGCCCGATTAGTGCTGGCATTCGTATTCCTGCTGGTCGGATGCAATAACCTGCCGCAATCAACGGGTGCGCCTGCCCTGACGGAAACCGGCGCCATGCCCCCCACCCGGACTCCGACGGAGGCGCCCACCATCCCCCCGACAGCCACCGAGACCGCGCAGCCCAGCGCGACCCATCCCCCCACCGCGACGGCAACTTTCACGCTGACCCCAACCATCACAGCTACCCCGACGATCACCCTCACCCCGACTTACGATTTCCCGGACGCCATGGTGCTGGAGCAGGCCAACTGCCGCTACGGTCCCGCAAAAGCCTATCTATACTCTCACGGTCTGTATACAGGCGACCGGGCCGAGATCCACGGGCGTAACTTCTCCGGAGGCTGGCTGTGGATCCAGCCCGAAAACCTTGAACGGCACTGCTGGGCAGCCGCCTCGGTAATGGAAGTGATTGGAGACGTGATGGCGCTTAAGGTGGTCCAATCCAGGCTACCCGAATCGACCCTGTACGAGCCGCCGGGAGACGTGGAAGCGGAGCGGGACGGTGACCAGGTGACCGTCTCGTGGGAAGAAGTCTGGATGACGGAAGACGACTACCGCGGCTACCTGATCGAGGCGACCGTCTGCCAGGACGGCAACCTGGTATGGATGGCTGTCAGCGTGGACGGGACCTCTTACACCTTCACGGATGAAGATACCTGCTCGGGTGAATCCGGAGGCTTACTGTACACGGTCGAAAAGCACGGCTACACCGCCCCGTTCGATATCCCATGGCCCGATTAACGCACCCAGCGCGAATACCTGAAGTGGATTAACAAAAACAGGCCGGCAGTTGAACCGGCCTGTTTTTCTTCTTGTAAGGATATTCGAAAGCGGGCTTAGGAACCTGGGACCACCAGCAGCAGGAGCTGGCCTGCCTCGCGTTTGAACAGCACCTGCCCGGTGACGGGCGGATTGCGCGTGGTATCGGTCACCGTGCGCCAACCTGATCAACGAACAGGGTGTGAGCCTGGATGTTCACCAACCAGGTGCCCGGACCGTAGACTTCTGAAGCGTCCACGATGCCGCTCGATTCCCAGGCGCCGGG
>DATDRQ010000015.1:0-12890 GCA_035291645.1 Anaerolineales bacterium
TGTCAGGTCCGCAGCTACGTCTCCACGGCTCGTAAGAATGGCTTACGCGCTTTAGATGCCCTGCGGATGGCAGTTTCCGGTCAACCTTTTGTTCCTCCTTCTCTTTCCAAAGTGGCTGCGTCAGCAGCCTGAGTAGTTACCCCAAAATGTTGTTAATCAGGAAATGAACAAGGCAGGGAATCCAGAAGGGTATTTAATGGATGTGCTTCGTTCAGTTCCTACAAGTGGATGGCCTCATGCTTATGGTAATAAATCAGAAGGTGTTCCATTTCTTACACTTACGGCTGTATTAAATTTTAAGTATGATGGCACACAGGTCAAATATACGGATAAATCGGTGGATCAAAATGGTGGTTATTGGGCTCAACCGGGCGACATATTTATGAGCCGGAGCAATACTCCCGATTTAGTCGGTCAGGCTGCAATCTATGATGGAACGCCCGCGCGTGTCATTTTTCCAGACCTTCTTATTCGCTTGCAGCTTGATACAAACAAGGCCGATCTTCGATTTGTCCATTACTGGCTGATGAGCCAGGCTGCTCGTAATTATATAACATCCAATGCGCGAGGAAGTTCTGGCACGATGAAGAAAATAACATTGGAGATGGTTCGAGTGATTCCATTTCCATCCAATCTTGGAAGAGAACAACAACAACATATAGCCAATGGCATCAACCGGAAAGTGGTCATAGCAAAGAATCTACTAGCTGCTACTGAACTTCAGATAGAAGCCGTAAACGCTCTACCAAATTCGTTTTTGAATGAAACTTTCGGCGGCTTTGTACCACCGGTTGAGGACTGAAAATGGCAAAAGGCAACAATCGTAATGGCATCATCACTAACCAGGCCTCACTCGACCGTGCCGTGTGGAGCATCTGCGACATTCTGCGACGCGACAAGGCCAAAGGCGCGCGCTTGTACGTCCCCGAATTGACCTGGATGCTCTTCCTCAACGCCCTCGACCAGAAGGAAGCCCTGGAAGAACAGCGCGCCAAGGCACTGGGCGTGGCTTTCACACATTCCATCGAGCCGCCGTATCGCTGGCGCGATTGGGCGGTGAAGCCAGCGAATGGCCCGCAGGCTCAGCATCTTCCCGCAGGTTCTGAACCTGCGGGAAGGTCAGACACGCCCGGCTGGAAGCGCCGCGAACTGGTTGAGCAGGCCATCGGATCGTTCCTGAAATTCGTCAACGGTGAATTGTTCCCTTACCTGCGCGGCCTGGGCGGGAAGCCGGGCGCAACCGACCGCCAGCGCGTGATTGCGATGATCTTTGGCAACAAAGAGCAGACCATCCTGGAAAGCGAGACCAACCTGCTGGACGCCATCGACCGCGTCGACGCCCTGACGCGCGCCGAGATCAGCGACCAGCACATTTTCCTGGTCTCCCAGGCTTTCGAAGGCCTGCTGCCCAGGTTGGGCGAAAAGAAAAACGACGGCGGCCAGTTCTTCACGCCCCGCGAGGTCATCCGCGCCATCGTGCGAGCTGTCAATCCGCAATTGGGGCAGACGGTTTACGATCCATGCTGCGGAACCGGCGGCTTCCTCATCGAAGCGTACAAGCACATGACGGCTCAGGTGCCGACCGGCACGCAGATAGATCTGCTAAAAACTGAGACCTTCTGGGGACGCGAAGACGCTAACGAAGCCATCCCCATCACCCTGGCGAACATGGTCTTTGCACGATATTGACCTGCCGCGCATCTGGCACGGCAACACCCTGACGGGCGTCGCCACCGAGCCGGCCCTCTTCGAGGGCGCTCCGATGCAGTTTGACTACATCCTGACCAACCCGCCCTTTGGCAGCAAGGAAGGCAAAGACGCCCAGGCCGCCTTTGCCTACAAACCAAGCGAAAGCTGCTCAATGAATGTAATCTGTGGTGCATTGTCAGCCTGCCGCCAGGCGTCTTTATCAACGCGGGGGCAGGCGCTAAGACCAATTTGCTTTACTTCACCAGAGGCCGCCCGACCAGGCGCATCTGGTATTACGACCTGTCGGATGTCAAAGTCACCAAGAAGAAACCGTTCACCCTGAAACAGTTCGACGACTTCTTCTCGCGGCTGGCGCTTAATCCAGATAACCCCGGTCGCGTCAGCGAGCGCAGTTGGTACGAGGAGATCGAAACCATCCAGAAGAAAAAGTACGACTTGAAAGCCACCAATCCCAACGCGCCCGATACGTCCGACAAGCGCACGCCGCAGGAATTGATCGCCATCATCGAGGCGGCGCAAAAAGAGATTGAAGAAGGATTCAGGGCGTTGAAGGAATTGATAGAGAAGTAAGGAAGAATTAGGATACTTCCCAAAATGACCACGAAGTCCAAACAAAAACACGATGCGCACGGTGAAGTTTTAGTTGCTTTGCTTAAGGAAAAAGCCGACTTTGCCATCCTGCAAGAGCAAGGCTGGTATCGCATTCCGATAGCGAGCGCCCCCAAACGCTGGCCGCCTAAATGGTTGGCTTTCTACCAACCCAAGGCTTTCAAAGAGGAAGCCTTCCGCGTCCATTATTACGGTGAAGTTGCAGACATCCAGGTTGTTCCCCGGAGCGTATTATTTCCCAACGAGTTCGAAAGCGCCAGATCCGGCCAAAAGTATTACAAGCTCGCCCTCAAGAGTCTGGATGCGCTTGACCGGCCTATTCTCAGCCTGCGTCCACGGCGATTGGTGTTCATACCTACCACCTTGGGTAAATTCAGTCGCGCCGAGCAGATCAACGACTTGTTCGATGATAGCCCCCTGGAAGATGCACTCTGGCAGCAGTTCAAACGCTTATTGATCCAGGCCGAGCGCCAATGGGAGCTTACAGCTGAAGAACAGCGCTACCTCCTGGATTTTGCTCTGTTCTGCACCAAAGCTCCTATCGCTGTGGAAACCGATGGCGATACGTGGCATACCATGCCCGAGCGAGCCAACCAGGACTATATCCGTCAGAATGCAATTGAGTCGCGAGGCTGGCACGTTTTAAGGTTCAACAGCGAAGAGATTCGGGAAGGGATGGAGACCTACTGCCTTCCAGAAATCCAGCAGACGATCAATAACCAGGGCGGCTTGAGCGACGAAAGCCTGGTACCGCGTATTTTTTATCCAAGGACGGGTGCGACACAATTAAGCCTGTTTGAGGAAGCAGCCCCGTATACTGTGGATACCGGCGCTGCGGAGAATCTGGAGTTATAGTCACCTATTTCTGAGATATCATAACACCTCCTTTGGATACAAGATCACACCAGAATGGAGAACCCCATGCCCCGTAAACCCGAAAACCCTGGAACCTGTACCTACTGCGGCGAAACCATCACCAAACGCAGCGTAGCCAGACACCTGGAAAAATGCCCGCCGCGCCAGACGGTTCTCCAGGCGGCCGAAGCCAGCAGCCGGCCGATTGAAACGCTCTGGCATCTGCGCATCCAGGATGCCTATGACAAGGATTTCTGGCTCGACCTGGAAATGAACGGCTCGGCGTCGCTCGACAAGCTGGATAAATACCTGCGCGCTATCTGGCTGGAATGTTGCGGCCATTTGAGCATGTTCACCATTGGCGGCTGGCAGGGTGATGAGATTGGCAAGTCTCGCAAGGCCGATGCGATTTTCGAGCCAGGTCTTGTGCTGCGCCATCTTTACGATTTTGGCACCACGTCAGAGACCGACATCAAAGTGGTAGATTTCCGGGAAAGCAAAGCCACCACCAGACATCCGATTGCCCTATTGGCGCGCAACCAGATGCCTGAGACAAGTTGCCAGGAATGCGGCCAGCCGGCCAAATGGCTGTGCATCGAATGCCTCTACGAGGAGGAAAAATCCGGGTATCTCTGCGATGAGCATGTCGATGAACATCCGCACGATGAATATGGCGAGCCGGTGCCGCTAGTCAACTCACCACGCACCGGGATGTGCGGATATGAGGGACCGGCGGAGCCGCCATATTGAGGCCGAAATGCGTCAACTCAAATTAGACCTGTCTGAACTCGAACTCGCTTTTGACAGCGGCAGTGAGATGATCTCGTACTACCTGGATACCGAAACTGGCGAGGTCGTCAGTATCATGGAAGCCTTCAACGCTACCGTGCGCAATCGGCGCTTGCAAGAGCAGCTGGAACGCGCCATTGGCGGGTGCGGCGCTTTTCGATATTTCAAAGATGTGCTCTTAGATCATCCCGCCGAGCGGGAGCGCTGGTTCCAGTTAAAACAGGATCGATTACACCAACGGATACTCGTCTGGTTCGAGGCGCAAGGTATAACTCCCTACCAATGATCATTGAAAGACGGATCGATAAATATGGCTAAGAAACCCACCCAAATCTACCAAATCAAAGTCACCCTGGATGACACCCACCCGCCCATCTGGCGGCGCATCCTGGTGCCAGGCAATACCACCCTGCTCAAGCTGCATGACATCCTGCAAATCGTGTTGGGCTGGGAGGATTACCACCTGCATATGTACACGATTGCAGGAATGATCTACGGCAACCCGGCGGATGACGAATACGACGATCTGGGCATCCTGGATGAAGCATATTCCAAATTGAGCCAGGTGGTCTATCGCGAAGGCCAGCGATTTGGCTACGAATATGACTTTGGTGATAGCTGGGATCACACTTTGGTGGTGGAGAAGATCTTGCCATCAGAAGAAGGCGTCCGCTACCCGCTTTGCCTGAAAGGAAAGCGTGCCTGTCCACCGGAAGATGTGAGCGGCGTGTGGGGCTATGAAAATTTCCTGAAAGCGATCCGTGATCCGAGCCACGATGAGCACGAGGAGTATCTGAACTGGATTGGAGGGGAATTCGATCCAGAAGCTTTTGACCTGGAAGAGGTCAATACCCGTCTGCGCAGCATGGGGCGTGGCAGAAGCGCGGAAGCCTTGAATGCCTGGTCGGTAGAAGAGAACAGTCTTTTTGAGAAGAAGATCGACCTGATCTCTCCCTGGTCGCAGACGCTTCCGGATGACCAACAGGCCGTGGTGGAAGAACTGCCGCTGCGCAGGGATGTGATCACCCTGCTTTCCTACCTGCGCGACAACAAGGTCACCGGTACCCAGTCCACAGGCAACCTGCCGTTAAAGGCCGTGCACGAGATCTGCGCCCGGTTTGTAAACCCGCCCAAGCTGGAAGAAGCGATTGGAGAGCACGTTTACCGCGTCCGCAGCGAAACCGAAGTCTGGCCGCTGTTCTTCCGGCACGTGCTGGCGTCGATGGGTGGATTGGCCGCGGGCGGCCTGGGCCGGCGCTGGAAGCTGACAAATCTTGGGGAGCGCTTCCTGGCCGCGCCCGCTCCGCTCCAGGTGTGGCTCTTGTTTGTCGCCTGGTGGACGCAGACCAATTGGGCGATTGCTACTCCGTATAGCTTCGAGGATGGCTACCCGCCGGCCGGATTTTCAAGGTTTGCCCTCAAGCATTTGCTAGATCTACCCGTTGGGGATCGGTTGTCTTTTGAACCGATCGCCGATAGGATGATTGAGGCCTCAGGGATGACCTGGCCAAGCCAGGATCAGGACAGAGCCCATAGCATCCTGCGCTCAATTATCGAGCGTATTGTGATTGATCCATTGGTTGATTTTGGCATTCTGCAGACTGAGTACGAGCCGCACAAGATACTCGGTGCGGAATTCCGTGAGCTTTCCGCCTTCCGGATCACACTCTTCGGCAGAGGCGTCCTGGAAGCGATAAACGATGCGACGAAGTAGGAGCAGCCATGAGCGAATACCAGTACCACGAATGGCAGACCGTTGATCGGGTGCTAACTCTCGAGGAACAGGCAGCCGTCAACGATCTTTCCAGCCATATCGAGGTCAGCTCCAGCCGCGCGGTAGTTACCTACCATTGGAGCGACTTCCGTCACGATCCGAAGCAGGTGCTCCTGAAATACTTCGATGCCTACTTTTATCTCGCCAACTGGGGCAGTTTGCGCCTGATGTTCCGCTTCCCTAAAGGGCTGCTCGACGAAGCCGATATTGAACCCTATTGCATTGATGATTACATCACCTTCGAGGCAATCGGTAAATATCAGGTGCTTGACCTGGACTTTAGCCCCGAAGATGGGGGCGGCTGGATAGAAGCCGAGGCCGGCCTCTCACACTTCATCGGGCTGCGCGCCGATTTGCTGGAAGGTGACTACCGGTTGCTCTACTTATCCTGGCTTAAGGCGATAACATTCTATGATGTTGAGGATTATGATGAGGAATATGTCGCTGAACTTGCTTCAGCCGATGGTGATCCCGACAGCCCGGCCTACGACCATGAACCGCCAGTCCCACCCGGTCTAAAGAAACTCTCACCTGCCTTGCAGAACTTTGTCCAGGTCTTCGAGGTTGATCCTTTCCTGGTGCAGGCTGCCGCTGAAGCCAGTCCGGACCCCAAGAAAGCTCTGGCTGTAGATTATCGCGAGCTGATTGGGCGCCTGCCGCGAGCAGAATGTGATGATTTTCTGACGCGCCTGGCAGAAGGCTATCCCGGCGTTGGCTTGGCTCTGCGCAAACGCCTGGGCGCATTTCTACCCCAAGAACGTCCTCAGCCTGCCAAGCCGCGAACTATTCAGCAGTTGCTCCAGCGCGCTGAGCAGCTCGAAAAAGCCGGAAAGAAGCGCCAGGCCGAAGCTGCCCGCCAGAAGCACATCGCCGAGATGAAGGCTCTGGCGGCGCGTGAGGCGCAGGTCTGGCAGCAAGTGGATACCTTGTTAGAAAATGGCCGCAAGATCGCCTCGGTTTATGATGAGGCCACGACGTTGTTGGAAAAACTCAAACAATTATCGGAGTTCCAGGATACGGGGGATATTTTTCATGTGCGCCTGCAACAACTGGCCCAAAAGTATTCCTCTCGGCCATCGCTGATCGATCGCTGGAAAAAACGTGGCTGGGTATAATCAACCGAAGACATAGAACATGCCAGTCACTTATACCAACCGCAAAGGTGACACATACTATTTGTTCCAGACGATGACCAAAACAGGCAAGTTGCGCTATTACTTTGCCCGCGAACCCAGAGACGAAATTCCTGACCAGATCCCTGAAGGCTACCGGATCAGCGAGAGCGTCAACGGGGTCGTCTCGCTGGTAAAAGAACGGCCACAGCTTATCCTGCCAGAAGAGGTCGCCAGCGTAGAGGCAGCCTTGGATCGTCATCCTAAGGGTCGTAACTATCGCGTTTCCGTGCAGAAAAACCAGATCGTGATCTATGAACGGCTGGGACCGGACGCAGAAACATTGAGCGCGATTTTCGGGAAACTCAGCCCGTTACCGTCTGGCACCGCGATGAGGCGCGTCCAAGAACAGTTAAACAAAATGGCACGATTCAGCCCCATCATGCGCTTTATCCTGGTTGACCCACAAGGACGCACTTTTAAAGGCGAACGCTGGAGCTATTTCGGTGATGTCGATGACTGGATCAACGCAGGCGATTCAGGAATGCTGGATAAACTGGCTCGCCGGCTGATCCCAAAACTGGGAACCGATGATTTCTTCGAGCTGTTTTGAATGCTTGAAGGTTCTTGGTTCGAATCCTGCCCCCGCTACCTTCCTAGGCCCAACGCATATGCATTGGGCTTTTTCCTTTTCTACGCAAGAAACACTTGCATTGGTCTTATACGACGCGTTCCCAAGATCGATAATTACCTTCACCTCATCTTAATCCATTTAGATGTTACGCATTTGAGGGTAAAAATGGGGGTTTTTGGGCGGGCTCCGCCCGCCCAAAAACCCCCATTTTCCTACCAACTGCGTGAGTCCTACCATTAATAGTTTATAATTCGGATAAATCCAGTCAACAATACCGAAATATATCGTTTTGGAAAAAGGCAAATCTAACGTGAGAGGCGGCGAAAAGTTATGCATCTGCCGTTCACCCACAAATCACCAGACTGCCGAGGAAAATTATCCTTGGAGTATTTAGATTCCATCGAAAGGAGGTGTTATCAGGTACTGAGTCGTTTCGTAGAATATTGATCGTCAGACATGGAGCACATCTCAGAGCTCCTATCGAATGTTTATGTATGGTCTATCGCCAAGGGAGTGTACAAGATGAGTAACAGGTTTGAATTTAAGGTCACCGCCGGGCTGTTGTTACTGGCCCTCATCGTCATGCTGGTCGGCAGTGCGGCGCCGGCGGCCCGGGTCGCTTTAGCATCCTCCCCGGTTGGGGATGCCGTCAGCACATTCACATATACCCAGAATATGCACCCGCTGGGCTTCTCGGCGAGGGAAAATACCGCGAGTCCCTTCACTGCGAACTCGGATATCGCCTTCTGGGGTAACCTCGCCTACCACGGCAATTACGACGGGTTCCGGATCGTCGATATTTCCGCACCCGCTAACCCGGTGGAGGTGCTCGATTACCGCGAATGCGCCGGGAACCAGGGCGATGTGATCGTCTGGGGCAACATCCTGGTGCGGTCGTGGAACTCGTCCGCCCCGGCGGGTGCGACCTGCGACGGCGAGCCGGTTCTGCCGGGCGTATTCCCAGGCGGATGGGAGGGCCTGCACGTTTTCGACATCAGCGACCCGACCGATCCCGATCTGGTGGCATCTATCGAGACGGAATGCGGCTCGCATACGGCTACCGGCGTGCCGGACCTGGCGAACGACCGGCTGCTCGTCTACAACAGCCCATCCAGCGGCCTCTGTCCGGGCATCGACATCGTGGAGGTTCCCTTGTCCGATCCCGCCAGCGCCAGCTACCTGCGCTTCGAGCCTGCGGGTCGAAGTTGCCATGACACCGGCGTTATTCTCGGAGATGTGAATCTCGTCTCGTGCGCGGGCGGCAACGGGTTCACGGTATGGAGCATGGACGCTGCCAGCAGCGGTTCGCTGGAGGATCCAATGCAACTGTATTCGCGCTCCATCACAGGTGTTACGATTGGTCACTCCGCCTCCTTCACATGGGACGGCGAAGTGCTGATCTTCGGCCACGAACCGGGCGGCGGCGCAGGGGCGCGGTGCCAGGCGACGAGCAGCGTCACGGACCGTTCGCTCTTCTTCTTCGAGGCGAGCACCGGCACCTTGCTGGGCACCATCCTCCATCCCCGGCCCCAGACTGCTCAAGAGAACTGCACCTGGCATAACTTCAACGTCGTACCGAGCGATAAGCGCCACGTGCTGGTGGCCGGAAACTACCAGTCCGGCACCTCGGTGGTCGAGTTCACCGACCCGGCAGCCGCACAGGAGATCGCCTTCGCGGATCCCGCACCGCTTTCTCCCACGAGTCTGATCCTGGGCGGAGATTGGTCGACTTACATGTACGACGGGCGCCTTTACGTGTCCGACATCACGCGCGGGCTCATCGGCTGGGACCTGAGCGACAATGTTGTAGCTGGCGCGATGAAGTTCGGCCACCTCAACCCGCAGACGCAGGAAACCTCGTTCCCATTCAAGGGTACAGCGTTTGGCAAATCTAAGCCCGCTGCCGATCAGCAAGGCTTCGTCATCTTCGGGGAAAGCGAACCCGGTGACGTTAGCGGTGGAGCTGGTGCCGAAGAGGACTTCGGTGGCGACGGAGGCGACTAGCCACTTGTTCGTCTTGTCTACGGGAGGGCGGCCAAAAAGCCGCCCTCCTTCTTCTTGCCGAGCGCTCTTCGAGTATTTGCCATGTCGATGGCTCGCCCAGGGACAAATCGTGGGGAAATCTGCCGGTCGTTCAACATCAGCGTATAAACCAGTGTAAGTTCATACCGCGGCCGGTTTTGTGAGAAAACGGAAAATTTGTGCTAAAATCGGACAATTCAAGTCTGTCAACAATACACAAATCAAAAAGCGAACATATTAGCGGAGGTGCTCATCATGGCGAAACTGACGGAATACAAGCCCGGCGGCGCATTCAACGGCGTGATCGGGCGCACGTTCGACGTCTCCCAGCCGGCCTGGCCGGCGCCCAACCGGGCCAGGGAGGGCGCGCCGAACGTGCTGTTCATCATCCTGGACGACACCGGCTTCGGCCAGCTGGGCTGCTACGGCAGCCCGATCGAGACGCCCAACCTGGACGGCCTGGCGGCGAACGGGCTGCGCTACAGCAACATGCACACCACGGCGCTGTGCTCGCCGACGCGTTCCTGCATCCTGACCGGTCGCAACCACCACTCGAACGGGATGGCCTGCATCACAGAAGGCTCGACGGGCTACCCGGGTGCAAACGGCTACATTCCCTTCGAGAATGGCTTCCTGTCGGAGATGCTCTTGCAACACGGCTACAACACCTACGCCGTCGGCAAGTGGCACCTGACCCCGGCCGACCAGATCAGCGCGGCCGGGCCGTACGAACGCTGGCCGCTGGGGCGCGGCTTCGAGCGCTACTACGGCTTCCTGGGCGGCGACACGCACCAGTATTACCCCGATCTGACCTACGACAACCACCGGGTCGAAGCGGAGAAGACCCCGGAAGAGGGATACCACCTGACCGAAGACCTGGTGGACAGGGCGATCGGCTTCATTGCCGACGCCAAACAGGCCGCCCCGAATAAACCGTTCTTCATGTACTTCTGTACGGGCGCCATGCACGCCCCGCACCACGTGCCCAAGGAGTGGGCCGACCGCTACGCCGGCAGGTTCGACGACGGCTGGGAGGCCTATCGTGAGAAGACCTTTGCGCGGCAAAAGCAGCTGGGCGTCGTCCCGGCTGACACAAAGCTGTCGCGCCACGACCCAGACGTGAAGCCGTGGGAGCAGTGCTCGCCGGATGAGAAGAAGCTGTACGCCCGCATGATGGAAGTCTTCGCCGGCTTCCTGACCCACACCGACCATCACATCGGACGGTTACTCGACTTCTTGAAGGAAATCGGCGAGTTCGACAACACCTTGATCATGGTTCTCTCCGATAACGGCGCCAGCTCGGAGGGCGGGCCGAGCGGATCGGTAAACGAGAACAAATTCTTCAACTTCGTACCGGACTCGCTCGAGCAGAACCTGGCTTCGATCGACGATATCGGCGGCCCGAAGTTCTTCAATCACTACCCATGGGGCTGGACCTGGGCCGGCAACACGCCATTCCGGCGCTGGAAGCGCGAAACATACCGGGGCGGGATCAGCGATCCGTTCATCGTACACTGGCCCAAGGGCATCCAGGCGAAGGGCGAGGTGCGCAACCAGTACGCACACGCCATCGACATGGTGCCGACCGTGCTGGAAGCGCTGGAGCTTGAGTCCCCGGCGGCGATCCAGGGCGTGACGCAGTCGCCGATCGAAGGCTTCAGCCTGGCGCACACCTTCGATGATCCACAGGCGGCCAGTAATCACCAAACCCAGTATTTCGAGATGATGGGCCACCGCTCGATCTACCACGATGGCTGGCGGGCGGTATGCCCCTGGCCGGGGCCTTCCTTCACCGAGGCAGGCATGCCATTCGGTACGCCTATCCCGGCCGAGAAGTTAACTGAGCTCGACGCGTCCGGCTGGGAGCTGTACCGGGTCGAAAAGGATTGGGCGGAAAACCAGAACGTGGCGGCTGAGAACCGCGCTAAATTGATCGAGATGATCGCTACCTGGTACGTCGAGGCCGGTAAGTACAACGTCCTGCCGGTGGACGGGCGCGGCCAGCAGCGTTTCGCCGACCTGCGCCCGGAGATCGCCGTAGACCGGACCCGCTATATCTACTACCCGGGCACGCAGGAGGTGCCGGCAAACGCGGCGCCCCACATCCTTAATCGCCCGCACACGGTCACAGCGCTCGTTGACGTCCCCGAGGGCGGGGTAGAGGGCGTCCTGGTTTCGCAGGGCGGGGTCGATGGCGGTTTCACATTCTTTGTCATGGACGGCAGGCTGCGCTACACCTACAATTACGTGGCTGACCGGCAATTCCAGATCGTCTCCGACGCCGCCGTGCCTGCTGGTCATCACGCCTTCAGTTTCGAGTTCGAACCAACGGGCAAGCCGGAGCCGCTCAAGGGCAAGGGCGCGCCGGGCAAGCTCAAGCTTTTCATCGACGGTAAGCCTGCGGGAGAGGGCGAGCTCCCGGTGACGATCCCGCTTATGATGGGCCTGGCGTCGGGCGTGAACGTCGGCGCCGACTCGGGTGCACCGGTCACCGATGTGTATGCGCCGCCGTTCGCGTTCACCGGCAAGATCCACCGGGTCGTCTACGACGTTTCCGGCGAGCACATCGTGGACCACGAGACAGAGATTCGGGTAGCGCTGGCCCGCCAGTAAGTTCACACTGACAGGACCGGCAGTCGATGAGGCTCCCGGTCCTGCCAGTTTGCTTTTCGTTGCGGGGTTATCGGCCCGCTTGTCCAGGGCGGCATCTTGCTCTGCTTGCTGAAGATGGATGTGCGCCAGGCCTTCAGGTAGCTGGCGGGCTGAGCGATGTCGACTCAAAGGGTTCTGCCATGACCAATCCCTCCTATCGCCTGGTCATCTACCTGGTCGGCGCCGCGGCCGTGTTCGTGATCCTGTTCGGGATCCGCTCGACGGCTTCAATCATCAACCCGATCCTGCTGTCCGTGGTGATCACGATCACGGTCCTGCCCATCCCGAGCCGGCTCAGCAAACGGGGCTTGCCCGGCTGGCTGGCGCTGGTGCTCACCGTCCTGCTCGTGGTGATGATATTAGCCGCCGTGATCTTGACCGTCTTCCTTTCGATCACCAAGCTGGCCAGCGACCTGCCAACCTACCTGAGCGACGCGTCGCAGCAGGCAGCCACAACGCTTCCACCCGAGGTTAGCGGATCCGAAACCGAGACATCACCGACTCAGATTTCCATTCGATTCGGTCCCATTGCGCAGAACGTGCTGGCCAGCGTTGCCGGCCTGGTGACCCAATTCGGAATTTCCCTGCTGATCTTCTTCTTCATGCTCAGCGCAGCTATCACCCTTCCCGGGGCAGCTCGCCTTGGACTGGACCCAGCGGCCCCGATCGTTGGCCGGGTTGCGACGCTAACGGAGGACGTCCGCCGGTACATGACCATCCTGACCGGGGTGAA
>DATDRQ010000016.1:0-2477 GCA_035291645.1 Anaerolineales bacterium
AGCCCGACCGAAGGTTCGTCGAGCACGTAGAGCGTGCTCCCGGTGGATCGCCGGGAGAGCTCGCGTGAAAGCTTGACGCGCTGCGCCTCGCCGCCCGAGAGGGTGGGGGCTGGCTGCCCGATCTTGATGTAACCCAGACCAACATCTTGCAGCGTCTGCAGCTTGTTGGCCATCGCCGGGAAGGCGGAGAAGACCTCCATCGCCCGGTCCACCGTCATGTCGAGCACTTCGGCAATGTTGAATTCTTTAAAACGCACTTGCAGGGTCTCTCGGTTATAGCGCGAGCCGTGGCAGACGTCGCAGGGCACGTAAACATCCGGCAGGAATTGCATCTCGATGCGCAGCTGCCCCTGCCCCTGGCAGGCTTCGCAGCGCCCGCCGCGCACGTTAAAGGAAAACCGTCCCATTTTATATCCCCGGATCTTGCTTTCCGGCAGGTCGGCGAACAAACCACGGATCTGGTCGAACAGGCTGGTGTAAGTTCCCGGATTGGAACGCGGTGTGCGCCCGATCGGTGATTGGTCGATGTTAATGATCTTGTCCAGATTTTCTAGCCCCTCGATCCGGCGATGCTCGCCCGGCTGGGCATGGGCGTGATGGAAGTGGCGGGCCAGGGCTTTGTACAGCACCTCGACCATCAGGCTGGATTTGCCCGACCCGGAAACCCCGGTGATGCACACCAACTTGCCCAGCGGGATGCTCACATCAATATTCTTCAGGTTGTTCTCACGCGCCCCGCGCACGACCAGGAATTTACCATTCCCTTCCCGGTGAGCCGCCGGCACCGGGATACTCAGGCGCCCGGTTAAATAGGCTGCAGTCAACGATTCTGTACTTTGCAGGATCGCCTGCAGCGGGCCTTCCGCCACGACTCTGCCGCCATGCTCCCCGGCGGCGGGGCCCAGGTCGAGGATCCAATCGGCGCTGCGGATGGTCTCCTCGTCATGTTCGACGATCAAGACGGTGTTGCCTATATCGCGTAGCCCTTTTAATGTGCGCAATAGCCGGGCGTTGTCACGCGGATGCAGCCCGATCGAGGGTTCGTCCAGGACGTACAACACCCCCATCAGGCGCGAGCCGATTTGGGTCGCCAGGCGGATGCGTTGCGCCTCGCCACCCGACAGGCTGGCGGCGGTGCGCTCCAGGGTCAGGTAGTCCAGCCCAACATCTACCAGGAAGCCGAGGCGGTCGATGATCTCCTTCAGGATGCGTTCGGCGATCACCTGCTGGCGGGCGTTTAACGGCGTTTGATCGCTCACCATGTACCGGGTCCAGTCGAGCGTACGCAGTACGGGCCAGCGGGTTACCTCGACGATGTTGGATCCGCTGACGGTCACCGCCATCGCTTCGGGGCGCAGGCGGTCGCCGTGGCAGGTGGGGCAGGGTCGCTCGCTCATGAACTCGGACAGCTTGTCGCGCATGTAATCCGAGCTGGTCTCGTTGTAGCGGCGCATCAGGTTGCTGATCACCCCTTCGAAGGGGCTGCGGAAAGTCGATGTGCGGCCATTGCGGTTGCGGTAATGGACCGTCACCTCGCGGCCGTTGGTGCCATATAAGATGATATCCAGCTTCTCTTTGGGGATCGAGCTGACGGGGGCATCCAGGTCTATGTGATAGGTGTGGGCCGCGGCCTCCAGCGTCTGCCAGTAGTAGCCGCCCTCCTCACGCGGACCGCTCCACTCCGATACGGCGATGGCGCCCTCGCTGAGCGCCATTTCCGGGTCCGGGATGAGCAGGTCCGGGTCGATCTCCAGCTTTCCGCCTAAACCCTGACAGTCAGGGCAGGCGCCGTGCGGGGTGTTGAAGGAGAAGGTGCGCGGCTCGATCTCTGGCAGGCTGACCCCGTGAACCGGGCAGGCCAGGTGCTCTGAGAAGTAATGATCGCGTGGTTCTTCCGGGTTGGTGATATCCTGGACGATCAGGTAACCATCCCCGAACTTGAGGGCGGTCTCGATCGAGTCGGTCAGCCGGGATCGAAAATTCTGAGTTTCTTCGCTATCTCCGGAGTGGCGCATGACCAGGCGGTCGACCAGCGCTTCGATGGCGTGGATCTTATACCGGTCGAGAGCGATATCCTGATCTAGTTCGTAGATCTGCCCATCCACACGTACCCGCGCGAAGCCGGCCTTCTGGACCTCATCCAGGATGGCCTGGTGAACGCCCTTCTTGCCGCGCACGACCGGGGAGAGGATGAACAGCCGGGCTCCTTCAGGCAAGGCTTCGACCAGGTCGACGATCTCCTGGGCGGACTGGCGGGCGACTTCACGCCCGCAGATCGGGCAGTGGGGGATGCCGGCCCGGGCGAACAGGAGCCGCAAATAGTCATAGACTTCGGTAACCGTGCCGACCGTCGAGCGTGGGTTGTGCGAGACGCCTTTCTGGTCGATAGAAACCGCCGGCGATAGACCTTCGATATGGTCCACGTCCGGCTTGTCCATCTGTCCCAGGAACTGGCGGGCGTAGG
Organism: Anaerolineales bacterium; assembly: GCA_035291645.1. Taxonomy (GTDB): domain Bacteria; phylum Chloroflexota; class Anaerolineae; order Anaerolineales; family UBA4823; genus DATDRQ01. The sequence goes on from DATDRQ010000016.1 coordinate 2,465, forward strand.
CCGAGAGCGATTC
>DATDRQ010000017.1:0-37550 GCA_035291645.1 Anaerolineales bacterium
GCGGGGCGTTGAAGATATTCTTGTACTCCTGCCCGACCATCAACCCCCACTCCGGATCGGGCGGCTGAGCTCCGAGTCCCAGGAAGGACAACGCGGCTGCATCCAGGATGGCGGTGGCGATCCCCAGGGTACCGGCAACGATCAGTGGGGTCAGCGAGTTGGGCAGGATGCGGCGGAACATCAGGTGGGGCTTGCTGGCGCCCAGGGCCTGGGAGGCCGAGACAAAATCCATCTCGCGCGTGACCAGGACGTTGGACCGCACTACCCGGGCGTAAACCGGGATGGTGACGATGCCGATCGCCAGCAGGGCGTTAATCAGTCCGGGCCCCAAAACGGTGACGATGGCGATCGCCAGCAGCAGGCTGGGAAAGGCCAGCAGGACGTCCATGAAGCGCATGATGATGTTATCCGACCAACCGCTGAAGAAACCAGCCATCACCCCTAAGATCGTGCCGATGATGATGGCAAAAGTGACCGTGGTGAAGCCGATGATTAAAGAGAGGCGCGCCCCATACAGTATCCGGCTGTACACGTCGCGCACGTTGCCATCCGTGCCGAAATAGTGCTGGGGTTGATCCTGCGGGCAACCCAGGAGATGAATACAGGGTGATGTGCGCTTTTTTACATTTTCAATGCCGATTAAGGGTTTGACCGGGTCATGGGTGCGCAGTACCGGGGCGAAGACCGCGATGAAGACAAGCACCATCAGAATCACGAAACCAACCATGGCGGAGCGGTTGTGGCGCAGGGATCTCAGGGTCTCCCGGGTTTTACTGACCTTGATCGAAATAGGCTCTGCGGATACCGTCCCCCCGAGGGAGGCAACCTGGGTCTGTGCCTGGATCTCTTGCATGTTCAGCTCAGGCGGATGCGCGGGTCTAAAAAGGCGTATAGCACATCCACGACTAGGTTCACGGTCAGGTAAAAGACGGCGATGACCAGGGTAAAGGCCTGGACGACCGTGTAATCCCGGGCGGTGATCGACTCGAACAGTGTGCGCCCAACGCCGGGCAGGTTGAAGACGGTCTCGGTGAGCACAGCCCCGCTGAGCAGGCCGCCCAGGGAAAGGCCGATGATGGTCACCACCGGCAGCAGGGCATTGCGCAGCCCGTGCTTCAATACGACGGTACGCCTCTCCAGCCCCTTGGCGTGCGCCGTGCGGATGTAGTCCAGGCTGAGCACGTCCAGCAGGCTGGAGCGGGTCATGCGGGCGACGATCGCCAGCGGGATAGTCCCCACCGCCAGGGCCGGCAGGATCATGTGCTTGGCGGCGTCAGCCAGAGCATCCCATTTGGCGGTCACCAGGGCGGTGAAGATGTAGAAGCGCGACAGGAATTCAAGCAGCGCCGCGGGAGTCCCAGACAGATTCTCCAACCCCCAGGCGACCGCCAGGTGCGGCAGCTCGATCCCGGAGGATAACCGCCCGGAGGGCGGCAGCCAGAGTGGCGTGTCCTTAAATAGGACGGCGAAGGTGTAGGCTAGCAGCAGGCCCAATACGAAAACCGGCGTGGACACGCCCATGTTGGCGAAGATCATCGTGCCCACATCTGTGGGAGAGTTGTGCCGGTAGGCGGAGATTATGCCCAGCGGAACCCCGGCCAGGGTGGCGAAACACATGGCGAAGAAGGCCAGTTCGATCGTCACCGGCAGGCGCTCGGCCAGGATCACGGTCGCCGGGCGGCCCTGGCGCAGGGAGGTCCCCAGGTCGCCGCTGAGCACATCCTTCAGGTAGATGCCGAACTGCACCGGGATCGGCCGATCCAGCCCGTTGCGCTTAATGAAGGCGTCGCATACCTGGTCGGTGGCGCGCTCGCCCAGCACCGCCCGGCAGGGATCACCCGGCAGCAGGCGCGCCAGGGTGAAGGTGACGAACAGAACCCCTAACAGGACGGGCAGGGAAGAGAGCACACGCCGGGTGATGTACTGTATCATAAATTAAAAACCGCTTCTTAGGGAAGGATGGGGCACTGCAGGCGCAGTGCCCCATCCAAACAGGAACTCGAAACGGGATTACGGGGCCGGCGGGTTCAGGAAGCTGCCGAACAGGCCGGAGAAGTAGGAGAAGTCGCCCACGCGCCCGACGTGCAGCGGGTTGGCGGCATCCCATTGGACGTTCCAGGACTCGACCACGTCGTTGGCGTCCAGGGTCGAGCCGTCATGGAACAGGACGCCCGGGCGCAGGGTGAAGACCCATTCGGTGGCGTCTGTGTTGGGGGTGTACTCGGTTGCCAGGGAGGGGATCACTTTCACGCCGCCGACCTCGTATGCCAGCAGGGATTCCATGATCTGCTCGCACACCCGCAGCGATTCGCCGTCTGACTCGTCGGCGCAGTACAGGCCGATCGGCTCGGCGTTCTGCATGAAGGTGAAGGTGTCCTGACCGGGGACTGCCATGACCTCCAGGCTCTCGTTGCTCAGCGGGCTGGCGTGGGCGCCCTCCACGGTCGCAAGGTAGGCCGTGGCGGAGGCAGCGTGGGAGACCGGGATCATCGGCACGTGCTGCTTGATCAGCTCGTTGACCTCGGTGTAGATCGCCCGGCGGGCTTCCTCGTCGCCCAGCTGGGCGGCTTCGGTCAGATTGGAGGTGATGTCGTCCCACTTGGTGCCGAACTGGTCGGTCGCACCGGCGCCGAAGTGGTAGTCATAGAAGTTGGTCGGGTCGGGGTAGTCGCCCGTCCAGCCCAGCAGGTGCAGGCCTTCCAGCTGACCGGCGTTGGAGGCATCGATGAAGGAGCCCGATTCCATCTCGACCAGCTCGACGTCCAGGTTCAGGTTCTCCTTGAGCTGGGCGGCGATGTCCTGGGCAACGATAGGTGGTTCCGGCAGGTAGGGGCGGAACACGTTGCGGTAGGTTAGGGTGGTCGCAAAACCATCCGGGAAGCCGGCTTCAGCAAGCAGTGCCTTGGCCGCCACCGGGTCGAACTCGTACCAGGTGGAACCCTCCGGGCGGGCCAGCAGGTCTTTTGGCAGGAACTGGTCGGCGACGGACGAGCCGGGCGATAGGAAGTTGTCGACGATGCGCTGCCGGTCGATGCCCATGGCGATCGCCTGGCGCACCTGCTCGTTGTCGAACGGCGGGTGGGTGTTAGTGAAGCCAACATAGAAGATGTTAAAGGGATCGCGCGGCACCAGCTGCAGGTTGGGGTCGTTCTGGATGGTCTCGATGTCATCCGGAGCGGGGTTGTCGATGCCGTCCACGGTGCCAGCCTGCAGTTCGATCAGCTTCTGCGGGCCTTCGGCGGTCCAGCGGACGATGACGGTCGGTGCCTTGGCAGGCTCACCCCAGTAATCGTCGAAGCGCTGCAGCGTGACGTTCTCGCCACGGTTCCAGGCCTCGAACACAAAGGGGCCGGTGCCGACCGGGTGTTCGACCAGTTCGCCGGTGCCGCCGGTGGATTCCAGGTACTCACGCGGGTAGATCTGGAAGGCGGAGAAGGCCGCCTGGGCGGGGAAGGCCGGGTCGGGGACGCACATGCTGAACTTGACGGTCAGCTCGTCCACCGCCTCGATCGACTTGAGGACCCCGCCGTAGTCGCAGCTCTCGGCCTCGTACTTCAGGCCTTCGTAGGCGACCGGCGCTTCGGTGGGGGCCTCGGTGGCGACGGGCGCTTCGGTAGGCTCTTCGGTGGTAACCGGTGCTTCCGTAGCGACGGGCGCTTCGGTGGCGACTGGAGCCTCGGTCACGACCGGGGCTTGGGTGGCGGCCGGCGCGCAGGCCGCCAGGACCAGGCTGGCCAGTACGACCACCGCCAGCAAGGTGTATAGTTTTTTGTGCTTCATTTTTCTTTCTCCTCCTGAGAATTAGAAATGGTTTGGTGTTTTGGAAGATCGGTTCAAGTAATTGGCGACGGCTCACCTCCTTTTATTCTTTTTACGATGTGTGCAAAGGGAGATTTAATTCACAATTATAAACCACAATCCAGCCCTGGGGACAAAGTTGGCTCATTGGGAGGGCCGGCGAGTACCCGCCTGAACGAAGCGGCTTAATGATCTACTCCCTAATTCCACGCAAGGTTCACGCTGCGGCGGGAGATAAATCCGATGAAAGATATCACCTTAAGTTGCGCCGTTTGTCCTCTTCGAATATGACACCTGACACTTGCCCCGCTGTGAATGAGGCTTATACTCAATCTAAGGCGTGTGTGCAAACTCTGGAAAGGGAGTCATTGCGAGCGGTTTTTGCGAAGCAATCTCCCACTTAGGCCAAAAAACTGGGTTGCTTCGTCGCAAAGAACACTCCTCGGAACGACATTTCCTAGTTGCATACACACTCTAGTTAATGTGTCCTTCGACCGCCAAAGGAGAGGTGTACCATGAGCGAGAAAACCTGGCAAACCATCAAAGTTCAGTACTGCCACCATGCGGAGGCGGAGGTTGGCCTGGAAGCCGAGCTGGTTTACCCGGCCGAGTGGTTGCCCGACCAGCCGCCGCGCATCACCGCCCACCGCTGTTCCCACGGCCTGGCCTGCAACCTGGACGGGCGGCCCAGCTGTATCTGGGCAGGCACCAACCCAACCTTCGATCCGTTCGCCGTCCACGATTAACCCAACTTAATAACATTTCTCTTCTCTCCTCCTCTCTGCTTCACGCACCAACCCCTCGAGGACCCTCGAGGGGTTGGCTATTAATTATGCAGTAGGTAGGGCGTGTTGCAAACTCTTCCTTTATTTATATGCATGTCATTGCGAGCGCTTTTTGCGAAGCAATCTCCACCTCAGGCCGAAATAGGAGACTGCTTCGTCGCCGCCAACGAAGTTGGCGCCTCCTCGCAGAGACACATGATGGTTTGCGTATAGCCTCCAGTCATTCAGGCGATCACGCCGAGCCGGCGGCCCACCTGGGCAAAGGCTTCCAGCCCCTGGTCGAGGTCGGCGCGTGCGTGCGCGGCGGAGATCATCACGCGCAGGCGCGCCTTGCCGCGCGGCACGGTCGGGAAGCCGATCGCCATGGCGAAGGCACCGGCCTCGAACAGCTCCCGGCTGAACTGCTGGGCCAGCGGCGCCTCCCCCAGCATGACTGGGGTGATGGGTGTGGTGCTGCTGCCGGTGTCGAAGCCCAGGCGCTGCATCTCGGCCTTGAAGTAGCTGCTGTTCTCCCACAGCCGCTCGACCAGCTCGCTGGACTCCTCCAGGATATCGACCGCAGCCAGGCAGGCCGCCACGTCGGGCACGGTCATGGCAGACGAGAACAGGAAGGGCCGGCCGCGCTGGCGCAGCCACTCGACCACCAGCGGGTTGCCGGCGACCAGGCCGCCCACCACGCCGAAGGCTTTGGACAGGGTGCCTACCTCGATATCCACCTTCCCGTGCAGGCCGTAGTGATCGACGATACCGCGCCCGCCCCTGCCGAGCACGCCTTCCCCATGGGCGTCGTCGACCATGAGCAGGGCGTCGAATCCCTGCACTGTGGCGTAGATGCGGTCGAGCGGGGCCACGTCACCGTCCATGCTGAAGACGCCGTCCGTGATGACCAGCGCCCGGGTGAAGTTGCCCCGGTTCTCGGTTAACACCCGTTCCAGGTCCGCCGGGTCGCAGTGGGCATAGCGCATGATCTGCGCCCCGGACAGCCGGCTGCCGTCGATGATGCTGGCGTGGTTGAGCTCGTCTGAGAAGATGGCGTCTCCCTTGCCGACCAGCGCCGGGATGGCCCCCAGGTTGGCGTTGAAGCCGGACTGGAAGGTGATGGCGGACTCGACCCCCTTGAAAGCCGCCAGGCGCTGCTCCAGCCGGACGTGCAGGTCCATCGTCCCGGCGATCGAGCGCACCGCGGCCGGGCCGACCCCGTACTGCTCCACCGCCTGGCGGGCTGCTTCCACCAGTCGCGGGTGGTTCGCCAGGCCAAGATAGTTGTTCGAGCAGAAGTTGAGCACGCGCCGCCCGTCCACCTCCAGCCAGGCCCCCTGGGGCGAGCCGATGGTGCGGATGCGGTTATAGAGGCCCGCTTCTTTCAAGTTCTGAATCTCGTCCGAGATCCATTTTAGTTTGGTGGATGTTATTAATTCATCTCCCATGCTTCACCTCATTATGTGAACCACAGATTGACACAGATACACTCTGATTCATCTTTTTATGCGATAGTCTCCGAGTCATTACGCTGGATCTGGAAACCGAGCCCAACTTAACCTTATCTGTGTTTATCCGTGTGTATGTGTGGTTTCTCTCTTTCAGGATATTGGTAGCACGGTTCGGTCAATCGCGTTTACGCCCCAGCCCGACGAAGCGCCCAAAAATGTCGGAGGTCTTTGGGGCATCCGTAGGGGGAGCCTCCTCGCCGACCCAATCGCTGTTCACACGCTGTCGCAGCCACTCCTGGCGTGCCTGGCGGGCCTGCGCCAGCTGCTCCTCCAGGCCGGCGCTATCCCCGGCCTGGATGGCCTGGCGCATCTGGCTTAAGCTGGCGATCAGGTTATCGAGCACGCGGGTAATGTTATCCCTGTTGAGCAGGGCCTGGTCGCGCAGCGTCTCCGTTTTAGCAGGGTAAAGCGCCGGACCGGTGGCCTGGGCGTAGTCGCGGCCGGCCACCTTGCGGCCTTCCTGCCAGCCCGGCTGGCTCACGGTTGCCCCAACCAGCGCCGCAGCCAGCAGCTGCGGCAGGGTGTAGGTGGCGGCCAGCAGCCCATCCACTTCGAGTGTGTCAGAAAAGAGCGGTTTAGCCCCCACCAAATTGACCAGGTCGGCGGCCAGTTTGAGCGCCTCGGCGGGGGCGCGCAGGGGTGAGGTGATGGCGATCAGGCCCCCCTTGAACAGGTCCGCCCGGGCGGCCTCCACCCCAATGGCGATCTCGGCCAGGTAGTTCGGATTAATCACCGGGGTCAGGCCGATGTAAAAGCGCTCGGCTGGCAGGAATTCCGTCATCCAGGCGGCCACAGCTGCCTTCACCGGGGAGGTATCCATCACCACCGCCCCTTCGCGCAGGTCCGGGGCGATGATGCGTAAGGTCTCGCGGATCTGGTCGATCGGCAGGGCCAGCAGGACCAGGTCGGCCTGCTCGACTGAAGCCGGGAGGTTGAAGGCCACCTTATCCACGGCGCCCAGCTTCTCGGCCCGGCGGGCGATGCCCAGCTCGCGGTCGTATCCGAGGCGGTTTACCTGGTCGCGCCGCCCGGCCAGCGCCAGACCGAAGGAGGCGCCGATTTGTCCCAGGCCCACGATGGTCATCTGAACGGTCATGGCAATCCCTCAGCTGTTATCGTCGACCGCTTGCAGCAACCGCAAACGGCGAAATTCTTTAGATTCAGGCTTATTACCGGGAGTGGGAAGTTTTTCCTGGTGCCGGCGGATGAGCGCGGCAGCCTCAGGCGAGGACCCGGCAGCCGCCGCCAGCCCGGCCCCCCAGGCGGGGTGCTGCACGGCGACCACGAACGGTTTCCGCCAGCCGTAACCCTCTTGCGGGCTCTTCTCTGCGGCGCTACCCCAGCGCCGCAGACAGGCCGGACAAACGGTCTCAACCACTACGATCAAGACGCGCTCCCAGGGGCTTAAGGGAAATTGGCTCTTACCGGCATCGTGCAGCAAGGCCGCTGTGGATAAATCCGTATCGCACTCCCCGCCATCCTGCAACGCCCGCCAGACGCGCAGGCCGTGCGCCTGTTCGCCGGCTGGCATGCTCCGGAAAAGCGACAGCTGAGGCGGGGACAGCATGGGAGCAGCCATCTCTAGATCGTCGGGAAGAGGGGCGATGCGCAGCGCCTGCCAGAATTGTCTGGCCCGGTAGACCAGGCGCCCCGCATTCATCCAATCAGTACGCCCAGCAAGGCTTGCATCGGCGGGCCCAGGACCATGCCCAGGAAGTTGAAGCCGATGATCGGGCCGACGAACACGACCACCAGCAGCAGGATCGGGCCGTATGGGCGGATGTTGTCCATCACTCGCGCCAGCGAAGGTGGGGCCAGGTAGTACAGGATCTTCTCCCCGTCCAGGGGCGAGATGGGGATCAGGTTGAACAGGAAGAGCAAAAGGTTGATGTAAACGAACTCGAAGAGCAGGTAACCCAAAGAAGGCAACACCTGCCCGGATTGAACGAAGGCCGAGCCGGCGTTGACCAGCCCCAACTGGAACGGGATGGCGAACAGCACCGCCATCAGCAGATTGGAAGCCGGCCCGGCCAGCGAAACCCACATCGTCGCCGCAGAGGAACGCTTCTCCAGCGCATAGGGGTTGATCGGCACCGGCTTCGCCCAGCCGAACCCGGCCACGATCAGCATCAGCGAGCCCATCGGGTCCAGGTGGACGAGCGGGTTGAGGGTCAAACGCCCGTTCTGGCGCGGGGTCATGTCGCCGAAGCGGTCGGCCGTCAGGGCGTGGGCGAACTCGTGCACCGAAAACGCCACCAGCAAGACGATCACGCGGGCAATCAGGGTTGGTAAATCGAGGTTCATAAACATGAATGTTGAGCCTTCCCAGCGATTATACCACCCCGTGTTATAATGCCCGCCATGCTGCCCGACCTGCAATTGGGGGACCGAGTGCGCCTGCGCAAGCCCCACCCGTGCGGCAGCTACGAGTGGCGGGTGATCCGGCTGGGGGCGGACATCGGGCTGGAGTGCCTGACCTGCGGGCGGCGCGTGCTGCTGGCTCGGCGCGAGCTGGCCCGCCGGCTGAAGGCGGTCCTGCCCAGACCGGATGACGGGTCGGCAGGTTGATTCATCGTCATGTTGAACCACCTGCACGGGATCGTGAGGATTTTGGACACGGGTAGGGGAACGGGGGAATTTGGAATGACCATCATCTGTTCCGTTCGCCCCCGTGCCCCTTGTACCGCTATGTTAAAAAGTGCCTGCATCTTGGGTATCCCTAAGGGGCGGGGACAACCTGAAAAGGCCCGCAGGGCCAGATCCCGTGATATTTCCCCTGTCCTTCGACCACGATGTGATATTCCCCCTCGATTGAAAAATCGTACTGGCGGTAGCTGACCCTCTCATCGGCAGTCTCAAAATAATCCCAAGGCAGCAGCACGATATCTTTGGCTTGCGCATCGGTAGAACCGGGTGTACCGATGTCCTGCAGGATTTCCTGCCAGGTCTTGCCCGGGTAGTGTCTTGCGGGGAACAGATAGGCGCTCTCGCCGCTGTCGTTATATAAGACGATGACATGCTCGCCGGCGGGCAGCTCGGGGGATCCGGCAACTGTGCAGCCGGTAGAGTCGAAGGTAACTTCGATCGATGGCCCCTTCGCAATCAGGGTGCTCAGGATGTCGAGGGTTGGTTGAGGAGCAGGCGTCTGAGTGGCTTTCACGGCAGGAGTTGGGGAAGATGGTTCAGGAGTGAGGGAGGGGGGGATTGGCGTGGGAGGAAGCGTGGCCGGCGGGGCTGCCGCAGCTGGCTCTGTCAGGGTTTCCGGCAGGGTTGCGGGGGTGGCGCATGCCCCCAGAAGAATCAGGCCTATGACCAGAGCAGGGAGAGTTATTCTTGAGCTGATCGGGGAAATGCTTTCACCTCCAGAGAACGCGGAATCATTTCTGCGCCTGCGCCAGCGGCTATCGAATAGCTCATACCTGGCGCAGGCGGCAACAACGATTTCGTGGCGCAACGCGGATGAAGATGCCGGCTGGGTAAATTCGCTTACGGTGCGCTGAATATAAAGGTGCTCGTTTCCTCAAAGGGATCGCTGTCCACGACACCCTTGTCGCGAGTAGTGATTTCACCCGGCTCGGAGGCAACTAGCACCACATTCCAGGCGCGCATGGGCCCTGCACGCGGATGCATTAAATCGATCGGGCCGAAGGCCTCCAGGTCGACGGGGCGATCGTCGATCCACATCTCATAGATTTGATCTGACCACAAAGAATCTAGTTTCCCACTGAGGGTTTCATCATATACACCCATCGAGACATTGACCGGCGCGCCTACTTCCGATTTACAGGCATAATTCTCTCCGCTGCCCTGTTTGACGCAATCCAGGTCCCAGACGAAGGTCGCCTCCCCGGGCTCCGCGGTGGTAATCACGAAATCGCCGATTTTGTCCCCGGGTTGGATTGGGTCGTCTTTTGATAGTAGATCGGAGGCCGCGGAACAGGCAGCCAGCAGCAGGGCGAAAAGAACTAAAAAGATCAATCCAGCCTTATGTTTCATGTTTCTCCTCAGTTCGGTGGGACTACCCTTTGGAGAGGGTCTTCAGAGCCTGCGGGTGCCTCTATAACCGGCAGGCTCCGGTTCCATGTACTCTGCCATGAGTGAGTTATGGACCTTACGCCATGGCTGGGATCACGCCCAGTTGCTGCAGCAGGCCGAGATAGTCGCCGAACTCCCACGTCTCGACAAGCCGGCCGGCGCGGAAATGATAGATCGAACAGCCGGAGAACTCGACCAGCTTCCCGGTGGGCGGGATGCCCAGGGCGGGGGTCAGGCCGGTGTGGCGGGCTTGCCAGGTCCAGTGCGCAGCCGCGGTCTCCCCCTCCACGATGATCTCGTCGACGGTACAGCGGATGTCCGAGAACGCAGTTAGGCTGGCTTCGTCGGCCTGGCGGTTGGCTTGCTTGCCTTCCACGGATGGGAAAGGCGGCCGGTGGAATACGAATCCTTCGTCGACTATGCGGTAGTATTCGTCTACGTCGCGCTTGTGCCAGAAGTCGTCAATGCCTTTCAGCAGGGTAGATTTGATCTCCTCGGGTGTCATTTCGATTCACCTTTTCGAAGTACTAACCTCCCGCAGGCTTGTTCCAACCTGCGGGAGGCGATTAAGAGGATTATTGGTCAATGCGGTAGAGGATATTCGCCTTATCGCCGGTGACGTAGATCGCACCGGACGGGCCGGCGGCGATGCCGTTGAACACCAGGAACGGCGGCATACCGGGCAGGGGAGGCAGGCCCAGTTGCAGCCCCTCGGCGAAGGGGGTAACCTGGCCTGTCGCCGGGTCGATCTTTGATACCCGCCCGGCGCCGCCTTCGACCACCAGCAGGTTGCCATCCGGGCCAACCGCCAGCCCTTCAGGGAAGTTCAGCCCCATGGCCACTGGGATGAAGACCGGGCTGCCATCGGAAATGAGCTGGAAAACACCCCCGATCGCCCAATCGGCCACCCACAGATCACCGCCGCTGGCTGCCAGCCCGAGGGGAACGGCCAGTTCCGCCAGCACCTGCCGGTCGCCCGGTCCTGAACTGCGCACCACCATGCCCGTGCCCAGCTCGGAGACGACCAGGTCGCCCTGGAAGCGGATGGCGTTGGTCGGGGCGGCGAAATCGTAGCGGGAGGCAAGCACCTGCATATCGACAGGGTCATAGACCTGGACAGCGTTGTCCATCCAGGAGCTGACCAGCAGGTTTTCCCCATCCGCTGCAACGGTCTGCGGTGCCCCCAGGGCGTGGCGCTCGACGGACATACGCTGGCCGGTCTGCCCGTTGAACTCGCGCAGCGTCCAGAAATCGGCGACGAACACCCGTTCGTGACCTTGCGGGTCTGGCAGCACTGCCACGCCTCCTGGGGCGATCATGCCACCCGGGCTGACCGGGCGGCCCTTGCCGTTGGGCAGCACCTCGACAATCGAGCCTTGCTCGGCATGAGACACGAACAGCCGGCCGCGGCTGTCGAAGGCCAGGTTGTCCAGCCCAGGGGTTAACCGGGCGATGACCCGCTGCTCTCCGCTTTGTAGATCCAGCCGCACCACTTCACCCGTGCCCTGGACATTCAGATACAGCCTGCCGCGGGCATCGAACTTGACCGCGACCGGGAGGGCAAAACCGGCTGCCACATCCCACAGCTCGCCGCTGTCCACGTCGATCATCACCACTTTGCCCTGGGTGTAGATCGGGCCGTACAGGTAGCCGTCCGGGCCGAAGTCAAAGGCATTGAGGAAGCCGAGGTTTTCCAGGATCAGGCGTGGTGGCGTGACCCCATCCAGGTAGACTTCGTACAAGCCATCCCCCAGGAAATCCAGTCCGACAAACAGGCGCCCGTCATCCGAAAAAGTGATCGGGTTGGCGCCAGGCGGGAGCTGCGCCACCAGGCTCTGGGTTCCATCCGGAGCCCGCTTGCCAACCATGCCCGTGCTGATCGAGGTCCAGTAGAGCGAGCCATCCGGGCCAAAGGTCAGGTCATCGGGCCCATCCATGCCAAACTGCAGGGTGATATGCGACAAGATGCGTCCGCTGTCAGGGTCCATCACTTCGATCCCGCCGCCCAAGAAACTGGCGACGTAGAGATTGCCGTCCGGGCCGAAGTAGACGCCGTTTGCTCCGTGGAGGGGGGCGCCCCTGGCTAACCTGCGGATGATCACGGGATCGGTGGTGCCGTTCCCCAATCGGGTGGCCCCAGAGGACTGATTGGAAATGCTTGGGACGAAGGCGTGGTGTTGTTCCAGCGTGCCTGGACTGTTTTCCTCTGCCTGTGCGCCGCCAGCCAGCGCCAACATGCTCACCAGCAGGACGGCAAAAACTACCCGGCTGGCCGGTTTGAGAATTCGGTTCTTGTTCATAATAGGGTCCTTTTTTTAATATTTTCGCAAATCGATTGGGGTTTATCCATTTTATAACCACATTTTTTCATCGCCCCTCCTTATAAATCTCCTGGGTCTCGTGAAGCTGGCGCAGGGAGTCACTTAGAAAAGACTCCAACTCCCCCAATGTGGAAAAGATCCAATGACCACCGCTTTGGATGTGCTCCACTTCGCTGCGCCAGCTGCTTGGCGGATCGCCGGCCTCACTTTCGTCCTCCCGCCACAGGCGAACGATCAGGGATACGTATTCTTCAGAAGCGCGCAGCCAGGGAAGGGTAAGGCGTTGGGAAGGCAGCTCTCCAGAACTGCCCGGTCTGGCAGGCTCCTGCGAATGGTTGAGGTCCAATGAATTCTCCCGTGGCCGGAACAAAAAAACTGCTGCCAACTCTTGACAGCAGTTTAAACAATCTCTGTTCACAAATTACCCACAAATTGTTCACAAATTCACAAAACATACTCCTTGTCGAGCCGGGTCAGGAGTTGTTGCGCCCGGTGGATATCCGGCGTGCGCTGGTGCTGCCTGGCGAGTTCAAGCGCCGTTAGGGCGTGCGTCACGGCTTGCTGGCGATCTCCCTGGCTGGCAAAGACCTCTGCCAGGCCAGCATGCAGCCAGCTCTGCTCGGTGAGGGAACCAATCTTTTCGGACAGAATGAGCGCGTCCTGCAGGTGTTGGCCAGCGCTGGGGTACTTTCCCTCATGGGCAAAGATCCAGCCCAGGTGGCCCTGGCAAAGGATCTCCTGGGTGTGGTCGGCGATCTTTTGTGCGATCGAGAAACTCTCCTCCAGCAAAGATTTCGCCTGCTGATCCTCCCCCAAAGCCGCGGCGGCCGCACCCATGTCCCCCAGCGGGATTCTGCGTTCATATTGCAGTCCCTTCTGCTCGCAAACCTCCAGCGCCTGACAGGCCAGGCGCATCGCCCGTCCGGCATCCTGCCACCTATAGAATAATGTAGACAGGTTGCCCAGCGTATGAATCGTATAAACCGGATCCTGGATTTGGGTAAAAATCCCTAAAGCCTGTTCCAGGGCTGCCTGCGCCTGATCGTAATCACCGGTCTCACGGGCAGTCATGCCAATCTCGCGCAGGCAGACGGCTTGCAGGAAGAGATCACCGGCTTCCTGGCTAAGCTGCACCCCTTTCTCGGCGGCGAATTGAGCGGCCTCGTACCGGCAAAACCAGCGATGGTTGTAGGCTTCCTGCCAATGTAGATGGGCCAGGGCGCGCGGGTCGCCCAGGGCCTGGGCCAGGCGGGCTACTTCTTCCAGGTCGTCCGTGTAAGCCTGCATCTCGCCCAACAAGCGCAAAGCCCAACCACGTTCGTAAAGAACCTGGATGCGCAATCGCCGGTTGGCTGCCAGGGCATCCGCACCTTGAAGCGTGTTGGCTGCAAGGCCCAACAAGGCCAAGGCCCGGTCGAAACAACAGCGAGCTTCCACGTGGGCGAAGATGGCGCGGGCGGCCTGCCCAGCCTTGAGCACATAGCCAGCAGCCTTGCCTGGCTCACCGGCCTGTTCGAAATGCCAGGCTAATAAAGAGGATTTGCCGGGCTGTAATTTTTCCAGAGCCTCCCCGGCGCGACGGTGCAACCTCCGGAGCCGCCAGAGACCCAGACCAGCATATACGGCTTCTCGAACGATGGCATGGCAGAACTGGTAACCGGCCCCCTTTTCAATCAGGAACTGGCGGGCGACCAGCTCGTCCAGGCCGTCCAGGCTTTCCATTTCTCCTCTTCCGGCGGTCATAAGAATGGATTCGAAATCAAAAACCTGCCCAAGAACCGCACCGGCTTCCAGCACCTGGCGGGCGCTTGGATGCAGTTTATCCAGGCGGGAATTAACCGCCTGGCAAACTGAAGCAGGGATCGGAAAAATTTCCAGGTTGGATTGGAGATCTGAAGATGGTGAAGATTCAAGGACCGCCCGCAGGGTCTCTAAAATGAAGAACGGATTGCCGCCAGTTGCCTTGCGCAAACGATCGGCCAGACCCAGGTCGACCGGCATGGCATCACTTAGAAAACAGATCAGACGCCAAACATCTTCATCACCCAGGGCCGGGAGCGGCAGTTCAAGAAAATCTGCCTGGTGGGCCAGAATTTGACGCAGCCCGGCGAGGACATCGCTGTCTTCACGCCGGTAGCTGCCAAGGATGAGCACGCGCTGCCCTCTAAGGCGGCGTCCAAAATAAGCCAGCCAATCCAGGGTGGTGGAATCGGCCCACTGCAGGTCATCCAGGCAAAGCAGCACCGTATAGCCACCTTCGCTGAGGGAGAAAATGATGCGGCACAATGCTTCAAATAGACGGGCACGGGCTTCGCCGGCCTCCAGGGGAGCAGGAGGTTGAGGGAGCTGGATCAACGCAGCCAGCTCTGGCAGCAAGCGCGCAGCCTCAGCCAGCCATGAACCAGGAACCCGGGCAAGGACTTCAGGCGTGCTTAACAGCGGCCGCAGGGCTTCTACGAGAGGCTGGTATGGCATACCACAACTTTCGGGCGATGCGGACCCGATAACGACCCGCATCCGTAAGCGCTGACGTCCGGTAAATTCCTGCATCAAGCGAGATTTGCCGATACCCGCCTCCCCACTGATCAGTACAACGCATCCATTCCCGGCACGAGTGCGGGTCAGGCACCCGGTCAGCTGCTGTAAAATTTCCTGGCGCCCGACGAATGGGACCTGCAAACCGGGGGTGATCGTCCAGACCGGCAGACTGGAAGGCGTTTCCACTGGCTGTGACCTTGGATCTAAAATGGCCTGGTAGGCTGCAAAGGTCTCCGGTGCAGGCCTGACACCGAGCTCGCGTTCGAGAGCCGCGCAGCACTGCTCGTACTGGCGCAGTGCTGCGCTCCGGTCACCGAGCGCAGCGTAGAGCTCGATCAAGCGGCAGTGGACAGACTCTGCCAGATCGTTATGGAGCAGATACTCTCGGGCATATTCGATAGACTGCGAGATATCGCCTTGAGCGGCTGTTTCATCGATTAGCACTTCCAGGGCTTTTAAGAAATGTTGATCCCAACTTTCTACCTCCAGGCTTGCCCACCCGGCGAACTCGGTATTGCCAGGTAGCGTGAACCCGTTCAAGAAAGATCCTCGGTAGAGTTCTACGGCTGCTTGAAGATCTTTGAGCCGGTGAGTGAGCTTCCAGGCCTCCCACAACAACTCAAAAGCCTGGGTATCGACCCAGATTCGAGCAGGTTCGAGCTGAATATGGGTTTCATCGATCAGGAGAAGGCCCGGATCAGGTAGATTACGAGACAGGTAAACGAGTAAACGGCTTAGATTTCGCCGGGCGGTACTCTCCGGCAGGTCCCCCCAAAAGAGACAGCCCAGGTGGCTGCGGCTCAGTGGTCTGGTTTCAACCGCCAAGCGATACAGTAGTGCGCGTACTTGCCGGCGTGGGATGGTAAGGGAGGTCTGCTCCCATTTTATGACAGGCGGACCCAACAGGAATAATCGCAGGAGAGGTGACATAAATTCGCTCCCCAAGACCCTAGCCTCCTGCGCACCACTTCGCGTTCATTGGCGGCCTCCTCTTTCCCCGGCCTTCCGCCTTATCCCTCCACCTTCACGAACACCTGGCTGGTCACGCCCGGCCCGAGCACGATCGCCTCTTCCCGCCCCTCGACCTGGATCTGCAGGTTGTTGTCGAAAGGCGAATAGGCCAGCACCACCAGGCGGGCGTCAGGCGTGATGCCCTGCTCACTCAGGTAGCGCAGCAGCTCCGGGTCGGCGTCGCGCACCCGCTGCACCAGGGCGCGTTGGCCCGGGCGAACCTGGCTGAGCGGCAGGAAGTCGGCCTCGGGCAGGCGCAGGTCACGCGTCGGGATCGGGTCGCCGTGCGGGTCGTGCTCGGGATTGCCCAGGCTGGTGGAGATGCGCTCCTCCAGCTCTTCCGAGATGACGTGCTCGAGCCGGTCGGCCTCCTCGTGGACCTGGTCCCAGCTGTAGCCCAGCGTCTGGTGCAGGAACATCTCCAGCAGGCGGTGGTGGCGGATGATCTCCAGGGCCACCTTCTCGCCGTCGGCGGTCAGCACAGCGCCGCGGTGCTTGCGGTACTCGACCAGTGGCGGCTGGGTGAGGGCCAGCTTCTGGATCATGTTGGTGACCGAGGCGGGGGTGACGCCCATATGATCGGCGATCTGCTTGGTGGTCGCCCGCCCTTCGGACGCCGTCAGGGTGTAGATCGTTTTTAGGTAGTCCTCGATGACGTGGGTAACGTTATCGCGCATAGCCAGCTGCTTCAGGGATGAATCATAACCGGGCAAGGATGATTTTTAGACCGGTCTAATTATAATCTAACCGGGCTGGGCTTTTATACCAAGTGATGGGGAAAGGGGGAGCGATGTGTTGCTGCGAGGAGGCGCCAACGGAGTCGGCGCGCCAACTATGTTGGCGGCGACGAATCAGTCTCCAGTCCAGTCTGAGGGGAGATTGCGTGCGAACGAAGTTCGCTTCGCAAAGTACGCTCGCGTTGACAACTGGAGGAGGGCGCAAACACTCCCTAAACCAGCTGGTCCTGGTCGCGTGTCAGGCGGCTGGCCAGGACGATGGGTATGAAGGTGACCAGGATGACGAAAAGCGCCACCACGTTGGTCACCGGGCGGTCGCGCGGGCGGGTCAACTGGCTGAAGATCCAGATCGGCAGGGTCATCTGCTGGCCGGAGGTGAAGGTGGTGACGATCACTTCGTCGAAGGACAGGGCGAAGGCCAGCATGCCGCCCGCCAGCAGCGCGGTGGCCAGGTGCGGCAGGAGGATATGGCGGAAGGTCTGGAAGGAATCCGCCCCCAGGTCCATGGAGGCCTCGATCTGGGAGCGCCCCATTCGGCGGAAGCGCGCCAGCACGTTGTTGTAGACCACCACCACGCAGAAGGTGGCGTGCCCAATCACGATCGTCCAGAAGCTGAAGGGGATGTTCGCCAGGCCGAGCGCCGAACGCAGGGCTATCCCGGTGACGATGCCGGGCAGCGCCAGTGGAAGCAGCAGCAGGAAGGAAATGGCTTCCCGCCCAAAGAAGCGGCTGCGGTAGACCGCCGCGGCCGCCAGGGTGCCCAGCAGCAGGGCGGTCAGCGTGGCGATGCTCGCCACGCGCAGCGAGAGAAACAAGGCCTGCCAGAAGTCGTCGCGCCCGAGCGCCACGCCGAACCAGCCGGCCGTCAGGCCGGGCGGCGGAAAGCTGTAAGTGGCCTCGTCGGTGGTGAAGGCGTACAGCAGGATGATCAACACCGGAAGGTGCAGGAAGAGCAGCACGCCGAGCGCCGCAACGGTCAGGGGCCACGGGCTGCGTTTTGTAGGGTTTCCGGATCCTTTAGAGGGCATCGAAGGCTCCCATGCGGCGGGCGCCGATCAGGTACAGGATCATGATCGCCATCGGGACGACGGTGAAGGCAGCCGCCAGCGGGATATTGCCGGAGGTGCCCTGGTGGGAGAGCACCGCCTGCCCGATGAAGAAGCTGGAGTTGCCCAGGGCGGCCGGGACGATGAAGTCGCCCAGGGTAAGCGAAAAGGTGAAGATCGAACCGGCGATGATCCCGGGCAAGGCCAGCGGGAAGGTCACGCGACGGAATGTCTCGCCGGGGCGGGCGCCCAGGTCGCCGGAGGCTTCCAGCAGCGAGTTCGGCACCCGCTCCAGGGCAGCCTGCACCGGCAGGATCATGTAGGGCAGCCAGACGTAGACGAACACGATGAAGATGCCGAATGCCGATACCGAGAGCGACGGTCCGCCGATGGCCGGCAGGCGCAGCAGCCAGTCCAACAGGCCATCCAGGCGCAGTTGGGAGACGAACCAGCTCAGGATGCCCTCTTTCGAGAGGATCAGCTTCCAGGCGTACACCCGCACCAGGTAGCTCGACCAGAGAGGCAGCAGCACGGCCAGGTAGAGCAGGCCTTTGATCTGAGGGGAGGCGAAGCGCGCCCAGTAGTAGGCCAGGGGAAAGGACAGCAGGGCGGTGGTCAGGGTCACCGCGGCGGCCATGCTGGCCGATCGAAAGACGATGTCCAGGTTCGAGCGGGTCAGCAGGTCGGCGTAAGTGGCCAGGGTAAAGCGCCGCACCACCAGTCCGGTGAAATCATCCAGGTGGTAGAAACTGTTTACCAGCATCGCGCCCAGCGAACCCAGGTAGACCACGCCCATCCACAGCAGGGGTAGCCCGAGCAGCAGGACCAGGATCAACCAGGGCCGCAAGTAGATGTAGGTCGACAGGCGGGTGGTCAGGGAAGGCTTGCGGACCGCCTCTCCAGGGGAAACCGGGGTCAAGGGCGCGGGGGTGTCCATTGTAAATCGAGTGAATTAACCCGTCAGCACCTAGTGTCGCTGCGAGGGGCGTATTTTGCCCCGAAGCAGTCTCCAGACATGCGGGAGATTGCTTCGTCGGCTGGTCTGGCATAGAACGCCAGACCAGCCTCCTCGCAAAGACAGTTCTTTCCAGAAAGAAATGCACTGAACCCTGTGGGGTTATTCGCAATCATATGCGGATAGAGATGGCTAATTCTCCATGGCGTTGACCAGGCGGTTGTGGTCGCGCTGCCAGATCAGGCGCACCGGCTGGCCGCGCCAGGAGAGCACGTCCATCGAGGTGGTGTCCAGGTTCTGCTTGACGACGACCAGGTCGCTGCCACCCTCTAAGGACACCAGGTAGCGGGTATATAAGCCCAGGTAGATCACGTCCCGCACGCGCCCGTCCACGGCATATTGATCGTCTGTTACAGGAGTGCCGGGCGGCGCCAGTTGGATCTTCTCGGGACGGATGGAAAACGTATCCGGAGCGCCGGTAATAGCCTGAGCCAGCATCCCTTCGATCAGGTTGGAGACGCCGACGAAACCGGCCACGAAGGGCGTCGCCGGGTGCTCGTAGATCTCGGCGGGAGAGCCGAGCTGTTCGATCTTGCCCTGGTTGAAGACGGCGATGCGGTCGCTCATGGTCAGGGCTTCTTCCTGATCGTGGGTGACGTAGATGAAGGTGATGCCGACCCGCTGCTGGATGGATTTCAGCTCGATCTGCATCTGCTGGCGCAGCTTCAAGTCCAGCGCGCCCAGCGGCTCGTCCAGCAGCAGGACGCGCGGGTGGTTGATCAAGGCGCGGGCCAGCGCGACCCGCTGGCGCTGCCCGCCAGAGAGCTGCGCCGGCTTCCGCCCGCCCATGCCGGATAGCCGGACCAGATCGAGCATCTCCCCGGTGCGCGCCTCCCGCTCCGCCCTGGGCACTTTCTTGATCATCAAGCCGTAAGCGACGTTCTCGCCGACAGTCATGTGGGGGAACAGGGCGTAATCCTGGAAGACGGTGTTGACCTCCCGTTCGTAGGGCGGCAGCCTGGATACGTCTTTGCCATGCAGAAGGATGCTGCCATGGGTGGGCTGGTCGAAGCCCGCAATCAAGCGCAGGCAGGTAGTCTTCCCCGAACCGGAGGGCCCGAGCATGATAAAAAACTCGCCGTCCAGGATCTCGAGGCAGATGTCGTCCACGGCGCGGATTTCACCGAAATGGCGGCTGACGTTGGAAAAAGTGACGGCAAGGGTGGAGGGTTGGTTCATTCTTAGTGCATAATCTTAATGCATAATCCGGCAAGCCCAGTTCATTGGTCCGTTTAACCCGCTTGATTATCGTTCGATAGGGTATGGAGGGAGACCAGGAGGCAGGCCGGGTAAGCGAAACCCAGCCGAGCGTCCTGGTCTCCTGTAATGATCTTAACCATCCAGCCGCGGCTTGCATCGCCGCCTTGGGCAGATCGTCGATGGGCTCAAGGATACATCGACGGCCGGACGCATCCGCCAGATCAACGCCCGCCGATCACGGCGATGTAGTTCGTGACCCACTCGTGATAAGGCACGCAGTCCTGGCTGCCGTCTCCACAATCCGTGGTGGGTGTGCGCCAGAACCAGATCTTGTCGAAGTTGCCCATCCCGTTCGTCTCACAGCCACTATCGCCGAGCAATTCGTTGCCCTGGCAGGCGGCGGGAACGGCCGGGACAGATCCAAACCAGGCCGCCAGGTCACCCTGCAGCTTGGGGTTCAAGGAGTGCTCGAGCCACTTATAGGCGCAGTTGGGGTGCGGGGCGTCGACGTGCATCATGGTCGTATCAGACCAGCCGGTGGCGCCTTCGACCGGGAAGACGCTGGCGATCGGTTTGCCTTCGAACTGCATCAGGTTGACCTGGAAGGGCCAGGAACTGGAGGCGACCACGCCCTCGTTGGTGAAGTCGTCCATCTGGATGAAGGCGTCGTGCCAGTAGCGCCCGATGATCTCACGCTGTTGGCGAAGCAGGTTGAGGGCGGCCTCGAACTGTTCACGGTTCAAGGCGTACGGGTTCTCGATGCCCAGTTCGGGATTGTGCGCCATCAGGTAGAGGGCGGCATCGGCGACGTAGATGGGGCCGTCATAGGCCTGCACCCGGCCTTCATTCGACTGGCCGTCTGGCAGGGTTTGTTCTTCGAAGACCACGTTCCAGCTGGTCGGCGGCTCAGGGAAGGTGTCGGTGTTGTACATGAGCACGTTCGGCCCCCACTGGTAGGGGATGCCATAATGGACGCCATCGACCGTGTGCCAGGGGGCCTCCTTAAGGCGGTCGTCGACCGTATCCCAGCTGGGGATCAGGTCCAGATTGATCGGCTGGACGCGCCCGCCGGAGATCAGGCGGTTGCTGGCGTCGCCTGAGGCGGTCACCAGGTCGAAGCCGCCTTCATTCATCAGGGCGACCATCTCGTCGGAAGTTGCCGCCACCTTGACGTTGACTTTGCAGCCGGTCTCGTTCTCGAACCCGGTCACCCAGTCATAGGCGGCGTCTGTCTCGCCGCGCTCGATATATCCGGCCCAGGCGATGATATCGACCTGGCCTTCGCCCTCACCCACTTCCGTCATCGGCGCGCCGCCCGATTCCACGGCGGCCTCGGTGGCTACCGGAGTCGCCGCCGTGGGCTGGCAGGCGGACAGGACCAGGCTGAGCAAGGTCAGGAGCACGAACAGGGCATACGTTATTCGTCTTGTTGTCATTCTCTTCTCCTTTGGCAGGTTTGAAATGCAAATCTATCAGAAGATGGATGGCGATAAATGGCGACTTCGTGGATGTAAATCACCTCCCTTTTCCATTCGTTCAATGATTTGCATCCCCGTCGGAAGCAAAAGCCTCGTCTGGTGGGAGCCACTGGTGAGTGTCTTTGAGAATGCGCGGCAGTAAGGTAGTGCGTGTACGGCGCATTCCGGGAATTTGGTGCAGCTGGTGAGTAATGAAATCGTTCATTTCCTCGCTGTTTCGAAAGAAGGCGCGCAGGATGATATCCTGGTCTCCGGTCGAGACAGCCATGTAGGAGACTTCAGGGATTTCGAGAATTGCCTGAATGACCAGGCTTTGATAGCCTACTTCCAGTTCACACAGGATATCGACGGCTAAGGTATAGCCGAAGGAGTTCGGATTGGCGACGGCGACAGGCTGGATGACCCCACTATCGACGAGGCGTTTAATGCGGTGATTGACGGTGCGCTCGGAGACACCCAGTTGGCGTGCGATCTGAGCACTCGGCATGCGTGCGTTTCGGTTGAGGTAGAATATGATTTCCTTATCGAGGGAATCAAATCTGGACAATTGGCACCCTTTATAGTGAATTATGAGTATATCTAAAATCCCTGATATGTCAATAGAATCTGATAAACTATTCCGATTCGGCAAATCTTCAGGATAATGTGTTATGAATTGGCAAGAATCCGAATATCTCATCCAGGGAGGAGCAGCCATGGAATACAAATTATTCATCGACGGACAATGGGTTGAAGCGGGAGAGCCGCTGGAGGTGAAGAATAAATACAACCAGCAGCCCGTCGGCTACATCCCGACCGCCCGCCAGGAGGACGTGGAGGCCGCCATCGCGGCTGCGGCGCGCGCTGCGGTAGTCATGGCGGACATGCCGGCTCACCGGCGCGGGGAGATCCTGGCGCGCGCGGCAGGCTTGATCCGGGACCGGCGGGAAGACCTGGCCAGCACGATCGCCGCCGAAGCGGGCAAGGCGCTGAAGTTCGCCCGCATCGAGGCCGACCGGGCAACCAGCACCTTTTCGATCGCCTCCGAAGAGGCCAAGCGCATCCATGGTGAAACCCTGCCGTTGGATGCGGTGCCGGCAGGCGAAGGCTACTTCGGTTTCTACCTGCGCCGCCCGGTGGGCGTGATCGCCGCCATCAGCCCGTTTAACTTCCCCCTCAACCTGGTCGCCCACAAAGTCGCGCCAGCCCTGGCAGCCGGGAATGCGGTGGTCCTGAAACCAGCCAGCACCACGCCTTTAACCGCAATGAAGCTGTGCGAGATCCTGGAGCAGGCCGGCCTGCCGGCTGGGGCGATCAACCTGGTGGTCGGTTCCGGGGGCACGGTTGGCGAATGGCTGGTGAGCGACCCGCGCGTAGATAAAGTCACCTTTACGGGCAGCCCGCCGGTCGGGCGGCACATCCTGGCCGTAGCCGGCATCAAGAAGGTGACACTCGAACTGGGCAACACCTCCCCGGTGATCGTCGCCCCGGACGCGGACCTGGACCTGGTCGCCAAGCGCTGCGCGCTTGGGGCGTTCTATAACTCCGGGCAGGTATGCATCTCGGTGCAGCGCATCTACAGCCAGCAGGGCATATACGAACCCTTCACCGAGAAGTTCGTCCAGGCCAGCCAGGCCATGGTGGTGGGCGACCCGCTGGACGAGCGCGTCGACGTCGGCCCGATGATCGACTCCGGGGAGGCCGACCGGATCGAGGGTTGGGTAGAAGAAGCCCAGGCGGGCGGCGCCCGGGTGCTCACCGGTGGGCGGCGCGAAGGACCGGTCTTCTGGCCGACCGTGCTGACGAACGTAAAACCGGACATGAAGGTTGTGGCTCAGGAGGCTTTTGCCCCGGTGGCCGCGGTGATCGCTTACGACGACTTCGAGGAAGCCCTGCGCCAGGCGGACGCGACCGAGTTCGGGCTGCAGGCCGCGGTGTTCACCAGGGACATCCAGCGCGTCTTCCAGGCCATCCGCCGGTTGAACTTCGGGGGGGTGATCATCAACGACACCCCGGCTTTCCGGGCCGATCACATGCCCTATGGCGGGAACCGCCAGAGCGGGCTGGGCCGCGAGGGGGTCAAATTCGCCATGGAGGAGATGACCAACATCCAGATGGTGGCGATCCGGTTGGGGGCCTGACCCCCCAGGAGCGGAAGGTTGCTCGAAGGTGATACAATAGACCTGGAAGTTACGCATTTGAGGGTGATATTGGGGGTTTTTGAGCGGAGCCCGCCAAAAAATCCCATTCTCCACCCAACTGCTAAGTCCTAACAAATTAATTTTCTGAAGAGGGATATCCATGAAAAAGATCGGAACACTGTTATTTCTATTGATTGCCGGTTTCGTGCTCGTCGCCTGTGGGGGGGCCGGGCAGCCCGCAGCTACACCGGTCAGCTTTGCCATCGATATGGCTGAATACACCTTTACTCCCGCCAGCCTGGACCTGAAGGTCGGCCAGCAAGTTACCCTCAACATGACCAACAGCGGCCAGCTGCAGCACGAGATCATGTTCGGCCGGGAGGTGATGAAGGATGAAAACACCCGCCCGGTGGGTTACATGGTCGACATGTTCGAGACCGCGGGGGTCGCGCCCGAAGTTACCCAGGAGGGCCCCATGCCCATGGAGGGAGAGGAAGGGCACGTTGGCTTCATGGTGATCCTGCCCGTAGGAGGGGCGGCTACCGTGACCTTCCCGGTAAACGAGGCCATGGTCGGGCAGTGGGAGATGGGCTGCTTCGAGCAGGACGGCGTGCACTACGATGCCGGGATGAAGGGCCCGGTCACGGTCAGCCAGTAGCCCAACATAACTGGAATACGGGATGAGATTAAGGGGACGCTGATAAACGCTGAAAACGCAGATTCGTGCTATTATTCAACGTTTTTCGGTGTACCCCGGCGATCTACTTCGCAAGTTTGCTACTGACCCATTACGCCGTTTCTAACCATTTGCAGGAAGAGGCGATCGACAGGTGCGGCGGGTACTTGGCACACGCCGCACCTTGCTTTTCCCTTGGGCGAGTGTTGTATAATCGGGAGGCTGCCAGCGGAGAGCAGCTCCAAGAGATGACTCGAGGATCGCTCATGCCTTATCCTAGCCGGCTTGCTGCCCGGGCTGCCTTTCGCTGGTTGCTCGGGTTATTCGCCTGCCTGGTATTGGCTGGCTGCACCCTGGGGATGGAACCGCCTTCCAGCGGGGGAACCGGCAATCTCCCGGCAGTCGATGAGCCGGAAGTGGAAACCTCCAGGCCGCCTGCGTCGCCGAGCGTGCAGCCTTCGCCGACGCCGATCCCACGCATTTTGACGATCTGCACCGGCGCCGAGCCCGCGACGCTGTTCCTGTACGGCGGGAACTCGCTGGCGCAGAACCATATCCTGCAAGCCATCTACGACGGACCGATCGATTCTCAAGGCTATGACTTTCAGGCTGTAATCTTGGAAAAGCTGCCCGACCAGGCAGACGGCGATGCGGCGATCGAGCCGGTCGCGGTACAAGCGGGGGATTGGGTTGTCAATATCGACGGCGAGCGGGTGCGCCTGGCCGTGGGGGAGAGGGTGCGCCCCTTCGGGTGCGACAGTCCGGACTGCGCGGTCGCCTGGGATGGCGGCCCGCTTGAAATGCCGCAGCTCTCGGCGTCGTTCACGCTGAAAGAAGGGTTGACCTGGTCGGACGGCGAACCTTTGACGGCGGCCGATTCGGCCTTCAGCTACGCGGTGGCCAAGGACTGCCGCATCGATGGGGTCCCCTGCGGCGGGTTGGGCCTGGTCAACAAACAGGGCTACACGACCCTTGAACGGACGGCTGATTACAGGGCACTGGATGAGCGCAGCGTGCGCTGGACGGGCCTGCCCGGCTTCATGGACCCAGGTTACCGGACCAACTTCTTCAGCCCCCTGCCGCAACACCAGCTGGCTGAGATATCTCCCGAGCAATTGTTTACCGCCCCGGAAGCCGCCCGCCAGCCGCTGGGCTGGGGCCCGTACGCCATCACGGACTGGATCCCTGGCGACCAGATTCGCCTGCAACGCAACCCCTCCTACTTTCGTTCCTCCGAGGGGCTGCCAGCCTTCGACGTGTTGGTCTTCCGCTTCGTCGGCCCAGATTCCAGGGCGAGCCTGGAGCAGCTGTCCTACGGGATGTGCGACCTGCTCGACCAGGACGCCAGCCTGGCTCTGCAAGAAGGCGGAATCGAGGGTTTGCTTGAGGCAGAGGCTGACGGAAAATTGAAAGCTTACATTTCAACTGGAACGGTCTGGGAGCACGCCGATTTCGGTATCCGGCCGGCTGCCTACGACGACGGTTACCAGCTCGGGGTGGATCGCCCGGACTTCTTCGCCGATGCCCGCGTGAGGCAGGCGGCCGCTCAGTGCATGGATCGCCAGAGGGTGGTGGAGACGTTGTTCTCCGGGCAGTCAGCCGTGCCAGATTCCTACCTGCCGCCGGACCATCCTTTATTCAATGCCTCAGTGTCCCGCTACCCGTACGACCCGGCCGCCGGGGCTGCTCTGCTCGAGCAGGCTGGCTGGCGGGACGACGATGGCGACCCAGGTACGCCGCGCCGGGCGTACGGCGTGCTGAACGTCGTGGACGGCACCCCATTATCTCTCGCCTACACGACCAGCCAGGCAGGCCAACGCTTCCAGGCAGCCCAGATCCTGGCCGAATCGCTGGCGGAGTGCGGCATCCAGGTCGATGTGCAGTTCGCCGAGGCGGGCGAAGTGTACGCGCCGGGGCCGGAAGGGCCGGTGTTTGGACGGAATTTCGACCTGGCCCAGTTTTCCTGGCTGACCGGCGCCAATCCGCCGTGCG
The DNA here is from genome assembly GCA_035291645.1 of Anaerolineales bacterium. GTDB lineage: Bacteria > Chloroflexota > Anaerolineae > Anaerolineales > UBA4823 > DATDRQ01. The sequence continues at coordinate 26,243 of DATDRQ010000017.1, forward strand.
ACCTGTGGGCGACCTGGGAGATCCCCGGCGATCCCGTCGCCACCAGCGAGGCAGGCGAACCGCTCTACCCGAAAGGCTGGAGCGGCAGGAACGAGACCGGCTTCAGCAACCCCGAATATGACCGCGCCTGCCGGGCCGCTCTGAGCACTTTACCGGGACAGCCGGGTTATGCTGAAAACCACCTCGCAGCCCAGACGATCTTTGCCGCCGAACTGCCGGTCGTGCCGCTTTACCTGCGCCTCAAGCTGGTTGTGACGCGTCCGGATCTGTGCGGGTTTGCCCTCGACCCGACCTCACTCAGCGAGATGTGGAACATCGAGGCGTATGATTATGGGGCAGGGTGCGGGGGCTAACTATAGCCGCTCGCTTCAGGTAGAGCGGTAAGGCCGGTTGACCTCTTCAAGTTTGGCCTGCAATTCGTCCAGCAGCTCGGAGCCAATAGCTTTTTGGGATGGATAGAGGTTGGTCAGCTCTTCTGGATCGGCTTCCAGGTCGTAGAGCTCGATGCGTTCGCCGGTATCTCCCAACTTATCGTAGCCAGAATAATAAACCAGCTTGTGGGAGCCTTTCACCAGCATCGTGCTCGCCTGAGCGAGCGGCGACAGCTGCTCGTTGGACACTGCCTGCAATGCATACAGGCTCCGGCTCGCATCCTGACGATCGGTTGTGAAGGGAGGCAACACCGTCCCTTCGGCCCAATCCGGAACACTTTGTCCGGTGATGTGCAGCAGGGTCGGCAGAACATCGATGGCGCTGGTGGGCGTCGCAATGTCCGTTCTGTTCCTGCGCCCCGGCTCAAGAATCAAGAGCGGGACGCGCACCACCGGCTGGTGCAGCACCGGCGTGGTGTGCCCGCTGATGCCGCGCTCGAACAGCTCGCCGTGGTCCGAGGTGAACACGACCCAGGTGTTCTCCAGAATCCCGGTTTCTTCAAGCATTTCGTATAACCTGCCGAACTCCCGGTCGATATACAGGATGAACTCGTCGTACCAGGAGCGCCACTTCAACAGAGTTGCGGGCGATTTCTTCTGGTTGAAGATGTCCTCGGGTTTTTCGACCGGCTTATATTTGTCTCGGGCGAACCGCTCGAAGAACTCCTGATGGGTCTTATAAGGGAAGTGTGGGGGGAGGAAATGGAAATACCCGATGAATGGCTGGGGGAAGTCTCCTACCTGGCTCCCGATCCAGTCGACAGCCTGTTCCAGGGTGAAGTAGTTGTCCCCACGGATATTAGGCAAACCACGCGGGAAGAGCGGCTTATATTTCTCGATTTTCAGATCCTGGTACTTTTCATACAAGTGCGTCAGGAACAGCGAATATGAATAACCGACCTCGTTTCTTTTTACGGCCCTCACCCAGCTGGTCGTGGCGATGTCTTCGTCATTCCTGAATAGATTCTGGATGGGACCATCGTTTGCCAGGAACAATCTCTCGCGGGGGAGATACAGGTCCAGGTCCCGGTTAAACTGTTTCAGCAAGGTGTTTACCAGCGGATTATGCGAGTAGGTCACCCGGTAATAATCCTCAAAGGCGTGGAAGAGGTTGTCCTGTTCGCGGGGTTCGATTACCCTGGCATTGTAACGGAAGGCGCGGTGGGTCCAGGGGAGTGTGCCGGTCAGCAGCGAGGCCGTCCCGGGAGTGGTGAAGTTGCCGCCGGCGAAGTGATTGTGGTAGACGATGGCACGCCCGGCCAGCCGGGCCAGGTTAGGCGTCGTCTCGCGTGGGTAGCCATAGAGCGAGAGGTTGTATGCGGAAAGCGCGTCGAACACGATCACGAGCACGTTTTGCCTGCCTGGATCTTGTCCTGCAGCAGCCGTGCCAGGCAGGAAGCGCGGGGCGGAAACGCTCAAGGACAGCAGGCCGGCGAGTTTCAGGAATTCACGGCGATCGATAGGAGGCTGCATATTCGCTAAATCACAGATAGCGCGATCAGAGATTGCGCGCAACGAGGATGACCAGGCAGACTGCGTCAATCAAGAGATACAGCCCAGCCAGCAGGGCGAGCCGGCCGCTGAATTCCTGCACGGCTTGAAATACCCGATCGGATTCCAGGACCAGATAGGCCGGGATCAACACCGTCGGAGTAACAAGGGCTAGCCCCACTGCGTAGAGGATGCGCACCGGGTGTCCTGTCCCAGCCAGGAAGCCGAGGATTGTCCCGGGAATTGAGATCCCCCACAGAAAATAGAGCTGGCCCGCCATAGCCCAAAGGGCGGCGATCAGCACCAGGGTGCTCAGCAAGGCGATACGCCGGCCCTGCTCCCATTGCCGCGAGATCAGGAAACCCAGCAGCACGGCTGCCAGGGTAACCGCCAGGCTCTCCACGAAGGCGAACACCATCCCATAGGACAGCAACCCGATCGCATCCCAGGCGTTGGTGCGCTCCGAAACCCAGGAGAAATCCTTCACCGCCAGGATCAGGGTCCACAGGTGGATGGGCAGGGCGCAAATTAGAAAAAGCGACCAGAGCCCTTGCCTGGTATACCATGTTTTATTTTGGACAGTGGGAGATTCAATCACACAAGGCCTATCCCGACCGGATCACGAATTCACCTGGGAGGCGAATCGAACGCGGGCGGGTGTAATGGTGGGCGTGGACCTGGGCAGCAGGCTGTTGCGCCGGGTAATTAACCAGAGCCTGAATCCGAGGTGCGGTCTTGAGCAAACTTCTCGCGGAACCTCCGCCTGAGCCGGGCGATGCCCATCTTGATCCGGCTGGAGAAGACCAGGACTACGCCTGAGAATACCCCGATGACGACCACTGCGATCTGGAACAGCATGCCGCCTGAATTTGGATCGATATACATATTTTTCCCGTTATGCCTTTAAGAATGATCGTTGATCTCGTGAGTCCGTCAAATTATATCAAATTCCCGATCCAGGTGTTCTGCGGAAAACGCGAACACTCCAAATATTCTAAATGGAGTGAAGCAACCGGGCTTGTCTGCCGGCTGAACCGGACAAAACTTGTGTGAGATTATGGCAAAAGAAATTTATAATTGAGGTCAGGAGGAGTTGCACGCTTATTGTCAGCCATGCTTCCTATTCATCTCACGCCTGAGCAGATCGGCCTGATCGAGCGGCCTATGGATGCCTCGGTTTTCCTCGAGGGTCCGGCCGGCACCGGGAAGACCACGGCCGGAGTGGAGCGCCTGCTCTACCTGATGGCGCATGGCGTGCGCGCCGATGCGATCCTGCTGCTGCTACCGCAGCTGCCACTGGCCTCGCCCTACGATCTGGCGCTGCAGCATCCCGGGGTCGTGGGCGGTGGAGAAGTCGACGTAATGACTCTCGGCGGGCTGGCCCAAAGGATGATCGAGCGTTTCTGGCCGGAGGCGGCTGAGGCGGCCGGTTTCGCCAGTCCGCAGGATCTGCCGGTCTTCTTGAACTTCGAGCTGGCCGAGTATTTCCTGGCAAGACTGCTGGAGCCTTTGCTCGACCAAGGCTACTTCAGCTCGGTCGCCCTCGAGCGCAGCCGCCTGTACGCCCAGCTGCTCGACAACTTGAGCCGGTCGGCGGTGTCCGGAATACCGCTGGCCGAGGTCAGCGCCCGCCTGCTGCTATCCTGGTCGGGAGGGATTGCCGGGGAGGCAGGCCGGTTGCGCCTGGCTGCCGAGATCCAGGAAACGCTCGAGCTCTTCCGGCGCTACTGCCTGGATCACAACCTGCTGGACTTCTCCTTGCAGGTCGAAGTTTTCCTCCAGCATGTCTGGCCTCTGCCCGAGTGCCAGGAGGTTTTCTTTGCCGCCTACCAGCACCTGATTGTAGATAACCTGGAAGAGGATATCCCGGTCACACACGACCTGCTGTTGGAGTGGCTGCCCCACTTCCGCTCCACGCTGCTCATCTTTGACCGGGACGGCGGGTATCGCTACCTGCTGGGCGCCGACCCGGCCAGCGCAACCCGGTTGAAGGACGCCTGCCGGGAAACGATCCGCTTCACGGACTCGTTCGTCACCTCCGGCTCACTGGAGGGCCTGGCAGCCTGGCTGCAAAACGCGCTGATCCAGGCTGAACCAGATCACACAAAACGGATTGCCGAAAGTGACCGGCCAGGGTCAGAACGGCTCGACCTTGAGTCCATCCTCGATTGCCCGGCTCACCGCTTTTACCCCCAGATGTTGGACTGGGCCAGCCAGCAAATTGCCCGCCTGGTCAAGGAGGACCAGGTTCCACCCGGCGAGATCGTCGTGCTGGCGCCGTATCTGACCGGCGCGCTGCGCTTCTCCCTGGCCGAAAGACTCAACCGGCTAGGGATCGCCACACACGCACACCGCCCCTCTCGCCCGCTACGTGAAGAACCAGCCGCCCAGTGCCTGCTGACCCTGGCTGCCCTGGCTCACCCCGGTTGGGGGCTGCTCCCCGTGCGCTTCGATCTGGCCCATGCCCTGGTCGTGGCGATCGACGGTCTGGACCCGGTGCGGGCACAGCTCCTGGCGGAGATCGTTTACCGCAGCAGTGAAGGACAGCCGAGCCTGTCCTCATTCGAGCGCATCAACCCGCGCATGCAGGAGCGCATCACCCGCACGATCGGACAGCGCTACGAGACCCTGCGCCAGTGGATCGAGAATTATCTCGCCGGAGAAGCGCTGCCGCTGGAGGATTTCCTCGACCGCCTGGTGGAAGAGTTGCTCTCCAGGCCCGGTTATGGGTTCTACCAGAACATCGATGCGGAAAAGGCGGCCGGACAGATGATCGAATCGGCGCAGAACTTCCGCTTTGCCCTGGAGAGCGCCGTTCCGGGGAGCGACAGGCCGGCAGGCGAGGCATACCTGCGAGCAGTCCAGGCCGGGCTGGCGCCTGCCCAATACATCGCCGGGTGGCAGATTCAGCCGGAGGACGCCGTACTGCTGGCCCCGGCTTACACCTTCGTGCTGGCCAACCGGGCGGTCGATTACCAGGTCTGGCTGGACGTGGGTGGCAGCGGCTGGTCCGAGCGGCCTTACCAGCCGCTCAGCCATCCCTACGTACTCCGGCGCAGCTGGCCCCCCGGCGCAGTTTGGGGAGACGCTCAGGAGCTGGCCGCCAGCCGGGAGGCGCTGGCGCGCCTGGTCCAGGGGCTGGTACGGCGTTGCCGCCAGAAAATTTTCTGCGGGATCGGCGAGCTGGACGAGCAGGGTTATGCCCAGCGCGGACTGCTCCTGGAGGCGCTGCTCCAAGTCCTGTCCACCAGTCAGCCGGGAACAGCGGAGACCTGATATGTTCGTGCCGCGACCTCAGCAGCGGGAAGTACTCAATTATCGAGGCGGCTGGATGGGCGTGAGCGCCGTCCCCGGCAGCGGGAAAACCCTGGTGTTATCCCACCTGGGCGCCGAGCTCTTATCCGCCGGGTTAATGAGGCCGGGACAGGAAATCCTGGTCGTCACCTTATTGAACTCCGCGGTTGAAAACCTGACTGCCCGCCTGGCGGCTATCCTGGAGGCGGGCGGCCTATCCCCCAACCAGGGTTACCGGGTGCGCACGCTGCATGGCCTGGCGCACGACATCCTGCGCGAGCGCCCGGGTCTGGCGGGCCTGGCGGAGGATTTCGAGATCGTAGACGAGCGCATCTCTGGCGAGATACTGGAGGAGGTGACCCAGGCCTGGCTGGATAAGAATCCCACCGCTCTGGAGGCCTTTCTGGATCCGGATCTACGCCCGGAGCGGCTCAAGCGGGTGCGCGCCGAACAGGCGCCAGACCTGGTGAATGACCTGGCCTCTCGGTTTATCCGTTCCGCCAAGGATGTGCAATTATCCCCCGGGGAGCTGCGCCAGCGCCTGGATACCCTGCCTGTCCGCCAGCCGCTGGCGGAGATGGGCTGGGCGATTTATGACCAATATCAGCGCGCCCTGGGCGCGCGTGGGGCGATCGACTTCGACGACCTGATCCGTTTCTCGCTGCAAGTCCTTTCAGCGGACCCTGCCTATCTGGAACGCCTGCGCCGCCGCTGGCCGTATATCCTGGAGGACGAAGCCCAGGACAGCAGCCACTTGCAGGAAATCATCCTGCGCACCCTATCCGGGCCGGGCGGGAATTGGGTGCGCGTCGGCGACCCCAACCAGTCCGTTTTCGAGACCTTCACGACCGCCAGCCAGGCGTATCTGCGATCATTTATGGAAGCGGAGGGCGTCCTGGCGCGCTTCCTTCCGAACACGGGGCGTTTTACATTAAGCATCATGCGCCTGGCGAATCGCCTGATCGAATGGGTGAGTCAGGAGCATCCCAACGTGGATCTGCGCGGCGCTCTGGCATCACCTTTTATCCAACCTGTCCCGTCCAACGACCAACAGCAGAATCCGCCCGATCGCCCGGAGGCGGTCCGTTTCGTCGCCCGGCGGTTAAATCCAGGGGAGGAAATCCGTTTCGTAGCCGAATCGCTGGCGCGCTGGCTGCCCGAGCACCCGGATAAGACCGTGGCAGTGCTGGTGCCGCGCAACCAGACCGGGTTTGAAATGGTGAAAGCGGTGCGACGCCGGCAGCTGGCCTTCACCGAAGCGCTGCTGAGCAGCAGCTCCACCCGCCAGGTGGCTGCCTCGATCGGTGCGGTGATCGCCGGCCTGGCAGAACCTGACTCGCCTGCCACTCTAGCCACGGCATACTGGTTGTGGTGGTGGAACCATCCGGAAGAAACCCGCTCCGGGGTCGATGCGCAGCAGGTACGCAAGCTGCTGGGCAGGTGCCGGCGAGTGGAGGAATACCTGTGGCCTTCTACAGGGCGGGATTGGCTGGAGGGTCTCAGCGGGGCGGAAGTCACCCCGGAAATCCGCTCCGAACTGGCTGCATTCCGCGAGCAGGTGCGCAGCTGGCAGGGGATGGCTCTGCTGCCGGTCGACCAGCTGGTTCTGCGGATTGCCCAGGATTTGTTCCGGGAAGCCAGCCTGCTCGCGACCGCCTATAAACTGGCCGGAGTTCTGCGGGAGGCCAGCCTCGATCACCCCGAATGGCGCCTGTCCGAGCTCAACCGGGAGCTGGCGGCGGTGGCGCAAAACGAACGCCGCTTCCTGGGATTCAGCGATGAAGAGACCGGCATCGATCCGGAAAGCTTCCAGGGCCGGGTACTTATCACGACCATCCACCGGGCGAAGGGACTCGAGTGGGACCGGGTCTACCTGATGTCGGTTAACAACTACGAATTCCCCTCCGGAGAGGCGACCGATCGTTACATCTTCGAGCCCTGGTACCTGCGCGAGCGCCTCAACCTGCCGGCTGAGGCGCTTGCCCAGCTGCGAGCGGCTGCGGCGGGTGATTACCTGGCGTACGAACCGGGTGCGGCGACCCGCCAGGCGCGCCTGGATTACGCCGCCGAGCGGCTGCGCCTGCTGTACGTGGGTCTCACCCGCGCCCGCCAGGAGCTGATCGTCACCTGGAACACCGGACGCAGCGGGGATCTGACGCCCGCCCTGCCGTTTCTGGCTCTGCAAGAGTTTACGAAAGAGCACCTGCACCAGGCTAAGTCTGGGCAGGGCTGAGAAATTTTACTCGAAGCCTGTCTCCGCGATCGGTTCTTCCTCGATCGCCAGGAAGTCTCCAGCCCGGCCTGCGCTCAACACCAGGATCAGCGTGATGATCACCGCCGAGCTCAGGCACCAGATGCAGACCGCATTGATCACGAAGGGCTCCAGGTAAGTGAGGTAGATCGAGAAAGCCGTCCCGAACAAGGCCATGCCGAAGATCGCCAGCCAGGCGAAGGCTTTCCAGCGCGGGTAGAGCCGCTCCCCGACTATCCAGGCACCCAGGATGCCCAGGTAGCCGATCAGACCCAACAAACCCACCGGCAGTACCCCGAATAGATAGGCATATGGGCTGCTTTGGACGGAATTACAGTCGCCTACCGGACCGCATACTGCCGCGATTCCCTGGTTCTCGATGAAGGTCAGGTAACCAGCCACCCCTAATCCTGCCAAAGCCAACAGCAAGACTGCTAACTCCCGCCAACGGCTGCTGCCTGTCTCACCCGCCGTTTCCTCCCTGCCCAGCCCACGCAGGACCCGGATGATGCTATAAACCACCGCAGCGATCATTCCAATCAGGATGGCGATCGCCAGCGTAAAGCCGTTCGAGCGGGTCTCCTGAGGTAGAGCAGGTCCCGCAGAGAGCGCAGGCGGGCCAGCGGGCTGTAAGCCCGCCGGTTTTTGATCGGCTTGCTCCCCGACCACACAGGGGGTGGCCGGCGCGCACAGCTCGCTATGAACGGTCGGAGTGGGTGTCTGCGATCCGCCAACGGGTTCCTGGGCCTGCGTCGGGGCGACCAGCAGGACAGGGAAAAGCAGACTACCCAGGAGCAGGCAGCCGAGGAAGGTTTGCCGCACGAAATGAAACAGGATGGAGGGCTGCATAGCCCTTATTCTACACCGGAAAGACTCCTCAACGCGCAGCCCTGGCCATCGCCGCTTGGCGGAAAAACCTGCCTTTCAGCCACAAGGATACATAGACCAGCCCAATCAAGACCGGCACTTCGATCAGCGGACCGATCACCGTCGCCAAAGCCTCGTCCGAGGAGATCGTAAAGGTCGCCACCGCCACCGCAATAGCCAGCTCGAAGTTGTTGCTGGCGGCGGTGAAGGACTGGGTGGCAGCCATCTGGTAGGGGAACTTCATCCGCATGGAGAGGGCGAAGGAGACGAAGAACATCAAGGCGAAGTAGATCGCCAGGGGAATGGCGACCTGCACCACGTCGAGCGGCTGGGAAAGGATTTTGTCGCCCTGCATGGAGAACATCACCACGATCGTGAACAACAACCCGATCAGGGCGGTCGGCCCCAGGCGCGGCATGAATTTGTTGTCGTACCATTCCGCACCCTTGCTGCGCAGCAGGATGAAGCGCGTGATCACGCCGGCCGCCAGCGGGATACCCAGGAAGATCAACACGCTCCTGGCGATATCCCACATGGAGATGTCGATGGTTGTACCGGGGACACCGAACCAACCGGGGACGACCTGCAGGTAAAAGTAGGCCAGCGGGCTGTACATCACGATCTGGAAGACCGAGTTCAACGCCACCAGCACGGCGCAGTACTCGCTGTCGCCGCCGGCGAGCATGTTCCAGATCAGCACCATGGCGATGCAGCGCGCCAGCCCGACCAGGATCAGGCCGGTGCGGTAGCCGGGCTCGCCGCTCAAGAAGGTCCAGGCCAGCACGAACATGATGGCCGGGCCGATCAGCCAGTTGAGGGTCAGCGAGACGCCGAACTGGCGGGTAGCGCCTCTGATCTTGCCCAGCTCTTCATACTTGACCTTGGCCAGCACCGGGTACATCATCCACAACAGGCCGACAGCAATCGGCAGGGAGACCGATCCGATGCTGGCGGCGCTGAAGACGGTTTTGATGCCCGGGAAGAGATATCCCAGGGCTAACCCCAAGGCCATCGCCAGGATGATCCACAAGGGCAGGTAACGGTCCAGGGTGGATAGCTGCGCGACCAGGTTGCCGGTCGCGCTGCGGGCGTCTGTGGAAACTTGCAGCCTGGCCATCTTAGAGCGCCTCCAGCTCGGCGGTCGTCAGCCAGGTGGTGACCTCGGCCGGGGAAGGGACGCGCCCGGCGCAGACGAGCTTCTCGTTGACCACCAGTCCGGGGGTCGAGGTGATCGGGTATTTCATCATATCGGGATAGTTGGTGACCTTGATCACCTCCGCTGTCATTCCCATATCACTGATAATCTGGCGCGTAATCGCCTCGACCTTCTTGCAGTTGGGACATCCGGAGCCGAGGATTTTTATGGTGAGCATGAGAACCTCCAATTTATTTTGGAATGTTAATGACTGTACATCGATTATGGCGTATGTCCTTGATTCTTGAGTGCCAGGGCGGTTCTGCTGGCGTTGTGCTGGTTAATCAGCGCCAGGCTGGCGGCTAGAACGGCCAGAAAACCGGCCAGGTAAGCCAGCAAGACCCAGGCGCTGGTCCCGTCCACCCAGGAGCCGTAGATCAGCCCGGCCAGCGTGCTGAACAGGGCCACCCAGCCGACATAGGTCCAGGCTTTCGCCCGCCCGATTATAGCTGCGATGATCAGGATGCTCTGCAGGCTGAGCTCGGGATCGGCCATCAGGTAGGCCAGCAGCGGGCCGCGGTGCATGCCCAGGCCGAGGAACATTTTGGCGATCGGCACTTCCACCAGGGTCGGGAAGTACATGAATACGCCGAACATGACTCCGGCCAGGTTGCCCAGTAAGGTGTTACTCCCGGCCAGGCTCTCGATCCATTGGGGCTGGATCAGCTGGCGGACGACGCCGACCAGGAAGACCCCGGCGACGAGCAGCGGGAAGATCTGGCGGATGAAGCGCCACGATTCCCACAGCCAGTCGCGCAGCTGGTCCGGCGTTAAGAAGCGGCGCGCCAGGTAAGCCAGGACGATCAGGGCCAGAGCGACTCCGAAGAACTTCCCCGAAAACACCAGTTGCAATCCCTCTGAACCGGGGATGACACCTGCGGCGGCGAAGAGCAGGGTGAAGCCTGCCAGGCATAGGGCGGCCCAGGTCCAGCGGTTGAAGCCGTTGTGGATATGCTCGAATCCGCGCCAGGCGGCGAGACCGAGCGAGGCGAGCAGGCCGATCAGGAGGACTCCCTGGACGGTAACGCCTTCTTCACCTTTTGTGGGGTCGAAGGGCACCAGGCGGTTTAAGGAAGCCTGGAACTGCTCCAGGCCGGCCCCCGGCAGGGCGACCTGGGCGTAGGTCTGGGTGAGCAGGGAGATCTTTAACGTGCCGGCCAGCAGCAGGGCGACCAGGACCAGCAGGAAGACCAGCACGGGCAGACGCAGATGTCCGGAACCGGCGAAGGTCTCGTCCGTCAAGCGGTCGTGGTCGGCGTCCTCCCGGCGGAAGATGAGGGCCAGGATCAGACCGATGCCAATGCCAAAAGCCAGCGACAGGAACAGGCGGGCGAAGGCCAGGTCGGGACCGATGGCGACCCCGGTGTAGGTGAGCGCCAGGATGTTGGCGGCCGGGGCGAAGAACAGGAAGGTAATGGCGGGTCCCAGCCCGGCGCCTTTCTTATAGATGCCGGCGAACAGGGGCACGATCGTACAGGAGCAGACTGCCAGGACGGAGCCCGCCAGGGCAGCCGCCGGGTAGGAAACGAACTTCGGGGTATTGCGGCCCAGGAAACGCGTCACGGATTCCTTGGGGATCAGCGCGGTCATTGCCCCGGCGATGAAGAAGGCCGGCAAGAGGCATAAGAGCACATGGGCGGCCAAATATGCGGCCAGGTTAGCCAGGCCGCCCTGCAATAGTTCTAACAGGAAAGAAAGAACACCCATCCTTTACTCCTTTAGGATGTTGACAGCATAGAAATTAGCGTGCCCCGCTGGACGGTGAGATGAGGCTCGGCC
>DATDRQ010000018.1:0-12013 GCA_035291645.1 Anaerolineales bacterium
TGTTCCAGGTGGCCGATCCGATGTGCGGGACGATCAGGCAGTTCGGCAGGCCGAAGAGCGGGTGATCGGGAGGCAGCGGTTCCGGATCGGTCACGTCCAGCGCGGCGGCTCGGATCTCGTTCTTCTGCAAGGCTCTGGTGAGCGCGCCGGTGTCCACAACCGGACCGCGGGAGGTGTTGACCAGGATGGCGGTGGATTTCATCCTCTTCAGGGCGGCTTCGCCGAAAAGTTGGTAAGTTTCGGAAGTCAGGGGGACGTGCAAGCTAACAAAATCGCTCTGCTCGAGTAGTTCTTCCAGCGATAGGCGACTGGCTTCCAGCCGGGTTTCCACGTCCGGGTGTGGATCGGTATCGGCGTAGACCAGGCGCAGGCCGAATCCCCGGGCGCGCTCGGCAACGGCCCTCCCGATCTTGCCCATCCCGACGATTCCCAGCGTGGCGCCCCGCAGGTCTGCACCCAGCCAACCGGTCGGTGACCAGGTCGTCCAGCGCCCGGCGCGTGCGTCCCGGCTGGCTTCCGGGAGGCGGCGGGCGGCTGCCAGGAGCAAGGTCATCGCCAGGTCAGCGGTGCCATCGGTTAATACGCCCGGGGTGTTGCCGACCGGTATGCCCCGCCGGGTACAGGCTGCCAGGTCGATGTTGTCCACTCCCACGGCCATGTTACTGACCACACGCAAGCGGGGAGCGTGCTCCAAGATACTCTCATCGACGCGAATGGTCAGCAGCGAATACAAGCCATCCGCTTCTCCCAGGTGTTGTGCCAGTTCTGGGGAGAGCTGGTTGGCGTCTGGGGGACCAACCAGGAGCCGGCAGCGTCCTTGTAACAGATCGAGCCAGCCTTCTGGGAGGGTATGGGTGACCAATACGAGGAGGGGTTCCGGCATCGGGTGATCCAGCATGTCCAGGTGAGTTGTTGGTTAGAAGGCGAAGATGAACGCCAGGTCGTTGACGTTGGTGCAGGTCGGCCCGCACCGGATCAGGTCTCCCAGTGGATCGAAGAAGCGGTAGGCGTCATTCCTGGTAAGGTAATTGAAATGATCGAGGCCCATCTCGCTTGCCCGGGCGAAGGTCTCCCCGGTAACGACCGCCCCGGCTGCGTCGGTGGGGCCATCCCCACCGTCGGTCGCCAGCGTTACCAGCATCACCTCCGGAATCCCGGCCAGATCGATGGCAGCACTCAGCGCGAGTTCCTGGTTGCGGCCTCCCAGTCCGTCTCCCTGTAGGGTGACGGTGGTCTCGCCTCCGGCGACCAGACAGGCCGGCCGCGGCACCGGATCCCCGGTCAGTGCGATCTGCCGGGCGATGGCGGATAGGAACTTACCAGCCTGGCGTGCTTCTCCCTGAATATAAGTGGACAGCAAGGCGGTATGAAAGCCTTCAACTTGCGCCTGCTGGATGGCAGCCTGGGCGGCCTGCAGGTTGCTGGCTATGATGACGTTTTGAACGCGGTTAAATAGAGGGTCCCCAGGCTTGGGGGTTTCAAGGATCTCTCCGATTACCCCGCGCTGGAGGTGCTCGATAATGGCTGGCGAGACCGTATTGACCAGCCCATAGCGCTCGAGGATGGAAAGCGCCTCTTGGAAGGTAGTGGGATCGGGTGCAGTCGGGCCAGATGCGATCGAATCGACAGAATCGCCTACTACGTCAGACAGGATCAGTGAAACAAGCCGGGCCGGCGCAGCCAACTTTGCCAGCTGCCCGCCCTTGACCTGGTCGAGATGTTTGCGCAGCGTGTTGATCTCCTGGATGCTGGCTCCGCAGGAGAGCAGATGCGCCGTCAAATCCTGCATCGCAGTGAGCGAAACCCCTTCGACCGGGGATAAAAGCAGGGCAGACCCGCCTCCGGAGATCAGGCAGACGACCAAGTCCTCAGCGGACAATCCCTTTAGAAGTTGTGTTATCCTGCGAGCGCCGGCGATGCCGCGAAGGTCTGGGATAGGATGGCCGGCTTCCACCAGTGTAACCGGCCCGTAGTTGGGTGCGTCTCCCAGATATCCGTCCTTGACGATCACCATCCCTGCATCAATATCATCCCCGAGCACTTCTACGACAGCCTGAGCCATAGGAGCGCCAGCTTTTCCGGCCCCGATCAATACTACGCGTCGATCCCGATTTAACAGGTAGGTTTCCTGCTGGATTCTCAGCAGGTTGCCTTCTAAACCGATCGTATTCCTCACTGCCTGGGTTGGGTCCACTGCCTCCAGGGCGGCGGCCAGTACGTGCATGACCCGTTCTCCTACAGGCGACCGGTTCAAGGAATAGGTACTAAATCGGGCTGGTTCCACTGGGCAGATCGATCCCTCTAGGCGGCTTCGCTGGATATCTGGCGGTTGGTCTTGTTGTGCGTGATGGCTGCACACAGGTGGGCTCCGTATACGATGATCAAGACATTCAGATAGACCCAGAACATGGCAGCGACCAGTGTGCCGAGAGAGCCATAGATCAGGTTATAGTAATCCAATCCCCATCTCAAGTAGTAGCTGAATCCGGTTGTCGTCAATTCCCAGCCTAATGAAGCAACGAGAGCTGAAATTAGAGCCGGTGCAATTCGAACGGTGACCGTCGGCACCCACAAGTAGAGGGCGAAGAACAAGACCGTTCTCACCACAATCAGGAGAACGCGGGTGAGGAAGCTCACTTGGATATCGATCGGCAATAGCAGTGGGTTAAGCTCGGAGACCACACTGACGACCGCCGCCAGGATGGAGGTGACTGCAAGCGAGGCGCTCAAGGCGCCGATGATGATAAAAGCCACCAGTCGGTTTTGCAGGAAATTTCGGGGTTTTGCCTCGGTCCAGGCCCGGTTGACATTCGTAGAAATGGTCATCAGCACCCCGGTTGCAGACGATGCCAGGCTGATCAGGCCGATGATGCCCAGAGAAGTCCGTTGGGTAAGGATCTCATTGATCAGTTCGAGCACGACGTCTGCCGGAATGGGCAGGGTTGTCTCGGCGATGTTGAGCACCAGGGCTTGGATATCCAGGCTATCGAGGAAAAAGCTTCCTACGGTTACCGTCACGATCAAGAGGGGAGGAAGCGCAAAAATGGTGAAGAACGCGATGCTGGCTGCGCCTTCTATACCCTGTTTCTCGGAAAAGCGCGTGAAAGAATTCCTCAGGATATCTAGAATCCCGAAGCTAGACCGGTTCGCGCGCTGATAGATCGCTTCGAACCGGTTGGAAAAACTTCGTTCCGCCTCTCTCCCGGATCCCATGATTGCAGGGATATCCTTATCTTGAAAATGTTTCTGAATCGAAGTGGTCCTAGATTAGACTCCCGCAATCGAATTCAGCGCGATCAAGATTCTGCGACCGGCAAGACGCAATCCGGCACGTCGTTTTCAGGGCTGTTGACCAGCCGGGATACCGGGTATGCCACCATCTCTTCGGCGGGGTATGGGACGAGCATGGATTGCAATTGTTGTAGAGGCAGTTCCTGCGGAGCAAGCCACTGCTCATAATTATCTGGAGGAATGATCACGGGCATCCGGTTGTGAATCGGGGTGATCAATTGGTTCGGTTCTGTCGTAATGATCGTGCAGGAGCGCACCTCGGAGCCATCCCCGGAAGTCCAGATTTCCCACAATCCGGCAAATCCGAACGGCTCTCTTGATTCGAGCTGGATGTACATCGGAGTCTTGCGTTTCGTAAGCGCATCTGCACGCCACTCATAGAACCCATCGGCAAGTACCAGACAACGCCTGCGGCGAAACGCAGCTCGGAAGGCGGGTTTCTCCGCCAGTGTCTCTGCCCGGGCGTTGATCATTCGATTGCCGATCTGGGTATCCTTAGCCCAGGAGGGGATCAATCCCCACAGGTAGTAATCCAAGCGCGCCTTCCCATCGTTGGGGATCACCGCAACGGGCTGCGTGGGGGCGATGTTATACCTGGGCGGGAGCTCACGCGGGACTTCAATCCCGGGGAACGCGGCTTGGATCTGTCCTGGATCGACCGTTAAAGTAAACCGTCCACACATACTTACCTTCCTTAATGGTTCGATGAATCGGCAAGGATGCTGCCACCCCCCAGGCAGACCTCGCCTTCATAGAAAACTGCCGCCTGGCCTGGTGTGATATCCCGGACAGGATCGTCAAAAACCACACAGGCAATTCCATCTTCCGGATAAACCATCGCCGGAACTTCGACTGCTTTATAGCGTATTTTTACCTGGCAACGTAGCGGAGAATGCGGCGCCTCTCCGGCAACCCAATTCACTTTCCTGGCGATTAGTTCGGAGCTGCCCAATTCCTCCTGCGGTCCGACGATCAACGCGTTCCGGGTTAAGTCTTTCTTCAGGACATACATCGGCACCGAACTTTGGATGCCCAATCCCTTCCGCTGGCCGATGGTGTAGAAGGCCAGCCCTTGATGGGTACCCACATTCTCGCCGGAAGGCAGCAGGATCGGTCCTGAATCAAGCACATGGGGAACGTTGCGGATCAAGAAACTCCGGTAATCCTCCTCGCCGAGGAAACACAAGTCCTGGCTTTCTTCCCGATCAGCCACAGGTAGTCCCAATTCACGCGCCAGTTGGCGAACCTCATTTTTTGTATATTTCCCTAATGGGAAGAGGGCGTGGGCTAGTTGCTCCTGACCCAGAACGTGCAGCACGTAGGATTGATCCTTTTTCTCGTCGACCGCCTTGAGGATCTGGATCTGCCCATTGTTACCCTGGTTGAGGCGCGCATAATGACCGGTTGCCATGAAATCGGCATCGAAGGCCAGGGCGTGCTGGAGCAGGAAATCCCAGCGAACCCAGCGGTTGCAGGCGAGGCAGGGGTTGGGAGTGACGCCTTTCGCATAGCCATCCTGGAAGAAATCGACTACCTCCCGGTGAAACACCTCTTGAGCGTCGACGGCATAGAACGGAATCCCTAATTCTGCGGATATTCGCCGGGCCATCGCCATCGCTTCGGGGGTGCAGCAGCGATTGGTGGATTCGTTGCCAGGTTCGCTCCATAGCCGCATCATCATCCCGATCACATCGTAGCCCTGATGGACTAGCAGGGCCGCTGCAACCGAGCTATCGACCCCGCCGCTCATTGCGACGACGACGCGCTTTCCCAGGCCTGGCTTGCTTCCGGTTTGGTCCGTCTGTACTACTTCTTTTCTCATGCTCTGGCTGGTTGATGGTCTGATCAGGATACTGTTAACTTGCGGACTCGTTCCACCAGTCCTGGCAATACCTGGTTAAATTTCTCGATATGCTCCTCAGTCGTCCCAGCCCCAAGCGTCACGCGCAAAGAGCCCAGGGCCCACTCCCGGGGGAGGCCAAGGGCCAGCAGGACGTCTGACGGCTCGGGGTCGCCAGTTTTGCAGGCAGAGCCGGAGGAACAGGCAAAACCGGCCACGTCGAGCATTGCCAAGAGTTGGTTTCCATCCGCCCCTTCAAAAACGAAGCTGGCGTGGTTGGGAAGCCGTTCGGTCGGATGCCCGGTCAGCCGGGAGTCGGGGATTTTGCTCAATATCCTGTTTATCAGGTGGTCGCGCAAAGGCTGAAGGGTTGCGATGCGTTTTACCCGCTCATCCACCGCCAACTGGAAGGCCTCGGCTAATCCGGCGATATAGGGGGTGTTTGAGGTACCAGCCCGGAGACCGTGCTCCTGGCCGCCGCCGGTTTGAACCGGTAGAATGGGAGTCTCCTGGCGAATGAATAACGCGCCCACCCCTTTTGGCCCATAAAACTTGTGCGCCCCAATCGACAGCAAGTCGACGTGTAAATCGTCTACCTTTACCGGAAGGAAGGCGGCTGCCTGGACAGCATCGCTATGGATAGGTATGCCTCGCGCGCGGCACACCTGTCCAATCTCTCGGATCGGGTTAATCGTCCCAATCTCGTTGTTGGCGTAGATCACCGAGACGATGGCGGTATCTGGACGAAGGCGGCTGGCGACATCTTCCGGTTTCACCTGGCCATAATCATCGACCGGGATAAACTCGACTTCAAATCCGTGCAAATCAGCCAGCTGGAGCGCGGTCCGTGAGACCGCATGGTGCTCTACCGGCGTGATCAAGATGTGGTTGGCAGAACGCTGCCTGCTAGCAGCGAGCGCCACCCCGCGTAAAGCCAGATTATCGCTCTCCGAGCCACAGGAGGTAAAGACTACCTCGAGCGGCTGGCAGCCCATGATTCTCGCCATCGTTTCACGTGCCTGCTCGATGGCTGCCTCTGCTTCCTGGCCAAACTGGTGGATCGAGGCAGGGTTCCCAAAGGCCTGGTCGAAGAATGGCAGCATGCTGTGCAGGACGCGCCCATCCACAGGAGTGGTGGCTGCATAATCGAGGTATATCTTTTCCCTATCTCTCATTTACCGATCAGAGCTCCATATCTACTTGACTTTAATCCCGTTAAACGATTTAGAAGTTAAGCATTTGGGAGTGAAAGCATTCTCCTTCCATCTGCGTAAGCCCTAAGATTATAGCATGTCTGCCGATCGAGCAAGTATGTGAGGGATTTCACCTCGGAACTATTAAGGATCGTATCGGTTGATCTCCCTTCAGGGACCACCGGTGCGGACCTTGATTTCCATGCTGATAGGACATTTTCCCTTGATATAATAGAGCTTGTTATTATTCTCACTTTTTGGAGGCCTTATGTCGGTTAATATCCGATTTGGGACCGATGGCTGGCGAGGATTGATCGCAGGGGATTACACGTTCGATAATGTCCAGCGTTGCGCCCAAGGCTTCGCCGATTACCTGTTGGACCAGGGTCACAAGGGTGAAAGGGTGATCGTCGGATATGATAAACGCTTTCATTCGGAAAACTTTGCAACTGCCAGTTCCGAAGTACTGGCCGCCAACGGTTTGCGAGTCTATTTAACCGAAGGCGCCACTCCTACCCCGGTCATTTCCTATTCAGTGGTGGATAAAGGAGCAGTGGGGGCGGTCAATATTACCGCTTCCCATAATCCCCCCACCGATAATGGTTTCAAGGTGCGCGACCCGAATGGCGGCGCGATTGCACCGGAGGGCTTGAAGATAATTGAAGGATTCATTCCGGGATCCATAACGCAGGTTAAACGAATCCCTATTGTGGAATGCCTGGATTCCGGTAAGGTAATGCGGTTCGATCCGAATCCGGCCTACCTATCACAGATCAGCAAACTGGTAGATATCCAGGTGATCAAGGAGGCTGGGTTAAAGGTGCTGGTCGATCCGATGTGGGGGAACGGAGCCGGGTGGTTTCCAACGATTTTATCGGGCGGCACGACACTGGTCGAGGAAATTCATAACGTACGCAACCCAATCTTTCCTGAGATGAGCCGGCCTGAGCCGATTCCCCCAAACGTGGATGTGGGTCTCAAGGAGACAGTCGAACGCAAAGCAGATGTGCTTATCATCACCGATGGGGACGCTGACCGGATCGGAATTGGAGACGAGCGAGGCGAATTTATCGATCAGCTACGCGCCTTCGCCTTAATTGCTTACTACCTCCTGGAAGTGCGCGGCCAGCGGGGTCCAATCGTTAAAACACTCTCCACGACCACCATGTTAGATCGGCTCGGCAAGCTCTACAACGTCCCGGTAATCGAAACCGGGGTCGGTTTTAAATACGTTGCTCCTGCGATGATGGAACATGATGCCTTGATCGGTGGCGAGGAATCCGGCGGCTACGCATTTCACGGGCACGTCCCCGAACGCGACGGCATCCTTGCAGGGCTGTTTTTCCTAGATATGATGGTCAAGCTGAATAAGAAACCGTCTGAATTGATCGAAGAACTTTTCAGCAAGGTAGGACCACATTTCTACGATCGCGTCGATACGCGGTTTACAGGAGATGCCAGCCAGCGGAAACAGCGCATTCTGGAGGCTAAACCCAGGACGATAGGTGGTTTCCCGGTGGAAAACCTGGATACGACCGATGGGTTTAAATACAATTTGGGAGACGGCGGCTGGCTGCTGATCCGCTTTTCGGGGACCGAGCCGATCATCCGGGTCTACACTGAAACGACGGATAAGTCCCGCCTCCAGGCAATCCTGGACGATGGGTTGCGGATTGCGGGTTTGAAGTAAGTGCTGGTCGACACGCATTGTCATCTGGACTTTAACAGTTTCGATCTGGACCGGCAGGAAGTGATTCATCGCGCCCGTGAAACCGGCGTTGGGCGGATCCTGAACCCTGGGATTGACCTACATTCAAGCCAGGAAGCGATCCGTTTAAGCGAACACTACCCGGAGGTGTATAGTGCGGTCGGCGTCCATCCCAACGAGGCAATAACCTGGGATGAATCGTCGCTCAGAGACCTGAGGCGGCTGGCGGAGAAATCAAAAGTAGTCGCTATTGGCGAGATAGGACTCGATTATTACCGGGATCGGGCTCCGAAAGACCTCCAGAAGCAGGTTTTTCTGGAACAGTTGGCACTCGCCGGCGAATTAAACCTCCCGGTGATCGTTCACAACCGGCAGGCAAACGAGGATATTCTCTCGATTCTCAAGGACTGGATTGTCCAATTAAAGGTATCTGGATCTCTTCTTGCCGGGCGGCCAGGCGTCTTGCATTCGTTTTCTGGCGATGTGGGTTTTGCCGCACTGGCAATCCAGTCAAACTTCTTTCTTGGGTTTACCGGAACGGTGACCTTTAATAATGCCTTGGAGCTACAAGAGGTGGTTCAGGCTATCCCTGCCGATCGAATTCTGATCGAAACGGATGCCCCGTTTTTAACTCCTCACCCAAACCGTGGGAAGCGAAATGAACCGGCAAATGTGTATTGGGTCGCAAAAAAGATCGCTGGACTACGTATGATTGGTGAGGATGATCTAATCAATCAAACGGCGAGCAACGCAGCTCGTTTATTCTGCTGGTAAGTAACTTCATTGAACACAGTTACCTTTTTCACCCCCGTTCAAGACCAGATCCGGCTCGTCGAAGCCCGAATGCGGGCCGTCTCGAACGGGCATAATCCCGAGCTAAAGGCGGCGCTCGAACACCTGTTATCCTCCGGAGGAAAACGCGTTCGCCCGGTTGTCGCGCTGTTAACCGGGGGAATGCTGGGTGCAGACCCGGCGCGACTCATCACATTGGCGGCAGCAATCGAGTTGCTCCACACGGCAACCCTGGTCCACGATGACCTGATCGATGGATCATTGCTGAGACGGGGAATCCCAACGCTAAATTCTCAATGGACGCCTGCAGCCACCGTACTCACCGGCGATTTTATCTTCGCCCGGGCCGCGATGCTGGCCGCAGAAACAGATTCGGTGGAAGTCATGCGGCTCTTTTCTGGAACGCTCTCGACGATTGTCAACGGCGAGATAACCCAGATGTTCAACCGGGACAGCCGTTCATTCCGAGATGATTACTTCCACCGCATCTATGCGAAAACTGCTTCGATGTTCGAGTTGGCGACTAGCGCCGCCGCAGTCCTCAGCCCGCCATGCGAAGAGGTCTATGATTCTGTTCGCCGGTACGGCTACGAAATCGGGATGGCTTTTCAGATCATCGACGATGTGCTGGACTTCACCGGACAACAGACCGAGGTCGGTAAACCGGTCGCCAGGGATTTGCAGCAAGGATTGATCACACTCCCCACGATTTATTATTTCGAATCACATCCCGATAATGCCGATCTGCAGCCTGTGCTCGATGGCTACATCTATGATGAGAACCGCCTGGCCCGATTGACCACAGCTATCCGCCAGAGCGACGCCATCGATAAATCTGTCGAAGAAGCAGGCGGCTTCATTGGACGGGCGCTCGAATTGCTCGAGGATCTTCCAGCTACCGAGGAACGCCAGGCACTCGAAGATCTGGCCGAATTTATTGTGCGCCGGCAAAAATGATCGAAACCGGGGAAAGGCGCTCTCCGGTTAAATTCTTTCCTTGACGACTCTCCTGGCTGGTGATATAGTTGCGCCCAATATGTTCAGCCAGACAATTCCCACTGCGAATATGAATAATAATTTGAACGGCACCGGCGCGGGGCAGCGGCACTTGGCTGCAAGACTCTAGTGGTCTAAAGCCTTCTCGATCAAGTCAAACCAACGCCCCGACGCTGACGGGGCGTTTTGTTATCTCAAGTCTTTTTTGATACGATGTTCTTCGAATTCTAACGCGGAGTCCGGAGATCGTGCTCAACTTAATCCTATTGAACGAAGACGAAGGAGCATCCATGAACGCAGTCCAATCCCCTGACGTGCCCACCTACGCAGTTCCAGATCGAAACCTGGTCCCGGTTAGCGATCATCTGGCAAGCTTGGCCCCAATCCCTCCTTCGCGTATGTTCTTGATCAATAAATCCCTTAAGGTCTACACGGAACACAATCCGGATAGCCCTGTTTTCGACGCTTCCCAGGGAGATGGGGGGGCAAGTCTACCGGGAACCCCGCGTGAGATCCTCGAGCGAGCCGCCCAGCTGCAGATCGAGCATGGGACAGCCTACGATATGCCTTACGGGACGGATGCTTTCCGGAAATTGGTCATCGAGAATTACTGGCAGCTCGATCCCGGATTGGGGTACGGTCCGGCCAACGTGATCGGGACGGCGGGAGGGCGCGATGCCCTGGTCAAGGCGTACCAGGCGATGCTGGCGCTGGGGCACGGGAGGCAAGGAGACCTGCTGGTGGTCTCGCGCGTTCCCTGGATTTCCTATAATTGGGGGCCTTACGGGATCGGAGCCAACGTTCTATGGGCGCCGGGGTATCCACAAGATGGTTGGGCGTACACGGAAGAGGCCTTGCAATGCTGCGTCGATTTCGCTGCCCGGTCGGGGAGAAAAGTTGCCGGCCTGGTCATCACCTGCCCGGACAACCCCACCGGATTGACCATCTCGCCCGAGAGGCAGGCGGCGCTGGCCAAAGCGGCGTTAAGAGCTGGCATCGCTTTCGTGCTATTTGACTGGATGTACCATTACGTGACCGATGGACAGCCGATGAATCTAAACCAGTTTCTTCAGTTCTTCGACCAGGCAGAGCGGCCGCGACTGGTGTTCCTGGATGGGATCACGAAAAGCCTGGGCGCCTCGAACGTGCGCAACTGCCACCTGATCGCCTCGGACGAGGTGAGCAAATTTATCGTCGCGCGGGCATCTCACAACGTCATGCCGTCCTTTTATTCTATCGCTGTGGCGATGGCTGCCTATGAGATCGGCTACCGCGCAGCCAGCCGTTCGATCGTTGAGCCGACCAACGCCAGCCGGGTAGTGCTAAAGGATTTTCTCGATCGAAATGGCTTCACCTATATCCTTGGGAAGGGATACTATGCCTTCATCCGGGTGAGTCGCTGGTTAGAAGCGGCTGGTTGGGAGGATAGCGAACCGATCGGCCAGTACCTGGCTGAACAGCACGGCGTGGCGGTCGTTCCTGGTGCGTTCTTCTCGCCGTATGGCGGCGAGTGGATCCGCTTCTCCTATGCGACCCCTCCGGAACGCACCCTGGGTGCAGCTCAAAGATTCCTGGAAGGGTTGAATGCCCTGGACGCAAATTAATGTAATTTCAGAACGGGTAAGATCTTATGAATAACCTGTCACAGTTCGCCGAGAAATACGAGCTCGCCCTGCAGTCCTCGATGCAGGCACAACCCGCTGCAGGCCTGTGTGGCTCCGAACTGGAGTGGAACTTACTCAATGCTCGCTTTCAGCCATTATTAACGGTTGGAGTGGGGCCCAGTCAGCAGTCCTTCGTCGATTATCTCCGGTCGGAGTGCCTTTCCCCCCGGCTGAAATCTTTCAGCCAGCTCGAAGTCTTCCATTGGATGATCGAGTGGGCGACCCGTCCATATTTCCACACCCGGGGAGCGATCTACGAAGGTCGGTTGATGGAGGCCATCCTCCTTAATGCCCTACACCGGGCAGGCAAGAACTTCAACGAACGCCTGTATTCCTGGCACGGGAACCTGCTGTACCTCACAACGATTGGGCGGGATTCGATCCCGGGCTCCTGGCACCTGGCGAAACGTCGCTATCTGGAACGCTGTGTCGACCTGTATGGAGAATCTTTAGCGACTGCTGGAACGCACACGAACCTGTCTTTACCCGATGCCCTGCTCGAATGGGACTTCATCCACCTGCCTCCCGG
>DATDRQ010000019.1:0-2116 GCA_035291645.1 Anaerolineales bacterium
CAGTTTCAATCCCTCGGTCGGGATAGTGGGGATTCATGCGTCACGATCAGCGACGGCGTTACGCTTGGCGAGACGGCGTTTCAATCCCTCGGTCGGGATAGTGGGGATTCATGCGGCACTCGCTGCCTCTGTTCTTTCTCCCACCGGGCTGCCCTTTTGCAACCCAAACATCTCTTTGATAACCATTATACGCTCTATTTGGCCCACTTTTCATAAGATCCTCTCCCACTTTGGCTAGCCGGCCTGCGTATTGCGAGCGGGAAGGGGCTGCGCGCCCGATCTACACCCGCTCGCACCTCCGATCCCCTACTGGCGGGAATGCCCAGAGTTCATCCGCCCCATACCTGGCCTTAATACCTGCGAGTGGCTCCCCGAGCAGCACAGGATGCTGTCCCGCTCGCAGGTTCGGCGATGTTCAGGCAACGAATACTTGCGGCTCCTTGGGTGGCGGCGATCCAACCGTCTCCACCTTTTTCAGGCAGCTCTCGCACAACGGGTAAAAGCGCACGCTGTCTTTCTCCTGGTTGAGCAGCCTCTCCAGCCTGCTCTGTAGCAGCACCAGCTCCTTATCGCTCAAGAACAGCTCGAACAGGCTATACTGCGTCCATTGCCCGAACCCGCTCAGGACTTTGTGCACCTTGGTGCGGCGCTTATCGGACGGGATGTCATAGGCTACGACGTAAAAGCGGCTATTTAGTGCCATGGCTCTAACGCACCCTGAACGGCGGGTAGACTGTGATCTCGCCCACCAGCGCCTTCCCCAGCAAACGCGCCTGCAGCTCGATACAGCGCCGGTAGGTAGCCTTATAGTCAAAGGTGGGGTGTTCGATCTCGGTGTTGAGGCGTTCCTCGAACTTGAGCAGGAAGGTACGCCGGGGGGTGTCCTTCAGCCGGATGGAGCCCATCTCTTCGACGAAGTCGTCTGCTCGCAGGATGCGGTTGTTGACCAGGGTCAGGACGACCGAATCGACCACCGGACCGCGGAATTCTTCCATCAGGTCCAGCGCCAGGGCGGGCTTGCTGTATTGTGATGAATGAAGGTACCCGACGTAAGCGTCCAGGCCGACGGTCTGCAGCGCGGCGCTGCACTGGTGGAGCAGCAGCGTGTACCCATAGGAAAGCAGGGCATTGACCGGGTCGCGCGGCGGGCGGCGGTTCCTGGATTCAAAGGACATGCCGGCGTCGCCCCTCAGCATCTGTCCGAAGACGCCAAAGTAGCGCGCTGTCCCGGCGCCTTCCAGTCCTTGAAGAGTGCCCCACACCGTCCCGGATTGGGGCTTGCTGGGGTCGGGCGGCGGCGTGCCGTCGCTGGCCAGGCCCTTCACTTGCTCCAGGATGCCCTGAATGGCATCGGCCGCGGCGCCGATACGTTCGCTCCGCTCAGTACCAGCCTGGC
Source organism: Anaerolineales bacterium (assembly GCA_035291645.1). Classification (GTDB taxonomy): domain Bacteria; phylum Chloroflexota; class Anaerolineae; order Anaerolineales; family UBA4823; genus DATDRQ01. The sequence continues at coordinate 1,397 of DATDRQ010000019.1, forward strand.
CATCCTTGAGCTTGCGGTTGGCGCGCAGCAGGAGCGTGCGCAGGTTGCCCAGTTTGCCAAGCACGAACTGGCGCGCCAGCTCCAGGCTCTTAACGGGGTCATCGTGGGCGCGGAACTGGGCCAGACGCAGCAGGCTGTTGCGGGATTCGGCCGGAACGACGCGCCCGCGGTACTGCCCGTAACTGTTTAGGAAGGTAATGGCGGCGCGCTGCTCGAGCAGGGCTGCCAGGGCGGGGGCGGTGAGGGTGCTATCGCCCAGGATGATGACTTCATCGATCTTGACCAACGGTAAACGCACTTTGCGCGCCTGGCGACCATTTTTCTCATCGCCGGGGATGCTCACGACCAGCGTGTCTCCGTCTTTTTTAACGATGGACTGTGGCTCAGTCACGTATAGGGTCGTCATATTCGCGGCGCTCCTCTGCTGGTGCGATCGGATCGATTGCTCCTACGCCTGCCAGATGCATGGTCTCGCGCGGCAGGCAAACCGGCTCCAGGCTGCAATCGCGGCACTTGGCAGCTTGTGTGAGCGGTGGGGGGATCTGGCGATGAGCGATGATCTGCCGGGCGCGCTCCACGGCCTGGAGGGTGCGCTGGCGCAGCTCGGGGGTGAAGGTAACCTCCTCCCGCCGCCGTGAGCCGAAGTAGAAGATGTAGCCCCTTTCGATAGGGCTGCCGGTTCTCTCCTCCAGGCACAGGGCCTGGGCGCAGAGCTGGATG
>DATDRQ010000020.1:0-10723 GCA_035291645.1 Anaerolineales bacterium
CGCCCCCGAGTACGCCCCCATCGTCCTGACCTCGGTCTTGAAGAACATGGACATCACCACCTTCGAGGCCATCCAGTCAGCCATGGAGGGCACCTTCGAAGGCGGCGTGACGGTCGGCACCCTGGAGAACGGCGGCGTCGGTCTGGCCGAGTTCCACGACCTGGCCTCCATGGTCACCGCGGAACTGCAGGCCGAACTCGACGAAGTCGCCGCCGGCATCAAGGCAGGCGATATCTCAGCCACTCCGTAGGACCATTCCACCCGGTCGTTTACTCACACTTCGAATCACTGGAGCTGGCTTGCGCCAGCTCCAGTCTTTGTATCGAGATCAATTTTTCGCTGGGGGGTGTGAACAACACAGTCCCAGGCGAGCACAGGTGGTAAAATTCGCCCGTGGTGCGAAGAATAACGGCAATGTTGATCCGCCTGGGTTTCATCTTGATCTTGCTAGGGGTGGTGACACTCTGGCTGCCTCGCCTGGTGACTGCCAGATACGCCTGGTCGCGCTTATTCGGAGTAGAGGACGTCCCAGTAGAACGGGTCGCCATCGTTTTCGGGGCAGGTTTAAGATGGGATGGCACACCCTCCCCGGTGCTGCGCGACCGCGTGGCGACTGCCGCACAATTGTACTCCAGCGGCAAGGTCCGAAAACTGTTAATGAGCGGCGACAACCGTTTTCTCGATTACAACGAACCCGGGGCGATGCGGGATTTTGCCATTCAGCTCGGCGTCCCCGCCGGTGATATCGTCCTAGATTTCGCCGGGCGGCGCACCTACGACACCTGCTTCCGGGCGCGTGATATCTTCCAGGTCAAATCCGCGATCCTGGTCACCCAGTCTTTTCACCTGCCCAGGGCGATCTACGTCTGCAATATCTTGGGGGTGCCCGCAGTCGGCGTCCCCGCCGATCAACGCTCATACCGCCGTCCCGCCCGCCTCTTCTGGAACCTGCGCGAGACCCTGGCTACCCTGATCGCCTTGTGGGAAGTGCACGTCTCGAAGCCTCTTCCAGTGCTGGGCGATCCGGAGCCTATCTTTCCCCTGGAAGCCTCCTAGGAGCAGCAATTGGACCGCACCCAGGCACTTCGCATCGTCGAACAATATGTGGAGAACATCAACCTGATCCGGCACATGCTGGCAGTGGAAGCAGCCATGCGGTTCTATGCCGCCCGATTTAATGAGGATGCGGAAACTTGGGGGATGGCCGGACTGCTGCATGACTTCGATTGGGAGATACACCCCACCCTCGAGGAGCACCCTCAGGCGGGAGCAACAATATTACGCCAACAAGGGGTGCCGGAGGAGATTATCCTCGCCATCCTCAGCCATGCCGATCACACCGGTGTCCCGCGCGACACACCCATGCGAAAAGCCTTGTACGCCTGTGATGAGATCACCGGCCTGATCACGGCTGTGGCCCTGGTCAGACCCTCACGTTCGTTGGACGATTTGGAGGTGAGCTCGGTCAAGAAGAAATGGAAAGACCGGGCCTTCGCCGCCGGAGCAGACCGGGAAGAAATCGCTCACGCTGCGGCAGAGTTAGGGGTCGAATTATGGGAACACGTCGACAACGTGATCCAGGCTATGCAGGGCAGCGCTCCCAACCTCGGATTTAAACAAATAGATCTCCCGATCACTCCGTAACAATCTGGATATTCTCACACGTTTGTCCGCATTGGTCGATGACTTCAAGTACATCGTCGATCGCCGGCTCCTCCGTGGTCAACTGTGACCCATCCTGAAGCACCAGGTTAACCGTAAGCGAGTGCAGCTGGATCACATCGACTACATTCCCTTTCAGAATGGCTGACTTGGCTTCCTCCCAGGTGACCACCAATGGTTCGGATGGATACGGCTCTGCGCTGGTGGGTGAACCCGCCGGGGCGGAGGGCGGAGACGGATATCCGTGGGTCTCAACTTGAGCGGGTGGTTGAACGGGAGGGTAAGCAAAATCCCCCTCCTGGCCCGCAGGTTGGCAGGCAGCCAGCAGGATTAGAAGGGCCAGCCAGCGCCAGATTGCAGATTTCATGCTTCATCTCCAGTGGCAGGCGGATAATAGAGATCGGCCCAGCATAAAGGCGTTCGATCTACTACAAAATCCGGATGCGAAAAGAACCGTTTAATTATACAACCATGCTCTGTCTGTTGATCCCTTTAGATTAAACCTGCCCGCCTCATTTCAAGGTTGACAGACAGGAGAGTGTGCGCTAAACTAACAACGACTATACGAATAACCTATCCGCAATAATTGGAGGCCCGCATGTCCCTTCCCTCTACCCCTGCCTCTACTGCCCATATCATCGCCACCACCCCTTTCATCCCGGCAATCATGGCCTGGCGCATTTATCTGGAAGACCAGGGAAATTCCCCGCATACCGTCAAAGCCTTCGTCGCCGACCTGCATCTGCTCGCCGTCTACCTACCCCCTGACCGCACCTTGGGCAGCGTCACCACGACCGATCTGAACAATTTCCTGAGTTGGATGCAGAAAGGCCGTGGTGTGCCTTGCAGCCCCAAGACACTCGCCCGCCGGATCACCTCTTTGAAAGCCTTCTTCCGCTGGCTCCACCAGCATGGCGTACTCCTGGTTGACCCGGCCGAAAAGGTGGTTCAGATGAGTGTCATCAGCCCCTTGCCTGTTGTGCTCACTCCTGACGAAGTCGCTGCCTCACTCCAGGCGGCCCAGGAGTTCTGGCATAGCAAACCCGGCGATACCCGCTATTTCGCCTTATTAGACCTATTACTGAACACCGGGATCAAGAAGAACGAGACCTTGGCGCTCAAGCTCAACCACATCGATCTGGAGGCCTCCGAGGGTCCGACTCTATTCGTCCGCTATGCCAGCCCGCAACACCGCTACAAAGAACGCAAAATCCCCTTGCCGGAAAGCTGGATCGAAGTCTATCCACAATACCGGGCTCATTTCAAGCTCACCGACCAGCTTTTCCCCTGGTCCCAGCGGCGCCTGGAATATTTGCTGGAAGACATAAGTCGCCAAGCGGGGGTCGGCAAACACATCTCCTTCGAAATGTGCCGGTGGACCTGCGCGCTGAGCGACTGGCGGACCGGAATGGAGCCAGATAAGGTCCGGCAGAAGCTGGGGATATCAAAGATCCAATGGCGGGAAGTGAGAATGAAACTGCGGCGCTTGTCAGGTCAAACAGAGGGAGATGAGTGACCGCAACCGGGTGTTACAACCACTTTACGACGATATCCCCGATTGCGTTGGCAGCCTGGTCACCGCGATCGGCGGCATTGGAGAGATGGCGGTAGATTTCCCGGTACTTCAGGATTTCCATGACCTCTTCGAAAGTACTGGTTTCCTGAAAAAGGTCGGCTAACGCTTCCCGGTAGACGTGCTCGACGCGGTTCTCCAGGGCCTTGGCCCGCACGGCATGATCGTTCGCCACGTTGGGGTGATCGACCAGGCGCAGCACACCCCGGTGGATTTCCACAGCCGCATCGGTCAGCAAAGAGACCATCCGCTCCAGGTAGGGGTTCGGCTCCACTTTGAGCATAACCATCTCATCCAAGGTCGATTCGGCGTAATCCAGGATATCGTCGATGGTCAATGAGAGGGCGAAGATATCCTCCCGGTCGAAGGGGGTCACGAAAGTACGGTTGAGCTCATCGATCAGTATCCGGCGGACCTCATCCGCTTCGGATTCGATCTTGAATAGGCGTTCCGCCAGCTCAATTTGCGGCTCCTGCATGTACAACTTGAGCACTTCCATGCCCTGGACAGTGAATTCGGCCTGGCGGATCAATAATTCCAGGAAGCGGTTGTTCTTTTTCTTTCGCGAGAAGAATTTCATTCCGTAAACCCGTTGCCTTTAAAATGTGATGAAATGCACAACAATTATATCAGCGGGGTAGTCCCGCCATGCACAAATCTCAGGTGGACCGCCCGGCGTGTGGCGGGGGACAGGCGGAAATCGTGGGAGCAGCGGTATCCGGGGATCCAGGCGACCTGGTCGTCTACATAAACCAGCGGCCATTCCGAACGGGCGCGCCGCGGCAACTTGAGGTTGATCATCAGTTCGGACACCTTGATGGAGCCTTCCGGCATCCCCAGAGGCCGAAGGCGGTCGCCCTCCCGCCGGCTGCGCAGGACCACGCGCTTTCCCTCTCCGTCCAGCGCCAACCAGGCCTGGAATGGGTCCGGGTTCGTCACAGCCTGCCGTCTGGCCTGTTCCAGATCGGTGACCGGCTCTGCCAGCAGTCTCCATCCATTTTCCAGCTCAACGACTTCCCCAGGGACTAACACAAGTTCAATCCCCTCCAGGAGGCGCGGCCAGGCGCCGCCGGGCAGTTCGGCCTGCCAGTCTGCGATCCAAAACCTGCCGCCCTCAGATGCAAGACGCAGACCAGCCATCCAGTCGATTTGGGGCGGGCGGTTGAGATTGGCCAGATAGTCGAGCGCACGTTCGATCGCCTCGTATCCGATATCTCTCAGATCGGGTCGCAGCATTCCGGCTGCGCGCCGGATCAGGTGGCGCTGGATCGCTGCTGGTTGTCCCATCACATCTTCCAGTCTTAACTCTACAAATCCATCATCCGATTCTCGCAGGCAGGCCTCCCAGACTTGCTGCACCAACCCATGCAACACCTGGTAATCTCCCTGCACCAGCTCCGCGGTCCTCCACAACACCCTCCTGAATTCCGGGTTGTAGGTTTCCAGGTAAGGGAACAGCTCGTGCCGCAGGCGGTTGCGGAAATAGGTGGTATCCAGGTTGGTCGGATCCATTAAAGGCTGCAGACTTCGCCCGGCGCAGTATTCCAGGATTTCAGAGCGCCAGACGCCAAGCAGGGGACGGATCAACGGGATCGCATCGCTCCAGGGATTGGGGAGAGCCCGGACCGGCATGCCCCGTAGCCCGGCCAGACCAGAACCGCGCAGCAGGTGCATCAGCACCGTCTCGACCTGGTCGTCGGCGTTATGCGCCACGGCAACCGCCTGAGCCCTAACCTGCTCCGCTCCATCGAACAGGAAACGATAGCGGGTCATCCTGGCGGCTTCTTCCAACGAAAGCGAGTTCGCCTGCGCGTAAGCAGCGACATCCTGCCTGCCCAGGATGAATCGCAACCCCAGTCGATCAGCCCAGACACGCACCTGCTCGGCGTCTTGAGCTGAGTCCGGACGCAACCGGTGATCGAAATGAGCGACGACCGGGGAAAAACCAGCCCAGACCAGCAGGTCCAACAGGCACAGGCTGTCAGGCCCTCCGGACACGCCCAGGACCAGCAGGTCGTCAGGCTTCAGAGCACATTCATCTCGGAGGATCTTACCCAATCTTGCATACATCCCTATCATTATAGTCAAAAAAGAACTGCTTGCCGTCCCTGAACCTGGAGGAACCTTACGTAACTGATACTTGCACTGCTTTCTCCTTTATGCTAGACTGACTGAAAACCCAGACAAGGAGCGGAGAGCGTGTATGCCCGAGAAGATCCTGGTCGTCGATGATGAACTCGATACGCTGAGATTGGTGGGGATGATGCTAGAGAGTAAAGGATACGAGATCATCGCCGCCAGCAACGGGCAAAAGGCGTTGACCCTGGCCAAAAACGAGCTGCCCGATCTCATCCTGCTAGACATCCTCATGCCGGGCATGGACGGGTATGAGGTGACCAGGCGGTTACGCCAGGATGAGGCCACCAGCCGGATTCCGATCATCATGTTCACTGCCAAGCACGGCATGGATTCTCGTGTGCTCGGCCTGGAGACCGGCGCCGATGCGTACCTGACCAAGCCTATCTCAACCCGCGAGCTCCTGGCCCACGTCAAGGCCATCCTCGGGCGGGCTTCCAAGGGCCGGGAGAGAGCGTTTTCTGACGAACTCGGGCACACTCTGGCTGTAGTCAGCACCCGAGGCGGCGTGGGCGCCACGACAGTTGCTTTGAATCTGGGCGTTGCTCTGCAGAAGTGCACGCAGAAATCCGTTATCGTTGCCGAATTCCGGCCCGGTCAGGGGAGCTTGAGTCTGGAATTAGGCTACGGGCAACCTCAAGGTTTGAATCACCTGCTTCAAATGTCCCCGGCAGAGGTTTCCCGCCGGTCCGTTGAATCCGAGCTGGTCAACCATCCAGCCGGCATCCGCCTGTTGCTCAGTTCTCCACAACCAATGGACGCCAGATATGCCTGGTCGGCCAGCAACTTCGAAGCCATCACCCATTTCTTGACCCAGATGGCAGAATACGTAGTCATCGATCTGGGCCCAGGGCTCAATCCAACCAGCGAGAGAGTGCTGGTCAACTGCCGGGAAGTGCTCGTGCTGATCGAGCCCCTGCCGCAGTCCGTGCTCCAGGCGCGTGCCCTGCTGGAAGATTTATTTGGCATTGGCATCGGGTCAGATCAGGTTCACATCGTCCTGGTAAACCGGGCGCGTTCTAACATGCAGCTGACTCCATCCCAGATCCAGGAGCAGCTCGGTTTTGAGATCCCGGTCGCCTTTACCCCGGAACCCGAACTGGCTTATCAGGCCTCCAGCAATAACGCCCCGATGATCCTGATGCAACCCCACGGTCCGGCTGCGCAACAATTTTTCAAGCTGGCCGAATTGGTATACCAAAGAACTGCCTAGTTGGAGATTATGGAACAGGTTTCTACGGAACTTCGGCAGGATCTCCTTGCAGCTGCCAGCTTGCTCCGTTCCGCCAAAAAGGGGGTCGCCTTAACAGGGGCCGGAATTTCCACCCCTTCCGGCATACCGGATTTTCGCTCGGCTGGCAGCGGTTTATGGACGCGCTTCGATCCATTCGAAGTGGCTTCCCTGAGCGCCTTCAGATACCGGCCCGAGAAATTCTATGCCTGGATGCGCTCCCTGGCGATCGAGATCGTCCAGGCCCGACCTAACCCCGCCCACCTCGCCCTGGCAAGCTTGGAACAGGTTGGTCTTATCCAGATGGTGATCACTCAAAACATCGATAGCTTACACCAACGCGCAGGTTCGCTCCATGTGCTCGAAATTCACGGGACCCTGCAATCCCTGACCTGCATCGGTTGTTACCACCGGTACGGGGCTTCTGGATTCCTGGAGCCTTACCTGGAAACCGGTCAAATCCCCCGCTGCCCTGATTGCTACCAGATCCTCAAGCCGGATGTGGTGCTGTTTGAAGAACAACTCCCTGTCCGCGCCTGGCTCCAGGCCCAGCAGGCCTGCGAGAGCTGCGATCTCCTGCTCGTCGCAGGTTCTTCGCTTGAGGTAATGCCGGTTGCAGGTCTGCCCCTCCGGGCGTTAGAACATGGGTCACACCTGATCCTGGTGAACCAATCCCCCACGTATCTGGACGAGCGGGCCGATTTCATCTTTAACGAAGATGTCGCCGTCGTATTGCCTCACCTAGTCGCTGAGGTCCAGCATGGTTGATTCAGTACAGCCCACCCTGCTCGAGCGCTACCAGCGCTTGCTCGAGATTTTGCGCGATCTGGCTTCCACCCTCGACCTGAATGTCTTGCTCAACCGGATTTCCCAGGCGGCTGCCGATTTGAGCAATGCCGAAGCCGCATCGATCCTCCTATTCGATGAAAATAAAAAGCAGCTCTTCTTCCAATCGTCGACGAACCTGGAGGAACCCCTGATGCAGGGGTTGGTGATCCCCCTGGAGGGGAGCATTGCCGGATGGATCGTCTCACAGGGCAAACCGATCGTCCTCGTTGACGCCCAACAGGACCCCCGCCATTTCAGCCATATCGGCAAAGTCACCAATATAACGACTACATCGCTGCTGGGGGTGCCGTTGATCGCCAAGGAGAAGGTGGTCGGCGTACTTGAGGCGATCAATAAGAAGTCCGGAACTTTCACCCAGGAAGACCTGCAGGTCTTGGTGGCGCTGGGAGCCCAGGCAGCCGTCGCTATCGAGACCACCCGCCTCTTCCAGCAGTCTGACCTGATCGCCGAGATGGTCCACGAGCTGCGCACACCGCTCTCCTCGCTTAATACAGCCGCCCACCTGCTCCTGCGGCAGGACCCTTCTCTGGAGCAACGCCAGAAAGTGACCCGGATTCTGCATGATGAGACCGCCCGCCTGATCGAGATGACCAGTGCATTTCTGGACCTGGCCCGCCTTGAGTCAGGCAGGACAGAATTTCACGCCCAGTGGTTCGACTTAACCTCCTTACTGGAGGAGTGCGCCAGCATGGAGGCGACGCGCGCAGCTGAAAATAAAATTCGCCTGCGCCTGGAAATACCCCTGGACTTGCCGCAGCTGAAGGCCGACCGCGATAAGATCAAACAGGTTCTCCTGAACCTGCTCAGCAATGCCATCAAGTACAATTGCCAGCACGGAGAAGTGCTACTGCGCGCCGAGGCCGGACCGAAGCAGATCACGATCGAGGTCAGCGACACCGGCCCAGGCATGCGGGAAAGCGATCTCGCCCACCTGTTTGAGAAGTTTTTTCGGGCTCACGCCACCGAAGGGTATGCCCAGGGAACAGGGCTGGGGTTAGTCATTTGCAAGCGTATTGTCGAAGCGCATCGGGGGACGATTGAGGTCGAAAGCCAGGTCGGGGTCGGGACCACCATCCGGGTGCACCTGCCTTTGAACTTATCCTAACGGGCCCCCCTGCGTCCAAATTGGCGCTCCAATAAATCAACCGGCAGGTGGATCATCGTCGGCCGTCCATGCGGACAGGTGCGGGGTGACTCACAAGATTCTAGATCGTCGAGCAGGGCGCGCTGTTCTTCTACCGTCAGGCTCTGCCCGGCTTTAACTGCGGCGCGCTTGCACACCCGGGCGATGATCCTGGCTTCGATCTCTCCCTGCAAGGGAGTCTCATCCTCCTCGAAATCCTCGACCAGCGCCCGGATGGCAGCCGTTGGGTCTTTGCCTGCCAGCAGCGCCGGGACGGCTCGCACCAGATAGGTGTTCATCCCAAAAGGCTCTACCTGGAATCCCAGGTCGCCCAAGGTTGAAAGTTGGTCAAGCAGCAGCCGGCTGGCAGAGGGCGTAAACTCCACGGAAACCGGTTCTAAAAGAGATTGGGAGGGGATGCGATCTCCTTTGCGTTGGGAGATGAAACGCTCGAACAGGACGCGCTCGTGAGCTGCGTGTTGATCGATTAAATAAAGACCATCCGGTCCTTCTGCCACCAGGTAGGAGAAGGCCACCTGGCCAACCAGCCTCAGGATAGGCACCCGGCCGTGCGCCAGCCGGGCTTGTGCAGTCTCCGGCTGGGTGGAATCGCCCATCCCCTGCCTGGCAGTCTGGCTTTGCGCGCCGGCCGTTTCGGGGATGTCCCGCCAGTCGAAATCCTCCGGGCGGCGGGCCGCTTTCGCCTCATCCAGTGCGAAGTCCTCTTGATAACCGGTTTGGATTCCGGGTACGGGTGTGTAGGCCAGCAAAGCCCGCCGGACTGCCCGTTGTACGGCGCTGAAGACTGCGTCCCGCTCCCGGAATCGCACCTCCGCCTTGGCCGGGTGGACGTTGACGTCGACCAGCTCGGGTGGCATCTCTATGAAAAGCGTCGCCTGGGGGAACCTGCCGACCATCAACAGGGTATGGTAGGCCTGGATCAGGGCGCTAGCCAGGGCAGAATCCTGAACCCAGCGCCCATTGAGAAAAAAGACGATCTCCCGCCGGTTAGACCGGGTCAGGGAGAGAGGGCTGATGAACCCTGTTATGTGGAGATCATCGTATTCTGCCAGCACCTCCAGCATCTGGCGCGCCACTTCTACCCCGTACAAAGCAGCCAGCACCTCCCGGCGGTCGCCGTTCCCACTCGTCTGCAAGACCGGGTGATCCTCCTGCCATAGCTGGAAGCGCACGTGGGGGTAAGCCAGCGCGTAACGCGTCACCAACTCATCGATCTGGCGGCGCTCGGTCAGGTCGGTCTTGAGGAACTTCAAACGAGCCGGGACGTTGTAGAACAGGTCTTCCACCCTCACCGATGTCCCAGCGGGGGTGCCTGCCGGTATGACCGGTTCGGGCACACCGCCCTCCACTCGCAGACGCGCTCCCACACTCTCCTGCGCCGTGCGCGAGGTAATCATCAGACGCGCCACCGAGCCGATCGAAGCCAGTGCTTCGCCTCGAAAACCCAGCGTCCGGATGTGTAGGAGATCCTCGGATGTGCTCAGCTTGCTCGTGGCATGCCGGGAGACCGACAGGGCGATCTCATCGATTGCGATCCCGCTCCCATCGTCGATCACCTCAACCAATCGTCTGCCGGCAGCCTCCACCCGGATGGCGACCTGCCGGGCGCCGGCGTCTAAGGCGTTCTCCAATAACTCCTTGACCACAGATGCGGGACGTTCCACCACCTCCCCGGCAGCGATCTGGGAAGCCACAGCTGGGTCTAATAATCGGATCGGCATACGGCAATTATAACAAGGTCATGAGTCTCCACAACCCGTCCCGTAAAGCCTGGAAATGAAGTTCGTAGAGGCCTTGGTGGAGAGAGAGTACAAGATCTCCCCTTATCGATTGCCTTTATAATTGTGGTTATGCCTTACACTGCTCTTTTCATCGACCTGGATGACACAATTTACCCTAATACCAGCGGTTTGTGGGGCGCCATTCGCGAGCGTATGACCCTTTTCATGCACGAACGCCTCGGTCTCTCACCTGAAGTCACGCCGGAACTTCGTCGCAGCTATGTAGACAACTACGGGACTACCCTGCGTGGTTTGCAGATCCACTACCAGGTAGACCCCTGGGAATTCCTCGCCTACGTACACGACCTGCCCCTGGAGGTTTACCTGCAGCCCGATCCGTACCTGCC
>DATDRQ010000021.1:0-20613 GCA_035291645.1 Anaerolineales bacterium
CACCAACGCCGAAGGCTGGGACCTGCCCGGGATCGGTTGGACGCAGCTGTTTCACGGCGAGGGCGTTGCCGTCCATTCGACTTTCTGGCATAACAACTTCGGCGAACCGATGTCTCATGGCTGCGTCAACACTGCCCCGCAGGACGCCAAGTGGATTTACCGCTGGACCCAACCAGCCGTTCTAAACGGGACCGGCGACAACGACGTAACCATTACCAAGGAATTAAGCACGCGTGTATTTGTCACTGAGGAATAATCCCGGTTTCTGGATCGGTAGGATGACCAAATACAGGAGAATTTCTGGATGGTAGAAGCTGCGAACCTGGGCCTGGGACTGGCATTCTTAGCCGGGCTGGCCTCGTTCTTATCTCCTTGCGTGTTCGCGCTGGTCCCGGCCTATATTGGGTACTTGAGCGGGCGGTCGGCCGGGAGCCCGGAAGCGAGCCGCTGGCATACCGTCGCCCATGCAGTCGCCTTCGTGCTCGGCTTCAGCGTGGTTTTCATCCTGCTCGGCATGGGCGCTTCTGCCCTGGGGAGCGTGCTGTTCGACCTGCGACCTTACCTGACCAAGATCGGCGGGACCGTCGTGATTCTGTTCGGCCTGCACATGACCGGCGTCATCCGCATCCCATTTCTCCAGTATGACGTTCGCCGCCAGCAGCCGCCTGATCCGAAGTGGGGCTACCTCTCATCGGCGCTACTGGGTGTATTTTTCTCCGCCGGTTGGTCACCTTGCGTTGGCCCGATCCTGGGAACCATCCTGACCCTCTCCCTGAACACGGGATCCATCTCTCAAGGATTTTGGCTGCTGCTGGCCTACTCCGCCGGCCTGGCGATCCCGTTCTTGATCGCCGCCATGGAGATTAGCCTGGTCACAACCGCCCTGAGGCGCTATGGGAAGGCGATCCACTATATCGAGGTCGCCATGGGGGTCGTGATGATCGCCGTGGGTGTGCTGCTATTCATGGGCCGTTTCGAACAAATTGCCCGCTTCGGTACCTTCTTCACCTCGATCAATGAAGCCCAGGTCGGGATGTACATCCTGATCGGGGTATCTCTGGCAATCATCCTGGGCCTGATCCCGGCGTTGATCGCCCGCCAGAAAGGGCGCAGCTTCGTCGATTGGTGGTTCTTCGGGACGGCGTTGATCTTCGTCGCCCTCCCCGCCGCGCTACTGATAAAACCAGACCGAGTAGAACAAAAGGACCAACCTGCCCTGGTCCCTGAAGATTAATCCGTACCTGCCTGACCTGGGGTACCCCGGCCTGCCGGAGAAAGAAACGTTGAAGCGGAAAGACTGGTTGATCCTGGTCGCTGGGCTCCTGGCAGGGACGGGCCTGGGAGTCTTAATCTTCTTCGGGCTCGGTTTCTGGAACGGGCAGGCGCAAAGCGAGGGGCAGCTGCCTGGCAAGGCACTCACCACCTCCCCGGCGGTCGGTGCTCTGGCGCCGGATTTTGAACTGGTAGATCTCTCCGGGGAGACCGTTCGCCTGAGCGACCTGCGCGGCAAGCCGGTCCTGCTCAACTTCTGGGCGACCTGGTGCGCCCCCTGCAAGCTCGAGATGCCAGCCATCCAGGAGAGGTTCGAACAGCACCAGGCGAAATTTTCTGTCCTGGCGATCGATTTCGACGAACCAGAGCAAGACGTGCGACAGTTTGCGAAGCAGCTCGAGTTGACCTTTAATATATTGTTGGATCCTGGCGCGAAGGTCCAGGATTTGTACCGGGTGCGCGGTTACCCAACCACCTTCCTGGTGGATGCGGAAGGTGTGATCAGGGTCCACCATGTAGGATTGATCACAGAGGCACAGCTGGACCGATACTTGCAGCAGGTTGGTATAGATCCATGATCCAAGTTACCCTATACACTCGCGATGACTGCCAGCTATGCGATGACGTGAAGGACCTGCTCCAGTCGTTGCAGCCAGTCGTCCCTCATCAGCTCGAAGAGATCGATATCGACGGGGACCGGGAGCTGAACAAGCTCTACGGACTGGAAATCCCGGTGGTCAAGGTCGGGCCGTACCAGCTGCGGCCCCCGATCACTCCACAAGACCTGGAGATCGTCTTGCGGGCGGCGGCCGAACGCGAGGCAGACCTGCAATCCATCCAGCAGGCGCGCTACGACGCCAGCCTGGCGGGGCCCGTGGTGGTGACCCGCGGCGACCGGTTTTCCTATTGGCTTTCTCGGCACTACATGCTGGTGATCAACCTGTTCGTCTTGACATATCTCGGCTTGCCCTTCCTGGCGCCGGTCCTCATGGCGGCCGGCCTGACCGGCCCGGCGACAGGCATCTACCGGGTGTATGGGGTCGTCTGCCACCAGTTTGCTTTCCGCTCCTGGTTCCTGTTCGGAGAACAGGCAGAGTACCCACGCCAGGCCGCCGGAGTGGGAGGCTTGCTCACCTACGGTCAGGCGACAGGATTGGATGAAGGGGATATCTTCACCGCCCGCCAGTTTGTTGGCAACTCTGAAATCGGGTATAAAGTCGCCTTATGCCAGCGCGATGTCGCCATCTATGGCGGCATCCTGATCTTCGGACTGGTATTTTCCCTGACGGGGCGCCGCGTCAAGCCGCTGCCCTGGTATATTTGGGTGGTGGTCGGCATCCTGCCCATCGCTCTGGATGGTACGAGCCAGCTGCTCAGCCAGCCGCCCTTGAATTTCCTTTCATACCGGGAAAGCACGCCTTTCCTGCGGTCACTAACCGGGTTCTTATTCGGCTTCACCACCGCCTGGTTCGGTTTGCCGCTGGTGGAGACCACCATGGTGGAGACCCGGAAGTACATGGAAGAGAAGTTTCGCCGGGCCGGCTTGCAGCAGGCGGGGGATTGATCGAATGCCCTTCCACCAACCGGAGGCCGTGCGCTACCTCACCTTCGAGTCATTGGACGCTGCCGGAGTCGCTCACGCGGTCTTCACCCGCCAGGGCGGCGTCAGCCCGCAGCCCTGGGCCTCGCTCAACGTGGGCGGGCTGCGCGGCGACGACCCGGCGCGCGTGCTCGAGAACCGGGTGCGCTCCTTCCGGGCGCTCGGCCGCGACCCGGACTCGGTCTACGATGTCTGGCAGGTGCACAGCACGGACGTGATTTGCAGCCGCGCGCCGCGCCCGCCGCACCCGCACCTCAAGGCGGATGCTATCCTGACCGACCAGCCCCTGGTGACCCTGTTCATGCGCTTCGGGGATTGCGTGCCGATCCTGCTCTACGACCCGCTGCGGCGGGTGGTCGGCCTCACTCACGCCGGCTGGTTGGGCACGGTTCGTGGGGTGGTATCGGCGACCGTAACGAGGATGCGAGAGGCCTACGGTTCACGCCCGGGGGACGTCCTGGCGGCGATTGGGCCTTCGATCGGGGCGCACCACTACGCAGTCGGCCCGGATGTGGTCGCGCAGGCGCGGCAGTCCTTCGGCGAAGAGGCGGACGGGCTGCTCCCGCAGGCAAACGGGGCGGTGCATTTCGACCTGTGGGCTGCCAACCGCCTGCTGCTGGAACGGGCGGGCGTTCGCCAGATCGAGATTTCCGGCCTGTGCACGGCCTGCCACCTGGAGGACTGGTACTCGCACCGCGGCGAGCGTGGGGAGACCGGCCGCTTCGGGGTACTCGTTGGGCTGAGTTAAGCGATTTACCCGGAACCGGGGTAAAATCCGTTCAGGCACGGGCGACTTGGCAAATCCAGGTATTTCCCACCCTCCTATCACGACAGACGAGATCCAGACGAACTTCCACCGCGTCCTTGAACAGATAGGCAACGCTGCGGTGAGCGCCGGGCGGCACCCCGGGGAAGTGCGCCTGGTTGTGGTGACCAAGGGCCACCCACTCGAGACCGTCCAGGCGGCTGTGCAGGCGGGCGCGGGATTGCTAGGCGAAAATTACGTCGAAGAAGCCGAGGAGAAGGTCAGGTCTCTTGGTGATGTTAAGGTCGAGTGGCACATGATCGGTCACGTGCAGAGTCGCAAGGCGGAAGCGGTGTGCCGGAATTTCGACTGGGTCCATTCGGTAGACAGCCTGAAACTGGCTTATCGCCTGGACCGCTTCGCCGGAGAAATGGGACGGACCTTGCCGGTGTTGCTGGAGTGCAACGTGAGCGGGGAGGCGACCAAATCCGGCTGGGCAGCCTGGGAGGAGGTGGATTGGGGGCGGCTGGCAGATTCCCTTAAACCTCTGATCGACTTGCATAGATTGAAGGTGCGCGGCTTGATGACAATGGCGCCGTTCTGCGACGATCCAGGACTGGCACGGCCCTATTTCCGCCGCCTGCGCCGGTTGCGAGACTGCCTGGCTTCATGGTATCCGCAAGTAGATTGGTCCGAGCTTTCGATGGGTATGAGCGGCGACTTCACCGTCGGAGTCGAGCAAGGGGCGACCCTGGTGCGGGTAGGTACGGCGATCTTAGGCCCACGGCCGGGTGCATAGGCCGACTTGCTGGCAGGCGCGCCAGCCTGAAAATTTCTTGACGACAAGGATGAAAGAATGGCAGCCCTCGTTTCATTAATACACTATATTTCCCTGGCGATCTCCCTCCTGGTGATCGCCTACGTCATCCTGTCCTATTTCATGGACCCCTTCCACCCGGTGCGCATGACGGTTAACCGCATCGTCGAGCCGCTGCTCAACCCGATCCGGCGCATCCTGCCGTCGACCGGGATGATCGATTTTAGCCCGCTGGTGCTGCTGATCCTGGTACAGGTGATCGAGTACATCCTGGCGCGCGTCCTGCTATCGTTTTAATCATCCAGTATGAGCAAGGAATTGAAAATCCAGCCTGGCGGTTCAGGAGCTGCCCTGGCGGTGCGGGTCACCCCGCGGGCGAAGAAGAATGAGATCAGCGAGATCCTGGCGGATGGGACGATCAAAATCCGCCTGGCGGCGCCCCCGGTGGATGGGAAGGCTAACCAGGCGCTGGTGCGCTTCCTCGCCGAGGTTTTCGAGGTGCCAGTCTCCAGCATCGAGATCGTCGCCGGGCAAACGGGGAGGAATAAGATGATTTCAGTGATGGACCTGACGCCGGAGGAGGTCCAGGCGCGGATTCTGGCTCGGTTAAATTGACTGCTATTGAGGTTGGGGCACGGGGGATGAGCGGAATGGTAAATAGCTTTTCGAAATTCCCTCGTGCCTCTATCACTGCGAATTCATGCTGAGACCGGGTTACGCACGTCCACCCCGGCGCCCGCCATCATCCACAGCGTGTGGAAAGCGGCCTGGCTGATCTCGCCATCCGCCTCGGCGATGATGGCGTAAATCAACGGGAGCGCGCGGGGTTCCATGACGGACTCGAGCGTTTGCAGTGCGGCCAGGCGCTGCCCAGGGTTGCCCTCCTGGAGAGCCAGCAGGAGCAGCTTCATAGCCGGCTTGCCGGGAGAGAGACCCATCCCACGCTCGCCGGCGAAGGCGATCAACCAGGGCGTCTCGCTCAGCCCACGCGCCGGGGTAGGGATGTAAACCGGCGGCGCCTGCAGCCGTTCCAGGGCCAGGGCAGAGGCTGCGCGCACCACCCACTCTTTGTCGTCGACAGCCATCTTCTCCAGGATCTGGCGCGCCCAAGGCTGCCGCACTTTCGCTAATCCGAACACCACTGCCCGCCGCACGAGCAGGTCTTCCACTTCGCTGCCCTCCTGCAGGACGGCATACCCTTCTGCCGGGTGCAGCGCCAGCGCCTCGGCTGCCGAGCGGCGCGTGCCATCGTCGCCATGCAGCAGGGCGTAGGCCAGGTTTTCCAGGGCGGACTGGGTCCCGATGGTCGCCAGTGCCAGGCTGGCAGCCCATTTCACCCAAGGGGAGGGATCCTCCAGGGCGTCACTCAATGCAGCCGTCACCTGAGGCTCGCAAAGGAAACCCGCGCCTAACGCTGCCAGGAGGCGGCTATTTTCAACGGGAGAAGACAGCATCTGGCGGAAGATCGTGCCAAGTGCCGGGTCCCCACTGCGCAGCAGGGCGACCAGGGCGCGCACGCGCAGGCTGAATACCCAATCTTCGGAACGCAGCACCTCGAGCAGCAGCTGCAGGACAGTCTCCCGCCAGGCAGTTGCTTTACTGGTCAGGGGCAGCCAGCGGGCGGTCGTCAGCAGTCCGTTGAGCAGGGGATCTGGACCACTGTCGAGAACCTTATCCACCAGGGTAGTTGAATCACTCATAGTAGCGAGCCAGGCGCAGGTAGCGGACTTGCCGGTCCACTCCGGCTGCGCAGCTAACGCCTGGGTAAGACCGCTCTCGACGATGGCGGCTGCCGCCAGATAGCCGGTGAGGCTGGGATGGGCGAAGGAAAGGCGTCCTTCGGCGTGGGTTATGAGGATGCCGGCTTCCACCAGTTCGGAAGCCATCCCACGCAGGCGAGCCGTCTGGGTTTTCAGCGCGGTTGGTTTTCCATTTTCCGGGGGACTCTCCTCCGCAACAGGTTCGCCAGTCAGCTCGGCCTCCCCGGTCCACTTCCTGGCCTCCTTCTGGGTCAAGGTGGGGTGCAGGGTAAGCACCATCTGCAGCGCCAGGCTCTCCAGGGCGGGGCGTGCCTTTGGCAGGCCAGCAGTCATGCGCCGGATATAGGCATTCATATTGTTGGCCGGGGAGGGACCTTTTGTGTCTCCGGCGTAGGCTGCCCAGGCTTTCAGGGTCAGCTGGAGCGGGGTGAGAAAAGAAGAATCCACCAGCAGCCAGCTGTTGATTAAGGCCGGATCCATGACAGCGCTACCAGGTCCAGTGGGCGGCTCGATGAACTTCCGCCAGTTGGTTCCCCAACGTACCAGGAATTCCTGCTGTTGTCGGCGGTTCCAGGCAGCCAACGCAACCGGGATCAATCCCAGAGCGGGCAGTCCCGAAAAATCATCCAGACGGGAGGCCACAACCATCCGTGTGCCCGGGAATGTTTTTAGGAGTTCTCCTAGAAATTTTATCGTTTCAAGGTGGAGGGCTTGGGGCTGCTCGTCCAGGCCGTCGAGCAGGAGCAGGGCGCGGCCATGCTGAAAGACGGCGCGTAGCAGCTCGGTCAGGCGGGAGGATGCCAGGGCGGGGGCGCGGGTAAGGATGGCGCGCTCGATCAGCTCCAGCGGCTGCCCGGTGTACTGGCCGGCAGGCAGCAGATCGGCCAGGTGGACGAACACCGGAAGCAGCGTGCCCAATTTCCCGACCGAGGGATCGCGCCGGGCGATCAGGCAGGTTAGGTGTGCCAGGGCGACGCTCTTGCCACATCCGGCGCCGCCGAGCAGGGCCAGGCTGGCGCCGCCGCTCAGCGCCTGGGGCAGCGTCAGGATCTCAGCGCCGTAATGCGCGGCCAGCTCTGGCCAGTCGGGAAGGTAGGGCAGGTCGAAGGAGCTTTCTTCTCCGGGCTGGCTCTCTCCAATGGGCTCGCTGCGCCGCGGCAGCGCCAGCAGCCGCGGCAGCATCAGCAGCCGCGGCGGAATGACGACCTCGTCGAGGGAGAACAGGGGCGCAGCCAGGTGATTGTGTTGGGCGAGCAGCATCATCTCTCGCCGCAGGCGCGTCTCTGCGCTGGTCGTCAGGCTGGCGCGCACATCCTGTACGCGGGAGGTGAACGCCTGCCATAATCTGGCCAGGAAAGGCCGGATCAGGGCGAACAGAAATAGAAAAAGTGCACCTGTCAGGAAACCGTACCAGAAGGAGGTGCGATCAACCGAAAGGTTCCCCAGGAAACCGGGCATGGCTCAGCCCAAGTAAAGGATACGCCCGCAGGTCGTACAGCGGGTAAGCTGGTTGGGGTTGTGAGCCGCCGAGAGGTGCCCGGTGCTCAGCGTGGAACCACAGGCGGCGCAGGTCCGGTCGACCACCTTCGCCACCGCCACGCCCTTGCGCTGCTTGCGCAGCTGCTCGTATAGTTGCAGCTCCTGCGGGGGGATATCCCGCAGGGCAGCCTGGTGCTCTTCAGCCTGGCGTTCGACTTCCTTTTGGAGGGTCTCTTTCTCTCGGAAAAGGTCGGTGTTGCGGGTGCTGAAGTCGGCCTGGATCAACTCGAGGGTAACCCTGGCGCTGGCTTGATCGGTCTCGGCCTGCTCGAGCACCAGCATGGCGTCCAGCTCACGGTCTTCCAGCACGCTCTGATAACGTTTCAGGGCGGCGCTCTCGTTTTGCAGATCCTGGAGTTCCTTCGGGTTTCGTACCTTGCCGCCGTATAGGGTGGATTCAGTCTGTTCGATCTTGATGCGCTGCGCCTGGACTTCCTGCTCGCTTCGCCGCACGGAATTGGCAGCCTCCTGGACTGCTCGATCGGCCTCTGCCACTCGCTGCTCTGCCACACGCATCGCCTGTTCGTCCTTCAAGATTATCTCGATCTCGTGCAAGCGCGCCTGGGCTCGATCCAGCTGGTTGTCGATCTGCTGCAAGCGGTAAAGACGAAAGGACTGGCTCATGGGAATGATTATAGAAGCGGAATGAGATAAGCACAAGGGAAACCCCAGGAAACCAACAAATCTGGAAAGCTAAAACCTTTACGGATTTGACAACTTCCAGACGATGGCTGACGACCCGGATACAATTGGGGCATGCCTGCTCGCAAGGATGCCTGGTTCTTAATAGCCGTCGGAGGTGGATTCATTGCGGTAATGATGCTGCCAACCCTGTGGGCATTTTCAGCGAGTGGTCCGGAGACCGTCTACGGTGGTTTCTTGTTCAATCCGATCGACGGATATTCCTATCTGGCAAAGATGCAGGCAGGTTACCAGGGGGCGTGGCGCTACAGCCTGCCGTACACACTCGAGGATGGGGGTGGCGCTTACTTATTCCTATATTACATATTACTGGGTCATCTCGCCCGCCTACTTGCCTTACCTCCAGTGAGTGTGTTTCACCTGGCGCGGCTGGCAGGCGCCGCCTTGATGATCCTGGCGTTGTGGCGTTTCTTCTCCACGATCTTCCTCGAGCCGGCCTGGCGACGGCTGGCTTTCGCCCTGGCGCTGTTCGCCGCCGGATTGGGCTGGCTGGGTGTGACGGTTGGGATCCTCACCGCCGACCTGTGGGTGGCTGAAGCCTACCCCTTCCTGTCTGCCTACGCCAACCCGCATTTCCCGCTGGGATTGGCTTTGCTGGCCTGGCTGCTCACCCCGTTTCCAGCCAAGATTACCACAGGGAACCGCGCCTGGACCGGGTGGAAAGGCGTTCTCACTTTGCTGGCAGGCCTGGCCCTGGCGATCGTCCTGCCGTTCGGATTGGTGGTCGTCCTGGCGGTGCTGGCTGGTCTGGCGGTCTGGGATATCTTTCAGCCTAACGGTTTACTCAGGGAGGATTGGACCGCCGGGCAGAAGCCTGGGAACAGATTGGCCCGTTCGCGGGAATTCCGGAGGCTGCTGCTTGTGCTGGCAGGTGGCGTAATGGTGCTGGTTTACGACCAGTGGGTGATTGCCAGCGACCCGTTTTTCCGAGGCTGGAACGCCCAGAACCTGACTCTTACCCCACCCTGGTGGGACGTTGCCCTGTCTTTTGCGCCGGTCTTGCTGTTGGCTATCCCCGGTGGATGGCAGGCGGCGCGAAGTAAGCGACCTGAGCGACGCGTGCTGCTGGTCTGGGCGGTGCTGGGCCTGCTGCTGGTCTACCTGCCGTTCGGCTTGCAACGGCGCTTCTTCACCGGGCTGATGATCCCGCTGGCAGGCCTGGCTGCTCTAGGCATACAGTTGCTCTCCACCAAGATCGGGGGCAGGCGAACCTTCCTGGTTGCCGCACTATTATTCCTCCTGGCCCTGCCAACGACCCTGGTAAACCTGCTGGTCGGCGCCTACGGCATCCAGACCCGCGATCCGCTGTTATTCGTGCGCGCGGACGAGAGGCGCGCTTTTGAGTGGCTCGCCGAGCACACGCCGGGAGGGGCAGGCGTGCTGGCAGGTCCAGAAACCGGATTGCAACTGCCGGCCTTTTCTGGACGGCGGGTGGTATACGGCCATCCCTTCGAGACGGTCGCCGCTGCCGGCCAGAAAGCGCTGGTCGAGCGTCTGTTCGGCGGTATTTATCGCCCGGAAGAACTCCAGGTGCTATCCCGGGTGGATTACGTCTACTACGGGCCTCGTGAGCGCCTTCTGGGGAGTCCAGCGTTCCTGCAAGGCCTCCAGCTGGCCTGGCGGAGTGGCGAGGTCGAGATTTACCGGACGACAGGCAGCCAACCTCCTTAGCCTGCTCTCCCAACAAGAAGCCCGCCATGCAAAACCCTGCCGTGTCTACTCAGGACGCCTCACTGGAAAACACCGGGTCAACGAACCTCCGCCGATACCTGACTTACCTGGTGCTGCTTTTACCGGCCCTGCTGGTACTGCCCGGGCTGTTTTCCTTTCCCTACCCGACTCACGGCGAATCCGACCTGGCAGTCTCGCATTACCCGAACGCGGTCTACTTACTGGATGCCGTGAAGCGCTGGGGGGAAATCCCTCTTTGGTCTCCAACCATATTGAGCGGCTATCCCTTCTTCGCCGACCCGCTGGCCGGGCTGTGGTATCCGCCCGGCTGGCTGGCCTGGCTGCTTCCCCTGCCTTTCGGCTTCAACCTGCTGGTCGCCCTGCACCTGGTCTGGGGCGGATTAGGCATGGCCTGGCTGCTGCGCGGAGAGGGCCTGGGGGAGGCGCCGGCCCTGTTGGGCGGGGTAGCTTTTGCCTGCCTGCCGAAGCTGTACGCCCATTTCGGGGCTGGGCACCTGACCTTGCTATATGCCGTGCCCTGGACGCCCTGGCTGCTGGCCGCTGGCCTGCATAGCCTGCGGCATACCCAAACGCCCGGAAACCCTCGCTTTCTCTGGCTGAAAGCTCTGGCAAGCGCATTCCGCTTCCTGCTGCCCGGACTGGTCCTGGCGCTGGTCTTCCTGGCGGACGTACGCTGGGCGGCCTACGCCGGAGTGCTTTGGTGGGCGTACGTCTTTGCGCATAGCCACGTAACGGATTGGGGAAGAACCGGATTGCGCTTGCTGGCCCAGAGCGCTTTCGCCTTAGTCCTCTCGGCCCCTCTCGCAGTTCCGTTGTTGGAGTACACTCGCCTGTCCACCCGCGCCTGGATGTCTCCTGAGGATATCCTGGTTTTCTCATTGCCGCCTGTCCGGTTGATCTGGATGCTCTTCCCCGACATCGGCGGATTCCACGAGTACATGCTCTACCCCGGGGCGGTCGTCCTGGTGCTGGCGCTGGTCGCGATTGCAAACCCCAGAGCAAAACCGGGCCGCTTGTTCTGGTCAGGGGCATTCCTCCTGAGCCTGCTATTTGCGTTGGGTGATTATCTGCCAGGTATGGATTGGTTGGTGCGCCTGCCCGGGCTCGATTTGCTGCGGGTGCCCTCCCGGGCGTTGTTCATCAGCGGTATGGCGCTGGCATCCCTAGCCGCCTATGGTTTAGACGGCCTTTTTCCTTCTTTGCGTACCGAGAATAATCTCCGGTTAACCCGGTGTCTGGTGGCATTCTCAACCCTGGCAGTAGCGCTGGTCGTCGGAATCCGCCTGGCCACCGGCATCCTGGCTCCCAACCTGGTCTGGGGCGCGGGCGGGATCGGGCTGGCCTGCCTGCTGGTCGCCGCGCTGCTTATGGGAAGTGCTAGAAAGAAGATTTGGCTGCTTTCCCTGTTCTTCCTGGCGGTTGTCGACTGGAGCCTGGTCGACCGCCTGGCATACACCCCGCGCCCGGTGGAACAGGTGCTCGCCCAGGGCGCCGAGGCGGCGGAATTCCTGGCTGCCCAGCCTGACCGCTTCAGGGTCTATTCCCCATCGTACAGCCTGCCCCAGCAGACCGGGGCGCGCTACCGGCTGGAGCAGGCCGGCGGGGTTGACCCGCTGCAGCTGGCGGCTTACGCCGAATTCATGCAGCCGGCGACCGGCGTTCCCCAAGCGGGCTACTCCGTCACTATCCCGCTTTTTGGCACTGGCAGCCCCCAGACGGACAATATCGGTCGTTTACCTGACCCCGGCCTGCTCGGGCTGCTCGGCGTACGTTATATCCTTTCTGAATTTGACCTGGAATCAGAGCAGTTGAAGTTCATCGGGCAGTTCGGCGAGACGCGCCTGTACGAAAATTCCCTGGCCCGGCCAGTGGCTTGGGTCCAGCCGCAGACCTCGCCGATTGGAGAGGACATCCAACCGGTCGCAAGCGATGAATGGGAGCCGAATCAAATTAAGGTGCAGGCGACCGGACCTGGCCTGCTGGTGTTATCTGAAATAAATTACCCGGGCTGGAAAGCGTGGGTGGATGGCGAGGAGGTCGAGGTTCAGACAGCAGGCGGCCTGCTGCGAGCGGTGCACCTCGAGCCAGGTGAGCACCAGGTGGTCTTCCGTTTCCAGCCTGCTAGCCTGTACTGGGGGTTCGCAATAATTCTGCTGGGTGGATCTCTCGGAGCGATCCTGGCTCTGTTTTGGGCATTCAGACAACACCGCTCGCACCCTGCGTCTGCGAACAGCACCGAATTCCAGGCATGATCTGCCGAGAAAGGACCCGTTAGGAACATTCTAGTCGATGATGGGCCTATATGAGACCTTTCGTGTGAGATTTTCTTTGTGGTAGATGAGAATCGGTGATAAAATTTGCACCAGCCGTCCACCACGCAGATCAATTTACAAATGAATACAAAAAAGGGGATGAAATCATGCTGATTTATCCAAGCGACTACCAAGATACTCCGTCGGCGCACAGCGGCGTGGATCTGGATGCATTCAAGGAGAAACCGGTCGCCCGCCGAGCCTTGATCGTCGATGACGACCCGGACACCGTGGACTTGATCAAGATCATCATCCGCAATGCCGGCATGGACGTGGTCGGCGCTTTCAGCGGCAGCGAAGCCCTGCAGAAGTGCGCGGAGCTCAAGCCGAGCGTGATCCTGCTCGATTTGATGATGCCGGGCATGGACGGCTGGGACACCTTTTATGGTATTCGACGCATCACCGACGCCCCGGTGATCGGCGTGACCGCGGATAACAAGAAAGAAAGCCTGGTGAAAGGCCTTAATATGGGCTTCGACGATTACGTCACCAAGCCCTTCTTCCCGCCGGAACTGGTCGCCCGCGTCAATACCGTACTGCGCCGCACCGGCACGACTCAGCCGGTCACCGTGCGGGTTTTTCCCGAGGCCGGCATCTCCATCGATTTTGAGACCCACGAAGTCACAATTGGCGACCGTTCGGTCGAACTTTCTCCGCGTGAGTTCGCCATTCTGGCGGTCTTGACGAAGAAAGCGCCTCGCATGGTGCGCTACGAGGAGATCGCTACAGAGATCTGGGGCGAAGATAACCTGCGCATCCGTAACCGCATCAAATACTTGATCTATTTGCTCCGCCAGAAATTGGAAACAGACCCTAACAACCCGCAATTGATCCTCAATCGAGAAGGGCTTGGCTACCAGCTCAACATTGACAAGAAGACTTAACCAGGTCTTTCACCATCCCGAGCTCCCGATAATTCTGGCGCCATTCCTGCTGCTTGCCCCGGTTTGGTTAACCGGCAATGCCTTATTCTGGGGGACCCCGGCGACCCAGTTCGTGCCCTGGTGGGTCGAGGCTTCCCGGCAGCTGCAATCTGGCCATCTCCCGCTGTGGAATCCTGGCCTGGGCATGGGCGCACCCCTGTTGGCGAACTACCAAACGGCCGTTCTATACCCTCCCAACTGGCTATACTTTGTTCTTTATCTCATCGGCGGCACGCCTGCCCTGGCCTGGGGTATGGCGCCCCTGGTGGCAGCCCACCTGGCCTGGGCTGGACTCGGTACGGCGCGGCTGGCGCGCGCTTTGGGGCTGGGTGCACTGGCGCAGGCCGTGAGCGGTCTGGCTTATGGTCTCAGCGGCTACCTGGTGGCGCGCTCCGGTTTCCTCAGCATTAACGCCGCCGCAGCCTGGCTGCCCTGGATCATCTACGGTTTGGTTCTGCTTCTGGGCGTCAGGCCGGCTAAGACTTCTTTGCAAGAAAGCGCGGTGCAGGTCACAGACACTCCACACATCCGCCGCTGGAAGACTGGTGGGATGGCTTTGCTGGCCGTACTGTTCGCCGCGCAGCTCCTGGCCGGTCACGCCCAGACGGCCTGGTACACCCTGATCCTGGCCGGCCTGTGGGCGGCGTTCTGGTCCTTGGCAGGAACTGGGATGCAGCATCCCTCCGGATCTGTGGACATCCAGGACCAGGGTGCTTCCCCCCTGAAGCGCCTTGGTTGGGCCTGGGGCTTGTTGGCCGTGGCGGTCTTGGCTGGTGTGGCGCTGGCAGCTGCTCAGCTCCTGCCGACTGCCGAATACCTGCTGGAATCGCAGCGCGCCGGGGCGGTGGATTACGAATTCGCCATGACGTATTCCTTCTGGCCCTGGCGCGGCTTGACCCTGCTGGCGCCGGGCCTGTTCGGCAGCCCTGCCAGCGGCGACTACTGGGGGTACGCCAACTACTGGGAGGACGCCGTCTACATCGGCCTGCTGCCGTTCATTCTGGCGTTGGTAGCGGTTTTCACCAGGGGCAGGCGAATAGGTAACCTTAATGCGCTAATCCCGCGCCTGGTCGGTTTCCTGACCGGCGTCATCCTGGTTGCCTTTCTCCTGGCGCTCGGCAAGAACACCCCGCTTTACCCCTGGCTTTACCGGCATATTCCAACTTTTGATATGTTCCAGGCGCCGACCCGCATCAGCATTCTGGCGGTCTTCTCCCTGGCTCTCCTGGCGGGGATCGGCGCAGAGTCCTGGCGCCGCCCGACCGGGCGCGGCCTATATTGGGTGCGCCTTGCCACCGCCGCCGCCCTGGCGGCGACTATTGGGGCAGGACTGGCTGCTACACTTGCCAGGGGTATCCTGGGCCAGGTCGAGCCTGCCACCATCCGGGCCGTCGCGCTGGCTGGTCTGTGGGGGCTTGGGGCCGGAATATTGACTCTGACCGCGCCGCCATCGACAGGTTCACCTGCCCACCGTACTCTGGCGACCCCCTGGGCTTGGGTGGTGGTTTTGTGGGTAGCAGCGGACATGCTCGTCGCCAACTGGGGGTTGAATCCAGGGATCGACCTCGATTTTTACCGCGATCCGGCTCCCACTGCTGACCAGGTGCGGGCTGCAGCCGGGTCAGGCCGTCTTTACCTCCCCAAAGAGGAAGAGACCAGGCTAAAGTTCGAGCGTTTTTTTCGCTTCCGATCGTACGATCTGCCAGATGCGCGCCAGGACTGGACTACTTTGAGGGCGGCCCTGCTCCCGAATATTAACCTGCTCGACCAGATCGACTCTGCGAACAACTTCGACCCGCTCCTGCCGGGCAGGTACGCCCGTTGGATGCAGGCTTTGGAGGAGACCGGCGGCCACACCCGGCAGCATATGTTAGACTTGATGAGCGTAAACGTAGTAGAATGGGAAGAGGCCTCACAATCTTACGGGGTCCGTTTCGAATCCCGCCAGGGATATCCGAGGGTGCGCTGGTCGGCGTGCGTGCAGATGGCTGCAGACTCCGAGGAAGCCCTGCAGTGGGTATTGCTGAACCAGCCGGCTGCTCCCGGCGGCATCATCCTGGAGGCGGAAGACGGATCAACGGGCCCCGAGTGCAGTGGGGATGCACAGGCAGGAATTCAAATCGTGCGGCAAAACCCTGATCGATTGGAGGTCCAGGTAGAGACCTCTCACCCCGGTTACCTGGTCGTGGCGGATGTCTGGTATCCCGGCTGGGAGGCTTCTGTGGACGGGCGTGCGGCAGATTTGCACCAGGTGGATTATCTCTTCCAGGCAGTCGGCGTGCCTGCCGGAAATCACCGGATATCCATTTTTTATCGCCCGGTTTCTGTTTATCTGGGCGCCGCGGTGAGTAGCGCCGCCTGGCTGATGCTCGGCCTGGTCCTATTCCGCAGATATGCAACCCATCCAGCAGGTACAGACAGCCGTAAATCTGGTTAACAGTCTTTCCTATCCCACTCGCTATGAAAAGATTTATCTTCTTGAACTTGGAGCGGATTGTGTATGTCTCAAATTAAGGATTTCACCGAAAGAGTCGTCGCCAATATCGAACGCGTCATCGTCGGCAAGCACGGGACCGTAGAACTGGCGGTGATCAGCCTGCTTTGCCAGGGACATTTGCTGATCGAGGATGTCCCCGGTGTCGGCAAGACCATGCTGGCGCGCAGCCTGGCGCGCTCCCTGGGTTGTACCTTCAACCGCATCCAGTTCACGCCGGACATGCTGCCCAGCGACGTCACCGGCGTGTCGATCTTCAACCAGGTCAGCCGGGAATTTGAATTCCGCTCAGGACCGATCATGTCCCAGATCGTGCTGGCGGATGAGATCAACCGGGCTACCCCTAAGACCCAGGCTGCCCTGCTGGAGGCGATGGAAGAGCACCAGGTGACCGTGGATGGGCGCACCCACATTCTGCCGCGCCCGTTCATGGTCCTGGCGACCCAGAACCCGATCGAATACGAGGGCACCTTCCCGCTGCCAGAAGCGCAACTGGACCGCTTCTTCCTGCGCGTGCGGCTGGGGTACCCTGAAACCCCCGACGAGATCGAGGTGCTCGATCGGCAGCAGTTCCGCCACCCGATCGAGGCTCTGGATAAGGTCACCACTGCGGAGGAGATTAACCAGGCGCAGGAGGCGGTCAAGAAAATCCACGTCGCCCCGGCGCTCAAGCGCTACATCGTCGAGATCTCCCGCCGGACGCGCGATTATCCGGAAGTATATCTAGGCGCCAGCCCGCGCGGCAGCCTGACTCTGTTCCGGGCCGGACAGGCGCGCGCTGCCATTCATGGGCGGGATTTCGTATTACCGGATGACATCAAAGCCCTGGCAGAGCCGGCCCTGGGACACCGGGTAATCTTGGGTCCTGCGGCGCGCCTGCGGGACCTGAGCACGGCTGAAGTGGTCGGGGAAATCCTGGGGAGCGTGGCGGTCCCGGGCGGGGACCTTTCCGGAGACGCTTAGGCGTGACTACTGGAGCCCGGCTGGTCCTTGCCCTGCTGGTAATCTGCCTGCTTTCCGGGGCGGCGACAGGCGCCCAAATCTATTACCGGCTGGCTTACGTTTGGGCGTTCCTGCTGGTGACCACCTGGCTGTGGTCCAGGCTGGCATTAAGAGGGATTCGCCTGGCCCGCCAGCCGCGCGCCACCCGCGCCCAGATGGGCCAGATCTTCGAAACACGCTTTACCCTGGATAACCCGGGTCGCCTGCCGCGCCTGTGGCTGGTGGTGCGGGATGAATCCCCGCTGCCGGGTACGCAGGGATCGCGCTTGTTTCCCATCATAGAAGGGCGGCGCGGCCGCACCTACCTGGCGCGCACCCGCCTGCTTCGCCGGGGAGTGTTCCCCTTGGGGCCGACTATCCTGGAATCGGGCGACCCCTTCGGATTGTTTCCGGTCAGCCTCAGCGTGCCCGCCGCT
Source organism: Anaerolineales bacterium (assembly GCA_035291645.1). Lineage (GTDB taxonomy): Bacteria > Chloroflexota > Anaerolineae > Anaerolineales > UBA4823 > DATDRQ01. The sequence goes on from DATDRQ010000021.1 coordinate 17,275, forward strand.
GAATCGATCCTGGTCTATCCCATGCTGGCCGACGTGCGCCAGTTTCCTAACCCGGCAGGCATCCTGCCTGGCGGGGATGCCCTGCGCCGGCGCACGCCCCAGGTGACCCCCAACGCCGCCGGGGTGCGCGAGTATGCACCCGGAGATCCGTTGAACCGCATCCACTGGCCGAGTACTGCCCGGCGTGACAGGCTGATTTCGAAGGAGTTCGAACTGGACCCTCAAGCGGAAGTCTGGATCTTCCTGGATGCCTCCTATACCGGTCAGGCCTCCATTCCGTATGAAATAAAGATCGAGGAGGGCGAAGATATTTGGCGCAGGGATTACGTCTTCGCTTTGCCGCCTTCGACTGAAGAATACGCCATCAGCGCAACTGCTTCGCTGGGCCGTCATTACCTGCGCCTGGGTCGATCGGTGGGCTTCGTCAGCGAAGGACAGTCGCTCAGCATCCTGCCGCCGGAGCGCGGCGGCCGCCAACTGGGAAAGCTGCTCGAGGCCCTGGCTATGCTCAAGGCGGAGGGCAACCTGTCCTTACGTGGTCTGGTCGAGGTCCAGGCGCAGCACCTGTCGCGCGGCTGCACCGTCGTGCTGATCACGCATTCTGTGGAGGAAGATGTGGCGTTGGCGGCCGACTACCTGGTGCGGCGCGGCCAGCGCCCGGTCGTCGTGCTGATCGATGCCAGCTCCTTCAACGGACCGACCGGGACCAACCAGCTGGCTGAGATGCTGCGCTTTCTACGGATGCCGGTGCGCGTCGTACGGCGGGGGGATGACCTGGGGGCGGCGCTCACCTCGACCATCTAAATCTATCGGTATGAACACACGTTTGAAAGAAATCTTAATCGGACCGCCATTGGCGACGCGTGAGTTGCTCCACGAACGGCTGAACAAGGTGCGCGCCCTGGCCGCCTTCTCGCCGGATGCCCTTTCCTCGATCGCTTACGCCAACCAGGAGATCTATTTGGGTCTGGTGGTCGCAGGCAGCGCTGGCCTGGCGCTCGCCTGGCCGATAGGGATCGCCATCACGATCGTGCTTGCCATCGTGGCCCTTTCCTACTTCCAGACCATCCATGCCTACCCGAGTGGCGGTGGTTCCTACATCGTCGCCCGCAGCAATCTCGGCACCCTGCCAGGTCTGGTGGCAGCCTCGGCGCTTCTGATGGATTACATCCTGACCGCGGCCGTCAGCCTGACGGCGGGCGTGGAGGCGATTGCCTCCGCCTTCCCGGTCCTCTGGTCGTACCGTGTTTATTTGGCGCTTACCCTCCTGTTATTAATCACTCTGTTGAACCTGCGCGGGCTGCGCGAGACGGGCACGGTACTCTCCATCCCGGTCTACCTGTTCCTGTTCACTTTCCTGGCAATGCTCCTGTACGGGGCGATTCGGTGGAATTTTGGCGCTCCCTTCCCACCCTCTTCGCCCGCACCGCCCCCACTGGTGCCGTTGACAGCGATCTTAGTGCTGCACGCCTTTTCCTCCGGATGTACCGCTTTGACCGGGATCGAATCGATCAGCAATGGCGTACCGGCTTTTCGCCCGCCGGAAGCCAGGAACGCCGGCAGGACGCTGATCGTCATGGCGCTCCTCATGGGCGTGCTCTTTCTGGGCAGCATTGGATTAACGCACTTTCTGGGCATCGTCGCCAGGCCTCAGGAGACGATCCTGTCCGCCCTGGCGCGATCCATCCTGGGAACCGGGCCAGCCTACTTCCTGGTGCAAATTGCGACCCTGCTGATCTTGACCGTGGCGGCCAACACCAGCTTTGCTGGTTTTCCGAGAGTTGCCGCCATCCTGGCACAGGATAGGTTCCTGCCCCACCAGTTCAAGGCATTGGGAGAACGCCTGGTCTTCGCCAACGGGATCGCATCTCTGGCAATTGTTACCGGGCTGTTGATCGTGATCTTCCGAGCGGATTCTCACCTGCTCATTCCATTATTCGCAGTGGGGGCTTTCCTGGCGTTTACCCTCTCCCAATCCGGGATGGTGATCCACTGGTGGCGGGAACGCGGCCGGAACTGGCAGTTAAAAACATTCTTAAATGGGTTAGGAGCGCTCGCCACAGCGATCACTTTACTCGTCGTTGGGGTCAGCAAATTCCTGGATGGCGCCTGGATTACAATCCTTCTGATCCCACTCATCGTCATGGTATTGTTGAAAATACGTTCCCACTATGCGGAGGTCGCCCATGAGCTATCCGTGACCGGCCTCCCGCTGCCGCTCAGACCCGGGCAAATGCCGCGTATCGTCGTGCCGATCTCAGGCGTCCACCGGGGCGTGATCAGCGCCATGGCGTACGCCCAGTCGATTTCAAATGACGTCACGGCGGTATTCGTGGAGCTCAATCCGGGAGAAGCGGATGAAATCCGGCGGAAATGGAAGCGCTGGTGGCCGGATATCCCGCTGGTCGTGGTGGCTTCTCCTTACCGGTCACTGGTGCGTCCGCTGCTGGATTTCCTCGACCAAACCGACCTGGAACACGACGACGGACAGCTGGCGACAGTCCTGTTGCCAGAATTCGTCCCGGTGCGTTGGTGGCACAGCCTGCTCCACAACCAGACTGCCTGGATGTTGAAGACCGCCCTGCTCTACCAGCGGCGCAGGGTCGGCTTTCAACGCGCCATCATCGATGTGCCTTTTCACCTGCGCCGTTGATCGATTGAACGCCGAACGGCGAGGGAGGCATATCGGGTATAATCCCCCCATTCTGCCTTCCTGGTAGGTCACTGAAGTCGAGATTCTTTTAGATAATCCTTCACTCATGCCGATCCCGTCCCCATTTCACAGCCGCACCGCCCCACTGAGCCTGAGCCAGGAGTGGCGCAACTGGGCCGGGTACCTGGCCGCGGCTACTTATGAATACTCGCACGAACGCGAGTATTTCGCCATCCGCAACGCCGTTGCCTTAATCGACGTTTCCCCGCTCTATAAGTACATAATTTCCGGACCCGGCGCGCTGCGAGCGGTCAACCGCATTATGACGCGCGATTTCGAACGCTGCCCGGTCGGGCAGTTGCGCTACACCCCCTGGAGCGACGACGATGGCAAGGTCATCGACGACGGCACGGTCGCCCGCCTGACTGAGGATCGCTTCCGCATCACCGCTGCCGAGGCAAACCTGGCCTGGTTCCAGGACTGCGCGTTCGGTTTAGACGCCGAGGTAAAGGATGTATCCGAGCAGGTTGCCGCGCTGGCAGTCCAGGGGCCCAACGCCCGCCGTTTACTGAAAGAGGTTGTGCGGGAGATCGATCTGGACAACCTGAAGTACTATCATTTCGCAGATGGATATCTGGACCAGGTCCCTCTAACCATCAGTCGAACCGGGTACACCGGCGATTTGG
>DATDRQ010000022.1:0-5379 GCA_035291645.1 Anaerolineales bacterium
TCCCGGCCGCTTTCAAGGCTCTTAGCTCCTGCTCGAACTTGGCGAGTTTTGTCCAATCGATCGGATCCCCTTCGGCCGGCTGCAATTTCCGCCAGGATACCCGTTGCCCCAGGCGCGCCCACTTGAGATTCAATTCAACACCTTTGTTATATATGTTCGATCCCGGATACCAGCGATCGTTCGATTCGGCTCCAAAAGGTGAGCGCCAGGGATAATTTAACAAGGAAACCGGTAAGTAAACTTCGCTCGCCGCTGCGTAGGCTTGCTGATCCTCTACTTGTGGATTGCTCTCCACGCCAGCAGCTACAGCCCTGCTCTCGCCCAATGTGAAGGCAAGTAAAAGGAGAGCGCTAACCGCCAGAAAGGCGGCAAAAATGAGAGTCGTCATTCTTGGTTTAGACATTTCTTTTCCTCAACTCATCTGCTTTATGGATAAATTCCCACCTGTAATTGTTGATTTATGTTTAGCAATTCAAGTTCTTCTGGATTTGAATTAAGAAGTTGCTTGTTCATTCAGGTTGACCTTTCCGGTATGCCATTATCACATTTTCGACCTCTCCTACTGCTTTCATGACACCGTGGTCGAGCCACACTGCCTGGTGGCACATCGCCCGGATCGTATCCATGGTGTGAGACACGAGCAGGATCGTTGCACCTCGTTCGTAGAATGCTCGAATCCGGGCGAAGCTCTTCCGTTGAAAGGCCTCATCCCCAACCGAGAGGATCTCATCGATGATCAAGATGTCCGGTTCGACGTCTGTCGCCACGGCAAATCCGAGCCGGGCCCACATTCCAGAGGAATAGGTGCGCATGGGCGCATCGATGAAATCCCATAACTCCGCAAAGTCGACGATCCCCTCAAACTTCTCCACCATTTCCTGGTGCGAGAAACCAAGTAGGGCGCCGTTTAAGAATATGTTTTCTCGACCGGTTAGGTCCGGGTGGAACGCAGCGCCGAACTCCAGCAAAGGGGCAACTCGCCCCTTGACGATCACCCTGCCAGTTGTCGGCTTCAACACCCGGGCAATAATTTTCAACAGGGTGCTTTTTCCCGCTCCATTCGGTCCAATGATTCCGAAGACTTCTCCTCGCCGTATGTTTAACGTAAAGTCTTTCAACGCCCAGAAGTCCTGGATGCGCACCTTCCCCTGCACCCGGCGAATCATATATTCTTTGAAGGTGAAGATCCGCTCTGGAGAGACCCGGTAACGCACCCCGATGTTATCCAGGATGATGGCGCTCTCCTGGTCTTCCGGGAAGCCCGGCTCTTCGACCACGGCCTCTTCAGATACGGTAAGCGAATTCATCTGCGTTTTCGGTAAAGACCAGCCACCCGGCCAGCAATGTAACCAGCGCGATGGCCCCCGAAATCAGGAACTCAGAAAGTGTTGGTACTCTCCCTTCATACATTGGCGCCCGAAATAATTCGATCAGGTGGTACATCGGGTTCAGACGGACGATCCAGAGCCGGTACATCTCCGGCAGGATTTCTTCCGAATAGATGATCGGGGTTAAATACATCCAGGCCATCAGGACGATCGAGTACATTTCGACCACGTCAGTGAAGTAAACCGCGATGGTCGAGATCAACAGTCCGAGGCCTAATGAGAACATCACCAGGAATAGTATTGGGATGGGTACGAGCAGGACTGTCGGGCGGATCGGGACATGGACGATCAGCATGACGATCAACAATGGCACCAGGGAGAGCAGCAGGTTCACCAACCCGGTGCCGGTAGCCGAAACCGCGAAGATCGTACGCGGGATATAAATCTTCTTGATCAGGCTGCCGCCCCACACCAGGTGCAGGCTGGCCGCGTTGGTCGACTGCGCGAAGAAATTCCAGGCGATCAGACCGCTCAGGACGTAAGCCGCGTAACCGGGCTGGCTGCCGCCGAAAGCGCGCGAAAACACGATCGTCAGGATCAGCATCGTGCCCAGTGGGTTGAGCATCGTCCAGGCGACCCCCAATACCGACCGCTTATAGCGGGTGAGGATATCCCTGCGGACGAACTGGGTAAGCAAGTGCCGGTACTTGAGGATCGCACGGAGCTCCTCGACCGGCGGCGTGCCTCGTTCGGAAGAGTCGTAGATCTGTGGCTGGATCGTTTTATCCATTGTGTTTACCGGTTCAATTTAACCCGATCCGCTCCGACAAGACAATAGGAAATTAGCCATCTTTTGAAGGAATCACAATTGGCTGGATGTCTGCCAGGCCTTTCGCCTGTACCTTGCGGACCCACAGACGGAGCTTTAACGGCATCCAGGCATAGATCCATGGACGAATGACAGCCTTCATTGCCAGCCATGAAAACCGGCCGCCTCCCTCCCGGTAGTGCACCCGCAGCATTTCAGGCCAACAACGGTCGTCCGCTGCGACCGACTTGGCGCCGCCATGCAGGCGGAAGTTCGCCCATATGCGTGGATGGTAATGGAGCGGCGCCAGCCGAGCAAGCCGTACCCACAGGTCGTAATCCATCGCAAAGTAGAAAGTGGGATCGAGTGGCCCCACCTGGCGCCACAGGCTGGCGCGAAAAAAAGCAGCCTGCTGGGGAATGTGAACATATCCGCGTCTCAGCCTCTTGTAATCGGTCTGGCGAGCAGGGAACTTACCGATCGCTTTGCCAACACCATCGATTAGATTGGCATCCCCGTAGACCATCCCGGCTTCCGGGTGGGAATTGAGATAACCGACCGCTTCTGCCACCGCTCCAGGCTGGTAGGTGTCATCGGAGTTCAACCAGGCTAGCACATCTCCTTTAGAATGAGCGAAGCCCTTGTTGATCGCGTCGGTCTGGCCGCGATCCTCCTCGGAAACCCACCAGGCCAGCCGGTCTGCGTACCGCTCGATGATCTCCCGGCTTCCATCGACGGAACCGCCGTCGACGATGATGTATTCCAGATTGGGATAATCCTGGCCCAGCACCGATCGGATGGTCTCCTCCAGGTACTGAGCCTGATTGTATGAAGGTGTGATTACCGAAACCAGCGCCTGTTCATCCATACCTGTCATATTCCAACCAAACGATGCTACTCCCACTCCTCGGGGGAATAAAAACGGGAAGCTGCCTCCATAGTCAAGGAGCGTACGAGCTGGAGATCATTCGAATCCAGACGGCGCTTATAGTTGGCGAGATTCGCCCGGCTGTCCAGGCGGGTTGTGTGGACAGCTTTCCGCGAAACCTGCTTGGGATTCCCCTGCGCGCTAGAATCGAGGATCGCCTGGCTGGCTTTCGAGTTGAACGCTAATCCCAATTCCAGGTATAGCCGGCGAAAGCCCTCCTCTGGATTCTTGGACAGGTCTTCATGGCGGACAACCAGCATGTCCGGGTAGTCAGCCGACAAACGATCAACGGCTGCATAGATCATCACCCACAACAGGCTGGCCTGGGCCACCAACCCGTCTTGATCTCGTAGGATTTTCTCCATCTCAGAGCGGTATGGTTCCAGCCAGTCACGCATCAATAAAGGTTGCTGGAGTAAATCGGTTAGATCGAAAGGCCATCCCAGTCGCGCCAGACTGCTGACGAATGCCGCGGGTTGGCGGACGACGAGGACCACCCGGCAGCCGAGCCGGTCCGCAAACCACCCCGCCGAAAACACCGCAAAAGGGTCTTTCAGCAGGACCCGTTGGTTGAGCATCTTCCCTTTGACGAAGGTGCTGCCGTCCCTCAGCATACGCAGGCCATCTTTCCAGGAACGCACAGAGGCAAGCTCTTCTCCCAGATGGTAGTCCAAAGCCAGCGTTTCCTTCAGGGCGGGCAGGTATTCGGCCTCGTTGTCCGCACAGATGTAGGAGTACCAGCGATCGACCGGTGTTCGCATCACTCCGGGCCGGTGCAAGACATTCAATGGCTCGCTGACATAGGCCACCCGTTCATTCGCAGCCAGCATTTTCCCAACCCAGGTCGTCCCCGACCGGTGAGCTCCGGTGACCAGGATCGGCTGGCGGGGTGCATCGAGCTGGTCCATCCTGCTCAACGGCCTTCGTTGATCTGTAACCCCGGCCAACTTTTCCATCCAGGATCGAAGTGACTAACCAGACGCGGGTTTTTTCGCTGCGCCGCCAGCTGCCATGCCGCACCTTGCAGGCCTACCAAACCAGCAGCCGCGAAGAGCATGCGGTGCCAATGTTGAAGGGCATAACCGGGCCGGTAGATTAGCGACCGAAAATAGGATTGCAGCGCCGGACCGGGCAGACCACCTTCCAGGAGGTAACGGGCATGCAGGCGATATGCGCCTCCCAGGATTTTTCGCCTATTTTTTTCTACCAGAGGCTTGAGTTGCGGGCTGCTTTCCATCCACTTCAGGGACAGCAAGATTTCCCCGCTGAAACCGGCTGCCTGGGAAGCGTTCTTGGCAGACTGATGGTGGCGGGCAGCTGACCAGGTTTCTGAAATATGTACGATCGGCGCTGTTTTCGCCATGCGGATCCACAAGTGATGGTCCAACATGAAATGGTAAGCCGGGTCGATACCACCCACCTGCTCGTAGATTCTTCGCCGCATGAAGACGGATGGCTGGCAGATAATCCGGAAGCTCATTAGATCGATCAGGTTGTAGTCCGTGAAATCCAACCGGTTGAGAGGTCGCCCTTGAGCATCGATGGTGATAGCATTCCCATAGATCATGCCTGCGTCCGGCCTGGCCTGGAGACCGCGCACGGCCGCGCGGATCGCGCCAGGCAGATACAGGTCGTCCGAGTTCAACCAGGCGATGATCTCGCCATGCGCCCGGGCAAATCCCTTGGCGATCGCCGAGGCCTGGCCCTGGTCAGGCTCGGACACCCACCATGCCAGCCGGTCCGCATAGGTACGGAGGGTCTCGACGCTGCCATCCGTCGAACCGCCATCGACCACCAGATATTCGATAGCCGGGTAGTCTTGGGCAAGCACCGACCGCAAGGTATATTCAAGGAAGTTAGCCTGGTTAAATGATGGGGTTACCACCGTAACCAGGGGAAGATTCCCCGGCTGGTTTGTTAAGGTCTTTATTGATGCGAACATCTTCGAATTCTTACGCGTGGTCCTGAGACCGAGCCAAACTTATGCATCCCACCTGGGGCAAGGTTACCCGAGCGGACTCTCCAGTCCATCACTGCATGGGTTCCCGGAGGTCGAAAATTATGTACCCGTTTCCTTGGGCAAATATGGGGTAGTTATCATTCAAGATTTGCTTGAGTTCCGTTTGTTTGTCCAGCTGGTTCAGCATGGTCACCAGGAAGAAATCTTTGTTTTCGGTTTTCTCGGCGAACCACTGCTGAACTTCGATGGCAGGCTTTCCTTTCAGTTTGCGGTAATTCTGTTGGCCTAATGGGATCCAGATGCGGGGCGTGATCCAGCCGTAAAAGGTCAAGCGGTTACCGTAATCCTGGGTGAG
>DATDRQ010000023.1:0-4138 GCA_035291645.1 Anaerolineales bacterium
CCAGGACGAGTTCGCCGGTTTGGGCATGCGCCGGCTGAGCATCATCGACCTGGAGACGGGCCAGCAGCCGGTGACGAACGAGGATGGTACGATCTGGCTGATTTTCAACGGCGAGCTGTATAACTACCTTCCTCTCCACGCAGAACTGGTTGCGCGAGGACATCGCTTCGTCACCAAGAGCGATACCGAGGTGATTGTCCACGCCTACGAGGAGTATGGGGACCGCTGTGCGGAGTTCTTCAATGGGATGTTCGCCTTTGCGCTGTGGGATGCTCCCCGGCGCAGACTGCTGATCGCTCGCGATCACCTGGGGATCAAGCCGCTCTATTATTGGGAGGGGAACGGCGAGCTGGTTTTCGGCTCCGAACTGAAGGCAGTGGTCGCCCATCCCGCCGTCCCACGGGTGGTTGACCCGGTAGCCCTCGATCACTTTTTGACGATCGAATATATCCCTGCGCCGCGCACCATCTTCCAGGGTATCCATAAGCTGCCTCCCGGTCACCGGCTGATCTTCGAGGCTGGAACTACCAGAGTAGAGAAGTACTGGGATATCCAGCCGATGGATACCCCCCAGGATGAAGAGGCCGCCGCCGAGCTGCTCGAAAGCCTGATCGATGATGCAGTCAGCATGCAGCTGATGAGCGATGTGCCGCTGGGCGCCTTCCTGAGCGGAGGGATCGACTCGAGCACCGTGGTGGCAGCCATGAGCAAAGCCTCTCCCACTCCCGTCAAGACCTTCTCGGTCGGTTTCGATGACGACTCCTACAACGAGTTGCCGTATGCCCGCGCCGTCGCCAGGCGTTACCATACCGACCATCATGAAGAGATCCTCCAGCCGGACATCGCCGCTACGACCGAGCGCCTGGTGCGCTTCCTGGACGAACCGTTCGGTGATTTCTCGATCTTCCCCACCTTCCTGGTTTCTGAAATGGCCCGGCGCAAGGTCAAAGTCGTGCTGTCCGGCGACGGCGGGGACGAGATCTTCGGCGGCTACGACACCTACGTCGCCCAGGGCATAGACCGCTACTACCGGTTGTTGCCTGCCTCTATGCGCCAGCGTTACATCCCGGCGATCGCGGGTCGAGTCCCGCCTCAGCCTGCCAAGAAGGGGGTTGTTAACAAGGTCAAACGCTTTGTGGAAGGCGCGGCCTTGCCTGATTCATTCCAGCACACCCGCTGGATGCGGTTCATGACGGATGAGGAAAAAGCCCGGCTCTATCGTCCCGATCTGAAAAGCTGCCTGAACGGAAATTCAATAGAAGAGGTCTTCCAACGGTATTTCAGCGCCGCAAAAGGTCTGAACGATCTGGCCCAGCAGCAATATGTCGATATCAAGACCTACCTGGTCGATGATATCCTGACCAAGGTCGACCGGATGAGCATGGCGGTCTCCCTCGAGGCGCGGGTTCCCCTGCTGGACTACCGCATCGTCGAGCTGGCGGTGAACCTGCCGGCGCAGATGAAGTTAAACCGGGGCCAGACCAAGAGGATTCTCCGAAAGGCGATGGGAGACCGGCTGCCAGGGGAGGTGCTCAACAAGCCTAAGCAGGGCTTCAGCATCCCCCTGAAGAACTGGCTGCGGGGACCGATCAAGCCGATGATGACCGACCTGCTCGCCACGGATCTGGTCCGCAGGCGCGGTTACTTCGAACCCCAGCAGGTGTCGAAGTGGGTGGGCGAACACGTGGAAGGATCTGCCAACCATAGCCACCGCCTGTGGGCTTTGATGGTTTTCGAGATCTGGCACGAACAGATGCTCGACTGATCAGATAAAGAGGAATTAACTGGATGAGCGAGAGCATAGCAACGCCTGTCGATCGCCTCGTTTCAGGTGATGGGCAACCACTACAGGATGCGAAACTCGAGGCGATCCGCCTGTACTGGAACGAGCATATCCACGATCTGGAGATCGCCACGCAGCCGATCGGGTCGCACAGTTTCTTCGAAGAACTTGCCGAGTACCGCTTCGACAAGCTACGCTACCTCCCTAAGCTGGTCGATTTTTCGGCCTACAGGGGAAAGGAGCTGCTCGAAGTGGGCTGCGGGGTCGGCATAGACCTGATCCGCTTTGCCCGGAGCGGCGCCCACGTCACCGGGATCGACCTCTCGCAGGTGGCGATCGACCTGGCGCGCCAGTATTTCGGGCAGGAAGGCCTGGCAGCCGACCTGCGGGTGATGAACGGCGAAGTGATGCTTTTCGAGGACGACAGCTTCGACGTGGTCTATGCTCATGGGGTGCTCCAGTACACGGCAGACACTCAGAAGATGGTGAAGGAGCTTTACCGGGTTCTGCGACCCGGTGGGCAGGCCATCCTGATGGTCTACAACCGCATCTCCTGGTTGAACGCCATGTCGAAGGTCATGAGTGTCGGTTTAGAGCATGAAGACGCGCCGGTGCTGAACAAGTATTCCATCGGCGAATTCATGCGGATGCTGAGCCCGTTTTCGCAGGTGCGCATCCTCCCCGAACGCTTCCCGGTGGAAACCCGCCTGCACCACGGGTTAAAAGCGACCCTGTATAATAAAGTCTTCGTGAAAGGCTTCCATGTGCTGCCGAAGAGCTGGGTACGTCCGCTCGGCTGGCACCTGATGGCCTTCGCTTCAAAATAGCCGATATTAAGATCTTGGGAATGAAAAGAGACCTGAGCGCGCTAACCGAGACAACCTTTGACCTCCTGATCGTTGGCGGGGGCGTTCACGGCGCCAGCGCGGCCTGGGATGCAGCCCAGCGCGGGCTGTCCGTGGCGTTGATCGAACGCGGCGATTTCGGGCAGGAGACCTCCGCTAACAGCCTGAAGACCATGCACGGCGGTCTGCGCTACCTGCAGGACGCCGACTTCGGGCTGGTGCGCAGCATGATCCACGAGCGCTCCGCCTGGCTGCGCATCGCCCCTCACCTGGTTCACCCGCTGCCGTGCATCATGCCCACATATAGGAAGTTGATGAAGAGCCGGCTGGTGATGTCGGCGGCAGTCAGGTTGAATGATCTGATGGGTTACGACAGGAACGCGGAGATAACCCCCGACAAGTCGCTCCCAGCGAGCCGGGTGGTCTCCCGTGAGCAGTGCCTGGAGATTTTACCCGGCCTGCCTGCCGATGAGGTGACCGGCGGCGTGATCTGGTACGATGGGCAGGTATACAACTCGGAACGGCTGACCCTGTCGTTGATCAAGTCTGCCGAGGAGGCCGGCGCCGTGGCAGCAAACTACGTCGAAGCGGTTGGCCTGCTGCGTGAGCGTGACCGGGTGAGGGGAATGACCGCGCGGGACAAGCTGGCAGGAACAGACCTGTCGATCCGGTCGCAGGTCGTGCTCAACGCGGCTGGACCGTGGGTCGACAACGTGTTAAATGGAGTGGAGAAGCCGGGGGAGGAGAAGTTCCACCATTCGTTCGCCATCAACCTAGTTACTCGCAAGCTGATCGAACATTATGGTGTAGGGCTCACCAGCCGGCCGGCAGGCCTGTCCAGGAACGGCGAACCAGCCAGGCCGCGCCTGCTGTTCATCTCCCCCTGGCAAGAGTACTCCATCGTCGGGACGCTCCACGACCATTTCGAGGGAAACCCCGATGAGTTCGAGCCTGGCGAAGTAGATATCCAATACCTGATCGACGAGGCAAATTCCGCCTACCCGGAGTTTGGACTAACCCGTGGGGACGTCTGCTTCGTCCACCGGGGGCTGTTGCCGGAGAAGCACGGTCACAAGCATGGCCCAGTCGAACTGATACGTGAAGGACAGGTTTTCGACCACCGGCAGGGGGAAGGGGTTGCGGGGCTGATCAGCATGGTCGGCGTAAAATTTACCTCCGCTCGTAAGGTGGCTGAAAAGGCGGTCGACTCCGTTTTCAGCCAGCTGGGCCGGACCTCGCCTGGGTGTATGTCCGACCGGGCGCCGCTTACGGACGCCCCGTCCGGTCGCTTTGATGAATATCTGGCTAAGGCGGCCCGCGAGTCGCCCGCTTACCTGGGCGCGCCACTGATCGAACACCTGGTACGCAGCTACGGCTCGGAATATCCTGACCTGGTGCGGTTGATCCCGCCTCCACGATCGGGCGGTATACTGAATGCGCAGTCTCCTGAAATCATCGCAGCTCAGGCGCGGTTCGCCGTCCAACATGAGATGGCGCATAAGCTTACGGA
>DATDRQ010000024.1:0-4685 GCA_035291645.1 Anaerolineales bacterium
CTGGGCTGCCAGGTGCACCAGTGCCCGGACCTGTTCGGGCAGGCGCAGCCCGCCGTAGCGGGTGATGGTCACCTGTTCACCTTCGAACTGGGTCAGTGCGGCCTGCAATACCCGTTCGGCGGTGCTGCCGGTCGCATCCGAGGCCGCGATGATGTGGTAGTTGCCGGGCATGCTCGTCATAAGATCCTCCATAAACATTATAGCCGGAAATAGATTCGCACCTCTTCAGCGGCGAATTGGTCGAGAGACAGAAAGAGCGTCTGGGGACGTACCGCAGGCGCTCGTGTGGATTTAAGGGAGTTCGAAATGTCATAAACGACTGTTCAGCAGAAATTTCGTTTGAAGCAGCTCCATCAACCTGCAATAACGTCCTCAAATAGATTGACTCCCGATCGTTCCCGGGTAATAATTGTAGGACTTACGCAGTTGGTAGGAGAATGGGGGTTTTTGGGCGGGATTCCGTAGTATGAGATGAGGTGTTTAAATGTTGCGCTATCAACTCCTTGGTAACAGCGGCCTGCGCGTGTCCGAGCTCTGCCTGGGCACGATGACCTTCGGCGAGGATTGGGGCTGGGGCGCTTCGCGAGAAGAGAGTCGCAAGATATTCGATACTTACGTCGAGGCTGGCGGCAACTTCATCGACACTGCCGTTAATTACACCAACGGAACCAGCGAGAAGTTCGTCGGCGAGTTCATCCGCTCCGAACGGGAGCGATTCGTGCTCGCCACCAAATACTCGCTCGTCACCCGCCAGGGCGACCCCAACGCAGGCGGCAACGGGCGTAAGAATATGGTCCAGTCCGTGGAGACCAGCCTCAAGCGCCTGGGGACAGATTATATCGATCTCTACTGGATGCATATGTGGGATGCGGTGACGCCGCTTGAAGAGGTCCTGCGCGGGCTGGACGACCTGGTGGCTGCCGGGAAAGTGCTCTACGTGGGCGCCTCCGATACGCCGGCCTGGGTGGTCGCCCGCGCCAACACCCTGGCAAGCCTGCGCGGCTGGGCGCCTTTCGTCGGCCTGCAGATCCCTTACAGCCTGGCCGACCGCTCACCGGAGCGGGAGCTGCTGCCCATGGCAAAAGCCCTTGGCCTGGCGGTGCTGGCCTGGGGGGTGCTCGAAGCCGGCGAGTTGACCGGCAAGTACAACCAGCCCGGCGACGAACCCCGTCGCAACCAGCAGGCCAGCCCCCGCAACCTGGCCCTGGCCGAAACCGTCGCCCGCATCGCCTCGGAACGCGGCTGCTCTGCAGCCCAGGTCGCCATCAACTGGGTGCGCCAGCAGCGGTCCGAGAGCCAGATCATCCCCATCCTGGGAGCGCGCTCATTAAAGCACGCCCGCGATAACCTGGCCTGCGTGGATTTCGAATTGACCCCTGATGAGCTCCGCCAGTTAAGCGAAGCCAGCCCGATCGACCTGGGCTTCCCGCGCAACTTCCTGCAGGATGAGGGTGTGCGCCGCCTGATCTTCGGCGACACCCTCGACCGGCTCGACCTGCGTTGATTGCCTGCCGGCTGTCTCACCGGTTAGAGAGCGCCCGGGCTGGAGACCCGGCCGGTACTACTCCAGCTCGAAGGGCGCCTCCGCTGGAGTCGTCGCCCGGCTGCTACGGATGGCGAAAACGATCCAGTAGAACAGCGCGCAGGCGACGATCACGGTGATCAGGGTAAACACCGGATCGAAGTGGGTGGTGAAGAAAATCGCCGGCGTGGAGACCGCCGAATCGGGAAAGGTCACGACCAGGCCGGCGAACAGATTGTTTGCCGCGTGCGCCCCAAGCGCCAGCTCGATCGTCCCATCTTTGATCGATACCCACGCCAGGAAAGCCCCTAACGCGAAGTACGTCGACAGGACCAGCAGCGTATTCGCCGCCACCTCCGGGTTAAGCACGTGCGGCAGGGTAAATAGCGCCCCGGACCATATCGCAAGGAAGACCGGGCTGCGTGAGATCAAGCTGCCCGCCTGGACCAGGTAGCCCCGGAAGAACAGCTCCTCGCTGGAAGTCTGGATGGGAGTCAGGATCAGCGCCAGCAGCGCGAACGGCAGGAAAGTAGCCAGGTCGAACTGCAGGGAATAAGTTTCGGGATAGATCAGGTATTCCACCAGGCTGCTGAGAGCGCTCAAGAGAAACCAGACGCCGAAACCGGCGCCGAACCGCCGCCAATCGATGGCTCGTCTCCCGGTGATCAGCGTGCGGAAAGGGCGCCGGTGGACGAAACGTACTACCAGCCAGATCGCCAGGATAAATGGGAAGAAACTGGCGCTGATCACCAGGAAGTAAGGAACGTAACCCAGGCCCTGAGGGTTCGCCAGCAGCTGGGTCAGTTCCTCCACACTGGTCCCCTGGCGAAAGGCGAACAATATGAGCAGGATTGCGGTAACGATTCCTCCGCCGATCAGCCAGATGGCAAGGATCAATACGGTCCCGGCGACGTAACGCCAGGGGGTATGTTTTCCCTGCCGGGCTGCTTCTACGTAGGAAAGAGTGTGCTGGGATTCCGGCACAGACTCAATCATGATCGCTGTCGTGAGGCAGCTGGGGGATCAGCCAGGACAGGAAGGAATCCTGGCTGCGGGTCTGCAGGAGCAGTTTTCCAGGTCCGGTCAGGTCGACTACCAGCCCTTCCCCACTGAAGAGTGTGGATTTGAACCCCCCAACGGTGCGCACCTTGAAGCCGATCCGGTCGCTGAAGGCGACCAGGTGCCCGGTGTCCAGCGTCATCGTCTGGTTCGCGCTAAGTTCGACCTCGTGGATCGCCCCGTAGGACGACAGCAGCAGCTTCCCGCTGCCCGAGGCGCGCAGCATGATCAGGCCTTCCGAGGCAAAGAAGGTCTTCGCTCCCGACCAGCGGGTATCCAACTGCAAGCCAACCTCCGAGGCGACGAAAGAACCGGATTGCACCAGGAGCGACTCACCTGCCAGATCCATGACGAACAGGTCCCCCGGGAGCGGGGGGGCGACGTAGATCATCCCTCCGGCTGGGGGCGCTTGGTAGGTGTTCTGGAAGAAGCTCTCCCCACCGAACACCGAACGGCCCAACGACTTGAAGAATCCCCCCGTTGCGGCGGTCTCCAGCACCATCCCCTGGCTCATACCGACCATCGAGCCTCCTTCTACCCGAACTTGTTCGTTCCCTGCCAGCTGTACCACTCCCATCGAATAGGAAGGGCGGTAAAGAATTTCGATGTTCACTTTGAACTCCTCTCTACGCGGATTGGACCATCCTTCAACCCATAATTATAAGTCGGAAGGGCGCCGGCGGTAATTTCAGTGGTTTTTTATTAATGGGTATTGACACTGCGGACCTTATATCGTAAAATTACGATGAAATGAACGAGGTCAAAGAATCGAAATTAACCGAGCAGGAACTGCGCCTGGCCCGCATGTTCAAAGCGTTGGGCAACCCGGTCCGGCTCGAGATCCTGCGGAAGTTGTCCGATTGCAATTCCTGCATCTGCGGGGATATCGTCGACGCCCTCCCCCTGGCCCAATCCACCGTCTCCCAGCACCTGAAGGTGCTCAAGGAAGCCGGCTTGATCCGGGGTGAGATCGAGGGTCCGGCGACCTGCTATTGCATCGACCAGGAAGGGTTGGACTGGTTGAAGAGCAAGCTTCCCCAGTTCTTCTAATTTTTTTTAGCTTCAAAATCGTATAATTACGATATAAACACTATCATTGGAGAGACCAATATGAGGACCGAATATTTCGCCCAAGTCGCCGGTCAGTGGGATGCCCTGCGCGCCAGTATGTTCAGCGACGCCGTCCGCAGCGCCGCGCTGGCGCGGGCTGCCCTGCACCCGCAATCCATCGCCGCCGACCTGGGGGCCGGGACGGGATTCATCTCCGAGGGCCTGGCGCCGCTCGTCGCCACGGTCCACGTCGTGGATAACTCGCCGGAGATGCTGGTAGTGGCGCGCCAGAACCTGGCCCAATTCAACAACATCGAATATCACCTGGCGGATGGCGCCAGCATCCCCCTCCCCGATGCCAGCGTCGATGCGGTATTGGCGAATATGTACCTGCACCACGCCCCCGATCCATTTGCCGCCATCCAGGAGATGGCGCGCATCCTCCGCCCGGGCGGGCGCCTGGTGATCACCGACTCGGACGAACACCCCTATGCCTGGCTGCGTGAAGAGCACTCCGACCTGTGGTTGGGTTTCCCCCGCCCGCAGGTCCACACCTGGCTGGAGCAGGCCGGCCTGGTAAACGTGCGTGTAGAAGACACTTCCGAGGTTTGTTCCTGTACTTCACAAGGAACCCAGGAGCGCGCCGAGGTGACCATCTTCGCCGCCACCGGCGCCAAGCCCCAACCGGGGATGAGGCAGGCCGTCCAGGACCACTACCGCCAGATTGCCGTAACGGGCTCGAGCTGCTGCGGATCGAAGGACACGCCTGCCAGCCTGGATGCCAGCCGGCTGGCCGCCATCCCGCTCGATGTCATCCAGCCGGCGGCCTCCTCCTGCTGCGCCCCAGACCCCGCCCAGGCCGAAGCGGACCTTTCCCTCGGCTGCGGCACCCCGGTCGAGCTGGCAGGACTCAAACCGGGCGAAATGGTGCTCGACATCGGCAGCGGCGCCGGGGCCGACGTCTTCCCCGCCGCCCGGCGAGTGGGTCCGCAGGGCCGCGTATTCGGCCTGGACATGCTCGAGGAAATGCTCGCTCGCGCCCGCGCTACCGCCG
>DATDRQ010000025.1:0-20402 GCA_035291645.1 Anaerolineales bacterium
CCCGGTCATGCAGCAAGCCTTCGAAGGACAGGCTGACGTTCTCGCCCAGGTAGACGGTGTCCCCCGAGTGCAGTGGGCTCGGCCCGCCGATGCGCTGTCCGTTCACGTAGGTGCCGTTGGTCGAACCCAGATCCTCGACCAGATACGCGCCGCCCTGTTGGATCAGGCGGGCATGGCGGCGGGAGACTTCTGCGTCGTTAATGAAGACATCGTTGGCGACATCGCGCCCGATGTAAACTTCGCTCTTTTCTAATAGGTAAGTCTTGCCAGGGGCAGGCCCAGTTTTCATAACGAGCTGGTAAGACTGGAAGGACATGGTTTTCCTCCTCAATGAATTCCGGGGGGTGTGGTGCGCCCTTATAGTGTACTGGTTTTTAAGACTTGTGTCAAACTATTGTTAGCCGGATGGATGTGTCCCCAGAAGCGAAAACGAGGGGCTTTAATTTCTCTCGGTTACTCGCACGGCAGGCACGTCGGTGGCTTCTCTCATCTCAAGGTTGAATATCCCGCCGAATGCCGCGACCACTGCGGCCCGTACTTCTTCCATATCTGGAACGGGTTTGATCAGGTCCGCCAGGCTGGCGACTGGATTGCCCTTCAGGCCGCAGCCGATAATGCCCTCCCAATAGGACATGTCCGGGCTGGCGTTCAGGGCAAAGCCATGGCGCGAAACGCCGCGCGCGTCCACCTTCACCCCGATCGCGGCGATCTTGGCAGGCTGCTGTCCGGGATTATCGCTCTCTGGCTGGACCCACACCCCGGTCAGCCCTGGGATCTGGATTCCCTCGACCCCCAGACGTGCCAGGGCTTCGATCAGCATTTTTTCCAGGTTACGCACATACCCAACATAATCCGCCTGGGGCAGACGGAGAGATCCGTTTGCTTGATCCAGCTGCATTCTGGCGGCGCCCAGTGGGAGCAGCGGGTACCCGACCAGCTGGCCCGGGCCGTGGTAGGTGACGTCACCGCCGCGGTCTACCCAGTGCACTTCCACACCGCGGCGGGCGCGCTCGGCCTCATCCCACAGCAAGTTGTCAGCCTTGCCTCTGCGCCCGAAGGTGTAGGTGTGCGGGTGTTCGAGCAGCAGCAGGGTCGCCGGTCGGGAATCTGCAGCGATCTCCACCGCCAGCTGGTCTTGCAAGGCCCAGGCCTGCAGGTAGGGCATCCGGCCCAGCCAGTGAACGTTGCAGATTGAGACCATGGCGCGAGTATACCACCAGGCGGTCAGACCCTAGGGCAGAGCATAGACGCGCACGTACTCGATCCCGTTGATCCAAACGCTGTATTCCGGTTTGCGCCCGGACAGGTATGCCTCGATCCTTTTAGAATACAGCCCCCGCTGTTTCTGGTGAATGTATAGAACAACGTAATCATTCTTTAGGAAATCACTCCAATTCTTATCTGTGCGCAGGGGGCCGATCGGTATTGAAGAAGAGGGCCCCGGGAAGAAATAGGAGAAGGGACCCTCCGAATACCAGGATACCACCTTTAATTTTTCAGGGTCTGGTTTTTCGCTTAGGTAACGGGCCGCCTGGTCCAGGCCTTCCCCCCAACCGATCTGCATCACCTGGGGCGCCTTACGGCTGCCCCCCATTAATGGATTGTAATGCGATAAGTAGTAAGGAAAGGTCACCAGCGAGAAAGCCATCTGGAACCCGATGACCAGGATGAGAAGCAGGGCCGGGCTTAATCGATAGACTCCGGAAAGGTTTCTCCTCCCGAGCCAGGTCGCGACGAACACCCAACCCAGCCCGGCCAGTAGATCTGCTAAGAGATGTACGGGCAGCAGGTAGCGGTCGAACTTCTTGGTTCCCAGGGTCAGTGCGAGAGTAAACAGCGCCGCCAGCATGGTCAGACCGAATACCGTCGCCTGCACGGAAGGGCGATCGAAAGGAGGCTTCCGAAGAGCAAAGCCGATCATGGCAGCTGCCAATCCGAGCAGCACGACCGGGGTGGTCCTCCAGAGGAAGGTCAGCGGATAGAAGTAAAAATAAGATTTCCCCAAATTGCCGCTCGGGATGGTACGGCCGTTAAAGAAGACGGCCGTATCGTGCCCTCTTTCCGCGTACGATTCAGCGGTTGTTAATACGTTCAGGATGGACTGGATGGGATCATTCCACAAAGCTGGCCAAAGAATTAGCATCACCAGGGCGGCCACGACAAGCCAGGCCACCACCGGCCAGGCAGAATCCCATAAATAATGCAGATGGAAGTTCTTCCGGTATTTCGAGTGCCGGACCCAGAGTTCGTTCATCGAAAGAATTCCAACGACCGGCAGTAAAACGAGACCGGGAGATTTGGTGAGAACAGCCATGCCTGCGGCTGCTCCGGAAACCACCAGGTCGCGCAGGTTTCGCTTCTCAAGGAAACTCAGAAACGACAATAGAGAGAGCAGCATCAGGCTACTCAGCATAGCATCCAAATGCAACAGTCGAGAGAGACCCAAATAGAATGGGTCAAAGGCGATCAACAGGAAGGCAACCACCGCGGCCCCCAAACCGATCAGGCGGAGCGCATACCAGAAACCTAAGGCGATGACCAGGGTCTGGCCGAGCACAAGGAAAGCCCGGCTGGTTGCCAGCAGCTTGAGGGGAAGTGCTTTGGACTGCTGCTCTAAATAATCATGGAAGGGCAAATAATCGAGCTGGCCAACGCCGCTGTCGCGGTATTGGGGATAGCGCGCCAGGAAGCCCAGCGTCCCTGCCCACATGACAGTTACACCCGGGTGCTCTCGCTGGTAGGTGTTTTTATAATCTCGCTGGGTTAGAGCATAATAGAAGTTGCCTGAGCGGGTCAGCCAGAGCACTTCGTCGGTGGTCACGAAGCGATCGAGCGCCAGTCCGCGTGGCAGCCAGGTTGCCACCACGACGAGCGCCAGCGCCAGCAGGTTTCCCCATTTACGCGCTGGAATCGTCTTCGGGTAGACTGAATTTATGGATTCCATCTCCGCTCGGGTAGCAGGGGTTCGTGGTGTCCTCGGGTTGAAATGTGGAAATCCTACGCTAGTATACACCTGCGGCCAGATCATTCCATTTTTTCTATTACAGCAACCTGTCCGGTGAATTCCGCCAGGGCGACACGATTCAGGTCGATGCCGCACCAGACGGCCTGGTCTTCACCCGGGTGGCAGAAGCCGAGGTGGCGGAGACAGAAGGATAATACGTAATGAAGTAATCCGTAAAGGATCGGTAACGGAGCGGTTTTGGCTGCCAGGCAACCAGCCGCTCTTTTCATTTGACGACCAGAAACATGCGATGTATAATGACGATGTATTAGGAGGTCGAGATGCTCAGGACTCAAATATACTTAACTGAAAAGGAACAGTCCGCGTTGAGGGCGATCGCCCGGCAGAAGGGAATCTCTCAAAGCGAGATCATCCGCGAAGCGATCGACGAATTCATCAAGGCTTATAGCAAATCGGATCGAGTGGAGATGCTGCGTGCTGGGTTTGGGATCTGGGCAGACAATAATGAATTCGATCCAAAAGCGATCCGGACGGAATTAGATCGATCTTCTGAATGGCAGGAATGAATCATGGCCCAGGGAATCTTGATTGACACAGATATCCTGGTTGATTATTTGCGGGGATACTCACAAGCAAAAACATTCCTGGAATCGCTTGAGAGCCGTCCATCCACATCCGTAATATGTGTAGCGGAGCTGTTCGCCGGAATACGTGACGAGAAAGAGCAAGCGGCCATCGAGCGTTTCTTGCTCCCCTTTGAACTGTTGCCTGTGGATGACCAAATTGCACGACTTGGAGGCCAGTTCAGGAAATCTTATCGACATTCGCACGGCACTGGATTGGCGGATGCCATCATCGCAGCTACGGCGTATATCCATGGTTATACACTCGCGACCTTCAATGATCGGCACTATCCTATGGTATCCAATTGGCTGATGCCATATTCTAAATCAGCCTAACTGTGGGTATCCGCTTCGTCGTTTTTTTTAACCTATTTACACTCCACGCCTATGTAAAATAGGGAGACCTTCATGCCCACCGAGACCGTGCACGCCGATTGGATCGACGACCAGCGCTTCCTGTTGCGAGACCGCTTCGATTTCCCGATCGTGATGACCCAGCCCAACGGCGTCAGTGGGTCCGATCTCCTGCCCCTGAGTTTGATCGGCTGTGCGGCCTGGGACGTGATCGCCATCCTGCGCAAGCAGCGCCAGCAGGTGACCGGCCTCCAGGTGGCGGCGGAGAGCGAGCGCGACGACGAACCTCCCTGGCGGTTCCGCCGCATTCACATTACCTATCGCCTCACCGGGCGACGGCTCGATCCAAAGCGGGTGTGGCGGGCGATCGAACTAACCGAGAAGAATTACTGCTCCATCTTTGCCACGTTGAGCCGGGCAGTCGAGATCCTGAGTGAATTCGAAATCTTAGAAAGCCCGGAAGGGGACTGACCAATGAGCCAGGAGATGCCTGAGATCGACACCGATGCGTCGCTGGAGGTTATCCGGCGCTTCAATGCCGCCTTCAGCCGCCACGACGTCGAGGCGGTGATGGCGCTGATGACCGAGGATTGTCTCTTCGAGAACACCTACCCGCCGCCAGACGGCGAACGCTTCCACGGACAGGCGGCGGTACGCGCCTACTTCGAGGCTTTCTTCCACGATTCGCCGCAGGCTACCTTCGAGTTTGGCGACCTGTTTGCCTGCGGGGAGCGGGCCTGCGTACGCTGGACCTATCGCTGGGCCGAATCGGATGGCCGCCCCGGGTACGTGCGCGGCGTGGACGTCTTCCGGCTGCGGCAGGGCAGGGTGGCCGAGAAATTATCCTACGTTAAAGGGTAGAAAGCCTTAAGTACAGCCAATGGAAAAAACAATTAAAATCGAAGAGCTGGCGCAGTTCCTATTCTCGATCTACCTGTTTTCATTGTTGCCCTTTGCCTGGTGGATTTTTCCGGTGTTGCTCTTCGCCCCAGACTTGAGCATGCTGGGCTATCTGGCCGGACCGCGCGCTGGCGCCGTCACCTATAACCTGGTCCACCATAAGGCGATCTCGCTGGCCCTGATCGTCTTTGGATTTCTCCTGGCGCTCCCGGTCGTTTCCCTGGTCGGGGTGATCCTATTCGGTCACTCGAGCCTGGATCGGGTGTTGGGCTACGGGCTGAAGTACCCCGATTCATTCGGCCATACCCATTTAGGGATCATCGGCCGGGAAAAACAGGGATAGGCATCTATCAAGGATAGACATATGTTTAGAAAAGTGAACCTTAACGAAAAGTTTAGCCTGTTTTCCGAACACTGGAGCCCGAAGATCGTCGCCGAGCTCAACGGTCAGCATCTCAAGCTGGTCAAGCTGCAGGGCGAGTTCATCTGGCACCGGCACGCGGCTGAAGACGAGCTCTTCCTGGTCGTCAAAGGCAGGCTGACCATCCAGCTTCGCGATGGGGAGATCGTCCTGGAAGCAGGCGAGTTCGCCGTCGTCCCGGCGGGTGTCGAGCACCGCCCGCAAGCGGAAGAGGAAGCCCACGTGCTCCTGTTAGAGCCTGTCGCGACGCTCAACACCGGCAACGTGACGGATGAACGTACCATCCTCCATCCGGATTGGATCTAGGGGCCTTGTATGGGCGAGCCGGCTCGAGTCCGGGAAGCGCGCTTAGAAGATGCGCCCGCCATCGCCGCGCTCGTGGCTCAGCTGGGCTATCCCACGCCGCCGGCTGAAATGAAAGCCCGCCTGGCGGTGCTCCTGGCGCGGCCCGATCATGTCATTTTCGTAGCTGATGTTTCCGGCAGCGTGGTCGGTCTGGTGGGCGCCTACCTGGTGGAGGCGCTGGAATTCACCGGAGCGTATGGCAGGCTGTCCGGCATGGTTGTGGATGAAAAATGGCGTGGGCGCGGTACCGGCAGGCTTCTTATGGAGTGGGTGGAGCGCTGGCTGAGGGAACAGGGCGCGCGGATGTTGATCCTGACCAGCGGCAACCAGCGCGCCGAGGCCCACCGGTTCTACCGGCGCCTGGGTTACACGGAAACCGGGCTGCGCTTCGCGAAATTGCTCGAGTAAGCCAAACGATTGGTGTGTGGGTGGCATCAGTTGGGCTCGTTCTGCGGACCACACGTAAGGATTCGAAGACCGTCGCATCAAAAAAGACATGGATTTTGACACCTCCGTTAAGTTGAAGATATACGAGACCATCGCCGAGACGGCTCAGGCGCCGGCTGCGCCAGAAGTTGCACAAGCCCTGGGCGCCCCGCTCTCGGATGTGCTGGCCGCTTTCAACCGGCTGCACCAGAAACGGTTGCTGGTCCCCGAGCCGGGCGATCCCGCCCGCATCCGCATGGCGAGTCCTTTTTCGGGCGTCGAGACGCCCTTCCGCGTGTTAGCGCTCGGAAAGTCCTATTACGCCAACTGCGCCTGGGATGCGTTCGGTGTTCCGGCGGCGCTGCACGCCGACGCCGTCATCGAAGCCTCGGATGGGTTCAGCGGCGAGCCGATCCGGCTGGAGGTGAAGGACGGCGCACCCCTGCCGCAGGAATGTATCAGCCATTTCGCCGTGCCGGCCGCCCGCTGGTGGGAAGATATCCTGTACACCTGAGCGACGATGCTGCTCTTCCGGTCGGAAGAGACGGTAGACAGCTGGTGCCGGGCGAATGGCGTCCCGCGGCGGCCGCTGATCGACCTCGATCAGCTCTGGTATATGGCGGTGACCTGGTACGGCAACCGGCTGACGGTCGAGTCCCGCCGGCCCGGCCCGGATGAAATGGTCCAGATCTTCGCCGCGATCGGATTGGAAGGCCCGTTCTGGGACCCGCAAGCCGACCAGTGGCGCTCGTCAACTTGATTTTTCAATGATGAAAGGAAAATTCAAATGGCTGATAGGACACGCTCAGATAAGATCGAATCCTACGGACGGGCCTACGAGTTGCTTAGTCAGGCCCTCCAGGAGTTTCCGCGGGAGATGTGGCAGGCGCGCCCTGCCGAGGACACGTGGGCTATCCACGAGATCGTCGTGCACATCGCCGACAGCGAAGCCAACAGCTACGTGCGCTGCCGCCGCTTCATCGCCGAGCCCGGCGCCGCCGTCATGGCCTATGACGAAGGCCAGTGGGCCAAGGCCCTGGATTACCAGGCGCGCAGCCCGGAAGTGGCTCTGGAGCTATTCCGCTGGCTGCGGAAGAGCAGCCACGACCTCATCCGGACGCTGCCCGACGAGGTGTGGGCCAATCAGGTCTACCACCCGGAGTACGGCTTGATCACCCTGGACGACTGGCTGGACACCTACGAAAGCCACATCCCAGACCACATCGCGCAGATGCGGGGGACCTACGCCGCCTGGCAGGCGCAGCAGCCGGCAGGCTAAATGGATACGATCCGGGATTTGATCGAACGGAAACTCACCCGTGCGGAGGTCGAACAAGTCTGGACGATCGACCGGGCGGAGGTGATCGACGCCATTTTCTATTTTGAAAATGGGGGCCTGGTGCTTAAGCCGGAGCATTACGATATGCGCGGCTGGCCTTCGGGCGAGCCCGAGAGGAATACCCCATTCCTATACGACTGCTTCAACCGGGGCGGCTGGTTCTATGGCCTGTTCGATCGGGATCAGCTGGTTGGTGTAGCGATCCTGGAGGCGGATTTCATCGGCCGGGAGAAAGACCAGTTGCAGCTCAGGTTCCTGCACGTCAGCCAGGCTTACCGGAAACAGGGTTTGGGCGGGCTGCTGTTCGAACGATCGGCGGAGCGGGCGCGCCAACTGGGCGCGCGCCAGCTGTACATCTCCGCCACCCCCTCGGAGAACACGGTCAATTTCTACTTGAACCTGGGCTGCCAGGTGGCAACCGAACCGGACCCGGCCTTATTCGAGTTCGAGCCGGAGGACATCCACCTGGTTTATGACTTATGGTAAGTTGATCATAATTTCCGATGATTAGAAATTAAGCCGGTGTAATGCCAGGTTAAGTTGAGATTAGGCATAATGGCAAACGAAAAAATCAGAGGCGGAATTTGGTCTTACAATGGTCTCTTTCAGTTAATTGATTCATGGATGGAGTCGGATGGATCACGCAGAGTGTTAAAGTTTAAACTCGAGGTCTGGAAACGAGATGGTGGGAAGTGTGCTGTGTGTGGAGCATCAGATGAACTCCATTTCGATCACATCATTCCCTTTTCCAAAGGTGGAACTTCTCTCAGGGCAGAAAATATCCAATTGCTATGCGCTCGGCATAATTTAGAAAAGAGGGACAATATTGTTTAGATGAGAAGCAGAGAATGTTAGACAACTCCCGCGCCGACTAATTGATCCCTAAATTGGAGGAACGAAATGGATGCAGATAATGACGCCACCGCGCTCGCCCGGCCTAAGGATAAAAGTGAGCTGCTGGAGCGCGTCCAGCGGGAGTGGAACGCCCTGCTGCAAATGATTGAAAAGTTGAGCCCCGAACAGGCAACCAGGCCGGGCCCGGGCGGCTGGTCGGTCAAGGATAACCTGGCCCACCTGGCGGCCTGGGAGCAGCTCATGCTGCGCTCCTATCTCGGAGGCCAGCCGCAACACGAGGTGCTGAAGATGGACGCAGCCGACTTCGCCCACCTCGACGAGGACGGCATCAACGCGATATTCTACGAAAGGAACAAGGATTTCCCTCCGCAGCAGGTCCTGCGGGGAGTGAAACAGAGCCATGCCCAGGTCGTCGAAACGCTCGAGAAAATGCCGTTCGATGAGCTGCTGAAGGTCCGCTACCCAGATGACCCGGAGCAACGGCCAATGCTGGATTGGGTGATCGGGAACACCTACGAACACTACCAGGAGCACCGCCGGTACATTGAGGAGCTGTTGCGCCATGGCGGCTGAAGCCGGCGCGGTTTACTTCAGTCACGGGCAGGAGAGCGGTCCCTGGGGCACCAAGATCCGCCGGCTGGCACCGGTCGCCGCAGGGCTGGGCTTTGCCGTCCAGAGCGTGGATTACACCGGCATACCCGACCCCGACCAGCGGGTCGAGGTGCTGCTGGCCTCCGGCGCAGCGGATTATGACCGCCTGGTCCTGGTCGGTTCCAGCATGGGCGGCTACGTGGCGACCGTGGCCTCCGAGGCGTTAAGACCGGCGGGCCTGTTCCTGATGGCCCCGGCCTTCTACCTGGATGGCTTTGGCGTTCGAGACCCGCGCCCGCAGGCCGGGCTGGCGGTCGTGGTGCATGCCTGGGAGGACGACGTGGTACCGGTGGAGAATTCGATCCGCTTCGCCGAACGGCACCGCGCCGAGCTGCACCTGATCCACGGCGATCACGGCTTGAACGGGCAGATAGATTTGATTGAAGAAGTTTTCCGTAAATTCCTTGAAGCAGTCCTGCGCATGGAGATTGGCGAGTAGCGATGTTTGTCGTTGCCGAGGCCTGGCGCTCGGCCTTCCCAGGCGCCTGCGCAGGGATCCTGGTTGTGCGGGGGGCGGATAACCCGGCCCACCACCCCGCCCTGGAAGAAAAGAAGCGGTTGTTAGAGGAAGAGCTACGCGCCCGCTTCGCCGGGCAGCACCGGGAGGCCATCCTGGCGCTGCCGGTTATCCAGGCCTACGACGCTTACTATAAACGCTTCAAGAAGACCTACCACGTCCAGTTGCAGCTCGAATCGATCGTCTTCAAGGGCAAGTCGATCCCCAGCGTGGCCGCCCTGGTCGAGGTTTCGTTCATGGCGGAGCTCAAGAACCTGCTCCTGACCGCCGGGCACGATCTGGACATCCTGCAGTTCCCGGTAACCGTGGACGTTTCCACCGGGGACGAGCGCTACACAATGCTGCGCGGCGAAGAGCAGCAACTCAAGCCGGGGGACATGTTCATGTACGACCGGGATGGTATCCTCACCAGCGTGCTTTATGGATTGGACCGGCGCACGCGCATCACTGCCGCCACGCGCAGCGCCTTCTTTGCGGTTTATGCCCCGCGCGGCATTGGGGAGCAGGCAGTCCGTGAGCATTTGCAGGAAATCCAGGAGAACATCCTGCTGGTCTCGCCCGAGGCGCAGATAGAGAGACTTGCGGTTTTCTCAGCCTGAACACCTCGCACTAAATTGACCTGTCACATGCACCCGGTCCTGGCAGGATGGCCTCGAGGATGCCTGCCCGGCTGCGCTCTGACCCGTTATAATGAGTTTTCCTTTCATCGGGGGGAACCGACTGGCTCGATGGAGAAATACGCGTACTATCGACGACTGGAGGTTCTATGAAGCACCGCCCTATCCTTTTCCTGGCTCTTACCCTCTCGCTCTTGATCAGCCCGGTCCGGTTCACACCGGGCGCGGCCGCCGGATGGCAGACGGTAGCGACCGGTGTGGAATACCAGAAATTCCAGTTGAATGATCCCAACAATGTGTTTGTCGCCCGCATGGATCGCTCGATGGCGAACCTGGCCATCGAGAGTGCTCTGGGCGATGGGCGAGTGGGTGGGCGGGAGACGATGAGCGACATGGCGCGCCGCTACGATGGGACGATCAACTTTTGGAAAGCAACCTGGGGCAACCGCAACAGGGTGGCTGTGGCGATCAACGGTTCCTACTTCGACTGGTATACCGGGAAAATCTTCGGCGGGCAGATTCACTCTGGCTGGTACGCCAAGCGTTTCCGCGACTGCGAGACGGGCAGCGGCGGCAGCGGGTTCGCCTTCAAGCTGGATGGGAGCGTCTTCATGGGCGGCACGGTCTCGCACCCGGCCTCGAAACAGACCGCAACTTTCCTCTCCGACGGCGGGGAATACCAGGAGTTTCAGGGGATCAACGTTTCGCGCGACAACGACGAGCTGATCTTGTACACCCCGCAGTACGGTTCAAGCACCGGTACAGACAGCTCCGGTAGCGAGGTGCTGGTGGAGCTGCAGCAGCCGTCCCTGGTCACCACCGACATGGTGGTCGGCAAGGTGGTGGATGTGCGCAAGGACGCCGGCTCGACCCCCATCCCGTTCGATCACGTGGTGCTCTCGGCGAAGGGCAGCGCCGAGAACCGGCTGCTGAACTACGCCGACGAGGGCGACGAGATCGGCATCTCGCACAAGATCAAGAGTTATGTGTCCGGGTGCGGCAGCTCGCAGGCAGATGAGATCGACTGGGAGAACACCTACGCCAGCGTCGACGGGGCTTTCTACTTCTTGAAGGCCGGTCAGATTCGCGATTTCCCCGATGACGGAGGTGCGACTGCGCGCAATCCCCGCACCGCGGTGGCTTACAATGACAGCTATATCTTCTTCATCGTCGTCGATGGGCGGGATAAGGAGCACAGCCGCGGGATGACCATCCGCCAGCTGGCCGAGTTCGCCAGGAATGAGCTCAAGGCGTCCTACGGCATTGCCCAGGATGGGGGTGGTTCGTCGACGATGGTGGTGAACGGCGTGGTGGTCAACAACACTTACTGCAATAATGTGGACTGCGATAAGCAGCGTCTGGAGGGCGGATCGTTCGGACCAGAAGACCTGGAACGGCGGGATACCCGGCAGCCGCCCCAGATCTCCGCCGATGGAGTCCCGCTCACCGAGGAATATTTCTCATACAGCCCGGATGCCTCCGGGGTGGCGATCTTGCAGAGATTGGTGGCGAACGGCCTGATGATCGTGCGGATCGAACCGAAAACCACCTCGAGCAATTTCGTTCCCCAAGAACAGGTCGCCATCCGGGAAGCGGCGGCGGTTTTGCTCGGCCCGGGCAATAACTACGAAGCCTTCGCCACCGCGGATGGCGGGCAACTCGCCACCATCTCAGAACATAGCCTGAACGGCGTCAAGGCCGGCAACTCTTTTTGGTGGAAGGTGCGATTGCAGGCGGCAGGCCAACAGGTTACCGGTTGGCTCGCGGAGCAGGATCTCTTCTCGAATCATCTCGATGAAATCATCAACATCCCGCTGATCCGGCAGTAGCGAGAGCTCGAGTATATATCCGATAAAAGGGGTGTTGTGTGCGGGCTTCGTCCAGACACAACACCCCTTTTTTTGTTCCTTTTTACCTGGCCGAATTTCCAGGTCGAGCCCTACCCATTTGGCGGATGCGCCTGAGAGCCTTTTCGCCTAATATAAGTTTGAGGTCGGTTTTCAGAACACACATAGAGGTTAGAAGGAAGGAGAACAAAGGATGACACAAACGAATGGGAATAACCTGCTGGCAGCGCTGTCGGATTCGATGGCGGCTGCGGTAGAGAAAGCCGGGTCTGCCACAGTCCTGGTCGATGGGCGCCGCCGCTACCCGGCCAGTGGCATCGCCGTAGCCCCCGATCAGATCCTGACCGCCGATCACGTGGTCGAGCGGGAGGATGACATCCGGGTGGTTCTCCCAGACGGCAGCGAAGCCCGCGCCAGGCTGGCCGGGCGCGATCCAGGCAGCGACCTGGCCCTGCTGCGTCTGGAGAACTCCCTGGCTGCCTCCGCTGAGCCGGCTGCCCAGGAAGCCCGCATTGGGCAGCTGGTCCTGGCGCTCGGCCGCCCCAACGCAGACGGCATCCAGGCCAGCCTGGGCGTGATCAGCGCGGTGGGTGGGCCGGTGCGCACGAACCGCGGCGGCCTGCTGGAACGCTACCTGCGCACCGACGCCATCCCCTATCCGGGCTTCTCCGGCGGGCCGCTGGTGGATACCGCCGGGCGGGTCGTCGGGCTGAACACTTCCGGTCTGGCGCGCGGCGCTTCCCTGGCGATCCCGGCTGGCCTGGCCTGGCAGGTGGCCGAGGCGCTGGCCAAACACGGCTCCGTGCGGCGCGGCTTCCTGGGAGTGCGCAGCCAGCCGGTGGAGATCCCGGCGGCTCAGCAGAAAGCGCTTGGGCGCGAGCAGCCCGCCGGCTTGTTGCTGGTCGCCGTCGAAGCCGGCAGCCCAGCCGAGGCGGGCGGGCTGATCGTCGGCGATATCCTGGTCGGCCTGGCAGGCCAGCCGATCGACGACCCGGACGAGCTGCTGGCCCGCCTGACCGGCGAAGTGGTCGGTCGGCCGACACCGGTCGAGGTGCTGCGCGGCGGCCAGCCGGCGACGGTAACGGTTACAATTGGGGAGCGCAAGTAAGCGCCTGGTATAGTTTATTGGTTTGGGGAGGGGGCGCATGAGCAGCCCTCCCCAAAATCATTCCGTGTTGTGGGTAGATAAGCGATTCGAGGAAATATGATTAACCCAGCCGATCTATCAGCCAATCTGGCCGAGGCGCTGGCGGAAGTTTTCGAACGAGCAAGGCGCAGCCTGGTGGTGGTCCATAATGGCAGGCGAGGGGCCGGCGCGGGTGTGGTCTGGCGAACTGGCGGGATCGTGGTCACCAACCAGCATGTCGTCGCCAGCGGGCGCGCCCACGGGCGTGCCCGCATCTCCCTGATCGACGGGCAGGAACTTCCCACCCGCCTGATCGCCGAAGAGCCCGAAATCGACCTGGCCATATTGCAGGTCGATCCGAACGGGGCGGGCGATCTAGACCTGCCGGCGGCGCCGATCGCCGATTCGCGCCTGCTGCAGGTCGGGCAGATCGTCCTGGCCATCGGGCACCCCTGGGGCCAGCTGGCAGCCGTTTCAGTCGGCATCCTTAGCGGCCTGGGTGAAGCACAGGTGCGCGGCCGGCGTGGGGCGGTGCCGGTGCTGCGCACCGACGTCGGGTTGGCTCCGGGGAACTCAGGCGGCCCGTTGATGAATGCCGCTGGCGGGGTGATCGGCATTAACACCATGATCGTGGGTGGAGATCTCGGTGTGGCCATCCCCAGCCAGGTCGTGGAAAGCTTTGTCGTTGAAGCGCTCGGCGAGGAACTGCGGCAGGCTAGCGTGTGAAACCAAGTGCAGCCGGCGCCACCCCACGCATTAACAAGTGGGACGATGAAGGGCGGGAAGCGGTGCGCGTGATCGTGGTCGCCCCCGCCCTGGCCTGGCGGGCGGGCATCCGCGCCCTGCTCAGCGCCGACGATCGGCTGCAGGTCATCGGGGAGGCGGCTTCTCCATCCGAATTGGATCTCGCTCCCCCCGGGGCTCGCATCCTGGTTATGGCAGGGAGCGATGTCTTTCTGCAGGAACTCGGCGTAGCCGTGCGCACCATGCAGCCGGTCTCCGTGCTGCTGCTGGTGGAGGATGACCCAGGAGCAGCCCGGGCGTTAATAAATCTGCCTGTACACGCCTGGGGGATCCTGTCGCTGGATGCCTCGGCTGAGGAGCTTTCCGCGGCGGTGCATGCCCTGGCGGAAGGCTTACTGGTCGGCAGCCCGGGCTTGCTGAGCTCATTGCTTGCCGGTGCCCCCGTCGAGCTCTCCGGTGAGGACGAGCCGCTG
This sequence comes from Anaerolineales bacterium, assembly GCA_035291645.1. Classification (GTDB taxonomy): domain Bacteria; phylum Chloroflexota; class Anaerolineae; order Anaerolineales; family UBA4823; genus DATDRQ01. The sequence goes on from DATDRQ010000025.1 coordinate 14,204, forward strand.
ATAGAAGCGCTCACCGAGCGCGAGGCCGAAGTCTTGCAATTCCTGGCCCAGGGGTTGGCAAATAAGCAGATCGCCGCGGCCCTCGGCATCAGCGAGCACACCGTCAAGTTCCACGCCTCGGCGATCTTCGCCAAGCTGGGCGCTTCCAGTCGTACGGAAGCGGTCCGCATCGGAATCCGCCGGGGCCTGGTGATGCTCTAAGCACACTCCGGCTGGTTAAAGCCGTTACGGACAGCTGCCGTCTGTGGCAGCTGTCCGTAACGCCGATTCTTTGGGCGGATTGGTTCGAGGCCTACTACGCCTTGAGGGGGAAATTAATTCTTGCTGGGCTCGCTGGCCTTCGCCTCGATTACCCTGCGATGATCTCCGGATTGGACGGCGATCTTCTTGGGCTTGACACCCTCGCCTTTCGGCAGGCTCAGCCTCAGCACGCCGCCTTCGTAGCGTGCGTCGATCTTATCCGCTTCGATACCTGCCGGCAGGGTAATGCTGCGGGAGAAGGTCCCGATGCGGCGCTCGCGCAGGTGAAAGCGCGCGCCCTCTTCATTTTTTTCCTCCCGGGTCTCACCCTTGATCGTCAGGGTATTGTTGGTGAAGGTGATCTCCAGGTCTTCAGGATTGATGCCGGGCAGGGAAGCCTTTACAATAAACTCGTCCTGGTTCTCGCTGACGTCCAGGGCCAGGTCCCAGCTCATCGGTTGCCAGTTCGAAGCCGGGGCAGCCAAAGCGCTGTCGAACATGCGGTCCATCGTATGGCGAATGGCCATCATCTCACGGAATGGATCCCAACGGGTAAGCATATACACCTCCTGTTTATATAAATAAATCTGGTTTGCTAATCTTGCAGGACATTTCTTGCCCTGTTAATCATGCCCTATCCTAAAAGAGGATTGTTAGATTATGATCGGACGAGTATATGAAATATGTCTGAAACAGACCCCTCCAGGGGATTCCCGGTAGAATCGATCAACATCTGATATTGGATCGATAGTATCTGCCAGGTGTTCTTGGGGCTGAGGAGTATCGAGTGGCAGGATTGAGAAGCATTTCCAATGTTTGGAAAAACATCGGCGAGGTGGACTTAAGGCCGATCCGGGAAGATGCACTGCGCGAGCTGCAGATCGCCATCGTCGGAGAGGCCGGCAGCGGCAGGCATACCCTGGCCGAGCAGCTGCGCCAGGACCCCTCCCGGGAAGGGACGCGTGCCGAGACCCCCGTCGCCGTCCTGGACCTGGAGGAAGCTGACCAGGCTCAGGAAGCCGACCTGATCGTCCTCATGGTGGACGCGGCCGGAAGCGGGTTCGAGCGCCAGCGAGAGCATGCCCGCCGCTGGACGAACAGCGGCAAGAAGGTCCTTGTATTCTATAATGTTTTGGGATCAGGAGCGGGCGAGGCCGCGCTGAAGAAATCCGAGCGCGGCCTGGATTCTGTCTGGAATGCACACCATCTATTGGTCGGCAGGGCGGATGATGCTCAGTTTCTGCTGAAGCAGTTCGTCCCGGCGGTGATGCGTATGTTGCCGGGCGACCTGCTGCCGCTGGCGCGGCGCTACCCTCTTTTCCGGGTGCCGGTCGCCAACGACCTGATCGGCGATACCAGCCTATCCAACGCAGCTTACGCCTTCAGCACCGGCCTGGCGGAGATCGTCCCGATCCTGAACATCCCCCTGAACGTCACCGACATGATCATTATCACCAAGGCGCAGGCCTTCCTAGCCTATAAACTGGGCCTCGCTCTCGGGCTTTCCACCCGCTGGCAGGATTACGTGCGCGAGTTCGGAGGCGTGATCGGCAGTGGCTTCCTGTGGCGACAGCTGGCCCGCTCCCTGATCGGATTGATCCCGGTGATCGGCATCATTCCCAAGGCGGCCGTGGCTTACTCGGGCACCTATGTGGTTGGCCGGGCTGTTTTGGGTTGGTATCTGACCGGGCGGCATATTTCCCCGCGCCAGATGCGCGAGAGCTACCGCCTGGCCTACTGGCGCGGCCGGTCGACTGCGCTGGATTGGTTTTCTAAGGTGCGCCGGCCGCGCCTGCCCAGGCGCCGTACGGCCCAGGCAGCTCTGGCAGCCAGCCAGGCCCCCGCCAGCCAGACTATCCAGCTGCCGTCCAAAACCTGTTCCAATTGCGGACGTGGAAACGCCTCCGAGGCGATGTTCTGCCAGTTCTGCGGGCAGCCCCTAACGCCACGAGCCGTAGAAGCGGCTTGAGTTTTAAGATTATGTCCTTCAGAGTCTCGCTGCGCCAGCGTTCCCGACTCATTCCGGCAGCCATTCCCTACCTGCTGACCGTTCTGCTGACCTCCCTTGCGACCGGGGTGCTCTTCGTCCTGCGCGGTTCAATCAGCCCGGCGATCGTGGCCTTGCTTTACCTGCTGCCGGTCGGGCTGAGCACATTTCTGTGGGGCCTGGGGCCGGGCATCCTGGCGGCTTTTGCCGCCTTCCTGGCTTTTAATTACTTCTTTATTCTGCCCTACTACACCTTGTTTGTCCACCAGACCCAGGACCTGCTGGCGCTGTTGGTTTTCCTGGGAGTGGCGGTGGTGATCAGCCAGATGGTCGGGCGCATGCGCGCCTCCCTGGCGCGTGCCACCGATCGCGAAAGGGAAGCCGTTCGCCTGGCCGAGCTGAGCACGCAACTGGCAGGTGTAAAAGATGAGCAGGCCATCGCCCAGGCGCTGGCCGAGCGGGCGCTGGAAGCCTTTCAGGCCGACCGGGTGGACATCTACGTAGAAGGACAATCGGGCAGCCAGCCGATCCTTCTGCAGAAGAGCGGAGCAAACCCACCAGGCGTCTCGAAGCCCGACCTTCTGATCCCACTCCAATCGGGGCATGGAATGCTGGGTGAGGTCCGCCTGTGGCGGCAGGACCCGCCCTTGAGAATGGCAGACGAGCGCCTGCTGCTGGCCTTCGCCAGCCAGGGCGTGCTGGCGCTGGAGCGCGCCCGCCTGTCCCAGGCGGAAACGCGCGCCCGCGTGCTGGAGGAGAGCGACCGTCTGAAATCTTCCCTGCTGTCATCCGTATCCCACGAGCTACGCTCCCCCCTGGCGACGATCAAGGCTGGGGTGTCTAGCCTGCGCAGCGGGGAGGTCTCCTGGGAATCGGAGGCCAGGGTGGAGCTGATGGAAATGATCGAAGAGGAGACAGACCGGTTGAATCGCCTGGTCGGCAACCTGCTCAACATGTCGCGCATCGAGGCCGGTGCCCTGCACCCGCAGCGCAGGTGGAACGTGCTCTCCGAGATCGTGGGCGGCGTGGTGAAGCGCATGGAAATGGCAGCCCGGCAGCACCGCATCGAGGTGGATGTCCCGGCGGACCTGCCGCTCGTCCCGGTGGATTACCTGCAGATGGAACAGGTTTTCGGCAATCTGATCAGCAACAGCCTGAAATACTCCCCACCCGGCACAACGGTGAGGATTTGCGCCCGGCCCGGGGAAGGTCAGGTCGTAACCGTTCAGGTGAGCAATCAGGGACCCCCTGTTCCGCAGGAACACCTGGAGCGCATCTTCGATAAGTTTTACCGCATCACCGCTTCCGACCGCATCACCGGTACTGGGTTAGGTTTATCCATCTGTAAAGGCATCGTCGAAGCCCACGGTGGGCGCATCTGGGCCGAGAACCTGCCAGGTGGATTCGCTTTCAACTTTACCCTACCATCGACTTGGGACGGTCTATCCCCCCTCTTGGAGGCCCAATGACGAGCCAGACTCATATCCTTGTGATCGATGATGAGCCACAGATCCTGCGCGCCCTGCGCACCATCCTGACAGCCAAAGGCTTTCGGGTGACGGCAGCCAGCCGTGGGGAGGAGGGTCTGGTGCAGGCCGCGGCCCAGCAGCCGGACCTTGTGATCCTGGACTTGAGTCTCCCCGACATGGATGGCATCGAGGTTTGCAAACGCCTGCGGGAGTGGACCCAGGTGCCGATCGTGGTGCTCTCGGTGCGCGAGACCGAGCGCGATAAGGTGATTGCCCTGGACAATGGGGCCGATGACTACCTGACCAAGCCCTTCGGGATCGAGGAACTCCTGGCCCGCGTGCGGGTGGCGCTGAGGCACTCTGTCCAGGCGCAGGGCAGCAAATCCAGCGTGGTGAAGGCCGGTCCCCTGGTGATCGACCTGGCTCAACATTCCGTCACCCTAGAGGGCGAAGAAGTCAAACTGACCGCTACCGAGTTCAAACTGCTGGCATACCTGGCGGCTAACGCCGGCAGGGTGCTGACCCACAGCGCCATCCTGGCGCACGTCTGGAGCCCGGCCGACGTCGACCGCGTCGAATATCTGCGGGTATACATCCGCCAGCTGCGCCGCAAGCTGGAAGAGGACCCGGAGGAGCCCCAATTCCTGCTGAACGAACCGGGGATCGGCTATCGATTCGTTGTTGATTAATCATCAATCTTCGAGGGGATAGCCAGGCCCTTTTATTCGTTTTTTATCCCTTTCCTAACATTTTTTCTCATAAATTTACTTATTTTAGGTAGACTGCCTCTCTAATCTGGAGAGTTGGTATGGCAGATCTGCCTGTTTTTCTAATTCCAAAGGATCGAATACCACCACCTGCCTGTCGGCTCGTCGTATTGGTCCCGGGTGAGAGGGTGGATGAATACAGGTTGGGCCGGTTGGTATGGGAGCTGGCCTTGCAAGGATCGTGCGAGGTGCTTTACCTGAGTGTGGTCCACACCCCCGGGGAGGAGCTGGAGGTTTCCCGCCGATTGTCGAAGCTGGCCTCGGTGACGAAAGATCCGCGCTTGCAAGTTAGGACTCACATCCAGTTTGGTTCGTCCTGGCCTGAGATCGTCCGCAGGGTATCCATGCCCGGCGACCGGATCCTATGCCTGGAGGATCAGGTGGTACGCCGGTGGGGTGTGTGGAAGAGGCCGTTAGCCCGCTGGGTGACTGACGTGTTGAAGGCACCGGTCTATGTGTTGGGAAGAGAATTTCATTAATTCAAGAATGATCGATCAGGACTTATCCCTAGCCACCGAGACCTGGGTCGGCGGTCAGGCAGGCAACCGGTTTCGCCAGGAGTACCATGCCTTGTGGGCGTTATATGGCGCGCAGCCAGAACCAATCCGGTTCTTCCTGGTCTTTCAGGCGCAAATCCTGGCCGAAGCGCTGGTCCAGCGACCAAACCAGTTTTCTTTCAATCTTCCGACCTGGATCATCTGCAAGGCCGGCGAGGCTGCTGCAACCCCTCTACCCAGCCGAGCAAGAGAACAGCACGTAGGCGGGTTTGTCCAACGATTTGTTGCCGGAGATCTACGCGAACAACTGCTCAAGCGCATCTCCAGACTAGAGCACGATCTGAATCCGGCTGTGTCTACAGGGGCGAAGCTTCTCCGCTTTGCTACTGCCGTTCATATCGTTCACGGGATCTTACCACCTGTCGTACTGGTAACGAGCGCTGCCGATGGAGTGGATTTGGATCCGGTGTTATTGATCGAGGGTGAATTAGCGCCGGGCTACGTGATTGTGGCGGGCAACCTCACTCCCATCCAACCCTTTATTCGGATCTTTCGAGACGTCATCGCTCTTGCTCCTTACATGGTGGTTGACAGCCAATACCTGCAAAAGCGGTACCGTCTCTTAGGGCGCTGGATCAAGCAAAACCGGGATCTTGCCCAATACGAAACGATGGAGATCATCCGGGCTCTCCACCAGCGGGGGCGGTCTCTTTCTCTGCATCGGGGCCTGCGGATCAGCCTGCCTTATTTCGATGACCAGGAACTGGAGCTGAAGTTCTACGAGTTTAGCGTTGTCCCGGCTTGCCGGATTGGATTTGAACCAGCCTTCGTGGCTGGGGCTGCCCGAATTGAACGGCAGAAAATCGCCGGGGACAACGGTTTGAGTCTGACCACGCGCAACCATCTGTTAGCGCAGCTCAGACTGCTTGAAGCATCTTTCAGACCTGGCAGTCCGGCGATACCTGTGAAAATCTAGGAGTATCGGATCAAAAATGTTGTTTTCAATCGGTTTATTGTTGATTATCGGTTACTTGGCTTACCGGGCGGCCCCGCGCGAGAATAAAGAAGATGCCAAGGTGCACGGCGCCGGGCAGATCGGCCTGCTAGCCGCCCTGGCTCTGTTCGGGGTGGACTACTTCACCTCGTTCTATTACGCTTCGGGTGAAATGCTGCATGCCCTCCACCCCTACGGCCTGGAGCACTATGGCTACCTAACTGCCGCGGTAATTGCATTCGCCA
>DATDRQ010000026.1:0-4216 GCA_035291645.1 Anaerolineales bacterium
CCAGCGCCAGAAACCACAGGGCCGGGTCGAAGTCCTCGCGATCGCGGTTGAGGCGTTCCCAGACCCGGAAGTCCTCCTCGAAGGGCCGCTCGACATACCCCCAGTGATCCCGGAAGGCATCACGCACGGCCTGGTACACCGCCCGCTCGTCCTGACCGGGGACCATCGTGCGGACCTTGATCCCGGCCGGCCAATGCGCTGGAGCCGGCGACTCTTTCAGGTCGATGACCATGCGCAAGGAATGGCGGACCAGCTGCAGACCGGAACGAGAGTACAGGGCCTGGGCAGCCTGGTTGAGGCTAAGCGTGCTACAGCGCATCACGAAGCGCGCTCCCGGCGGTGCGGTGGCGATCGCCTGGCGGGAGCGCTGCTCGGCCCAGTCCAGCAGGGTTGCGCCGATCCCAAGGCCGGTATGGTCGGGGTGGACCCGCCCCCAGCAGTCGGTCAAGACGTGCGGCTCTTCGGCATCCCAGGCATCCTGGTACGCCACCACCTGCCCCTGCGGGCCGATGATAACAATGGCGTCGGTCTCGATGTGGAAACCGGGCACATCCAACTCGCTGCCCAGATCTTCGACAGTAAGCAGGCGCGCGCCCAGCAAGCGTTCCGTGTCGGCATTAAAGATTTCGACGATGGACTCCAGCTGCTCGATTACAGCAGGCCGGGCGAGATATCCTGGCGGCAATCCGTTTCTCATTGTTCGATCTCCTGGATGATATTTCCCTGGGTGGGCTGTCTGGCCTTTAATTCCAGGCAGCCCACGCTCTGTTTTTCTCATTAACCATTGCGGTGCAGCTTGCCGGCGCGTTTGGCATAGCGCTCGGCCAGGCCGAAGACCCACAGCCCGAGCGGGATGGCGATCACGCCCATCACCAGGGTTGGCCAGATGAACGGCCACAGGGAGCGGGTCGAAGCGCCTTCCAGGAACGCCAGGCGGGTGCCGTCCAGCACGTAGGTCGCCGGGCTGAGGCGGGCCAGCTGCTGGAGGATCTCCGGCAGGACAGAGACCGGGTAGTACACGCCCGATACCAGCAGCAGCAAGGCGATGATGACGTGCGTCATCTGGGAGCCTCGCTCCGGGAAGAGCAGCGGCAGGATCGAGCCCATGATGCCCACACCGATGAAAGACAGGCTGCCCGCCAGCAGCATGACCGTCCCGCCGGTCAGGTTGGCGTTCGCCAGGTCGATGTCGAACAGCACCACCGTCACGGCCAGGATGATGGCGGTGAAGATCAGGCTGTAAACCACGGCGAACAGGGTCTGCCCGGCCATGTGGGTGACGCGGTGGATGGGGGCCATCAGGGTGTACTCGATGGTGCCCTCCCAGCGCTCGATCCCGATCAGATCGGTGATCCAGTAGAAGATCAGGGAAAGGTAGCGCCACACCAGGGTGCCCACCACCAAGTAGAGCACCAGGTAGCGCCCGTCCACGGCGTTTACGCCGCCGATCTGCTCCATGCCCAGCCCGATGTAACTGACCGACAGGCTGTTGGCGATCGAGTAGACCAGCCAGACCAGCTCCCAGGACCAGTAGCGCTTGACCAGGTTGGCGTTGCGCTCCATGAAGGCATAGGTGGCTTTGAATTCATGTACCAGGGTTGTCATGGCGTACCCTCGTGTCGAGTATTGCGTTTGAACGTTCTAACGATTAAACATTCAAACGTTAGAACGGATCACGCCTGGCGCTCTTCCTCTTTGATCAGCTGCTTGCCGGTCAGTTCGAGGAACACGTCCTCCAGGGTCGGTAGGTGGCCGTTGGCAGAGATCAGCCTCTTTAAAGCCTGCGGTGTGTCGAGGGCGACGACCTTGCCGCTGTCGATGATGGCGATGCGGTCGCACAGGCCCTCGGCCTCCAGCATGTCGTGGGTGGTGAGCAGGATGGTGGTGCCGTGCTCCCGGTTGAGCTCGCGCACGACCGCCTGCACCTCCCGCTTGGAGCGCGGGTCGAGCCCGGTAGTTGGCTCGTCGAGCAGCAGCAGGCGCGGCCGGGAGAGCAGGGCGCGGGCGATGGCGACCTTCTGCTGCATGCCGCGCGACATTTCCTCCATCGGCTGGTAGATGACGCGTTCTTCCAGGCCCAGGCGGGTGAGGATCTCGACCACCTGGCGGCGGGTCTGGCGGCCATCCATGCCGTACAGGCGCGCCCCGTACAGCAGGTTCTCCATCGGGGAGAGCTTCTTGAAGAAGCTGGCCTCGACCGAGACCCGGTTGATCTGGCGCTGCACCTGCATAGCCTGGCGCACGGCGTCGAAACCGAACACCTGCACGGAACCCGAGTCCGGCAGGAGCAGGGTAGCGATCAGGCGGATCAGGGTGGATTTGCCCGAGCCATTCGGGCCCAGCACACCGAAGATCTCCCCTGCCGGCACCGCAAAGGACACATGATCGACCGCCACGACGGCAGGTTTTTGCCCGTTGGTTTGCTCTTTCGGCCGGATGACCTGTGCCCAGAACGGACGACCCGGCTTACCAAACTTCTTGTATACATCTTGAACTACGATTGCCTGGTTCATCTCAAAATTCTCCTTGATAAAACAACAACCGGCCACAGGGCGCCCTGTGGCCGGCGAAGGCGTTTGTAAAACAACAAAAAAACGACCACGGGGCTGGAGCGCACCCGTGGCCGAAAGTCCCAAAGAATAAGAGCTATCTACCGATCAACAGGCGCACTCCGACAAGGCAATTGCCACGCCGCTGGTACCAGAGGCGTTGCGAAGCCGGGGGATGTAAGAGCAGTCGATGTGCATTCAGCCTGTCTCCTGTTCGTGAAGATCAACCTGAGCAGTTTACCATGGAGAAGCAAGGAGTGTCAAGGAATTAAAGGAAAAATTAATAAGGCAAGAATGGTCTATATTAGGTCAGTTTCCCGCACCTGAGGCAGTGACCTCATAACTATCGATCACCTGGCCCGCCCGGTCGATGAACTGGAACAGGACGCGCTCCGGGCCGGCCTCGACCAGCATGGCGCCATAGTCCTCGTTGTAGCGAAACTGGCTGCCCTCGATTGGCGTACCAAAGTAATACTTGGCTCCCCCGCCCAGTCCGTTGACGAAGTAGACGATCCCATCCCGGAATATACGCTCGTAGGTGTGATCATGGCCTGCCAGGACGGCGTCGGCGCCCCAGGCGGCAAACGGCCACTGCATCCAGGCGGTCGAGCCGTGCAGGCCGGACGAGTAAGCCGCGTGATGAAAGTAAACGATCTGCCAGGGGCTCTGCGAAACCCCCAGGCGGGATTGCAGCCACTGCGCCTGGAGCGAGCTGCTCGACACGCCATCCGGCTCGCGTGAATCGCTGTCGATGGCGAAGAAATGCACCGGCCCCCAAACGAAGTCGTAATAGCGCTCGTTCTCAGGCAGGCTGAAGTAGTCCAGGTAAGGCTGGGCGGAGGGGGTATCCCAGTCGTGATTGCCCAGCGTCGGGAAGAAGCGGTTGGTGTCGGCGCCCTCCCCATATTCCCCCAAATACGGATCGATGAACTGGTGGTAGAACTGGCCGATGTGGTCGTCGATCGTATCGGCGGATCCGGAAGGGTAATTGTTATCCCCGACGGTCAGGACGAACTCGGGGGCCCAGCTCTCGACCAGCCCGGCGACATCCGCCTCCGGCCCCCCGCCAGCGCCGTAGTCGCCGATCACGGCGAAGCGGACTTCCTGTGGAGCGGGGGTTTCGCCGGGCGTGGGGGAAGGGACCGGACTGGGCCCGGCCGAACGGACCACGATTGGGAGAGTGGCGCGGCTCTTCTGAGTGGAGGTGGAGGCCGAGGTGGGCTGCGCAACGGCAATCGGGCTCTCTGAATTTTCCGCTGCCACTTCCTGGACGGAGGGTGCGCAGCCAGAGATAACACCAGCCAGGAGCAATAGCAGCAGGCTGGCCAGGATCAAACGATTAATCTTAGGTTTGTTCATTCGACTCGATTTACCTTCTAGTCAGGCGGAAGAGGCTGCCCCCCCAATCGGTCAGGAACAGCTCGCCCTGTTCGTCTTCTCCGAAGGAGGTGATGGTGGAACCGGTCCTGAACAGCTGCTGGTTCTGCCAGCTGCCGTCCGGTGAGCGCAGCAGGCCCCACACCAGACCAGAACCGTAATCCCCGTACAGGTAAACGCCCTGGAATTCCGGCAGCCCGGCGCCGCGGTAGACGTATCCGCCGATCACTGTGATCCCCTGGTCGTGCCCGTACTCGGCGACCGGGGAGATGAATTGCTCCGGGTCGGGG
>DATDRQ010000027.1:0-13821 GCA_035291645.1 Anaerolineales bacterium
ATCCAGTAGAGCAGCTGCCCGGGGTGCAGGTCGGTGCCAAAGGCCATGTCCTGGGCGGCTTTAACCGGAAACCCGGCGTGGGTGTGGACAGCGCCTTTCGGACGCCCGGTCGTGCCGGAGGTGTAGATCACCATCAAGACCTGCTCGGCGTCCGTCTGCTCGGTCTCGGCGCTCTCCGGCTGAACATCCACCAGCGTGTGCCACCAGTGATCGCGCCCGGGCGCCATCTCAGTCTCCAGACCGGTGCGTTTCAGGACGATCATGTGCTTCAGGGTGGGTACCTGGCGGGCAGCGGCATCGGCGGTCGGTTTCATAAGGACAGCCTGGCCGCGGCGAATGAAACCGTCCGCAGTGAAGAGAGCCCTGGCATCGGCGTCGGCCAGGCGTGAAGCCACCGCCCCAGCGCCATAACCGGAGAAGAGCGGCAGGATGATCCCGCCGACCTTGGCGATCGCCAGCATGGCGATGACTATCTCGCAGGTCATCGGCATATATAGACCGACCGCGTCTCCCGGGCCGAGCCCCAGGGTGCGCAAGGCGTTAGCCGCCTGGTTGACCCTGCGGGACAGCTCGCCATACGTGAAGGTACAGATGTCGCCGTCCTCGCTTTCCGCAATCAGAGCCAGGCGCTGCTCGGTCTCCGTGCCCACGTACTTGTCCAGGCAGTTGTGGACGATGTTCATCTTCCCGCCTACCACCCAGCGCGGCCAGGCGATCCCCTGAGACAGATCGAGGACCTGGGTGTAGGGTTGGTAGAAGCGGATATCCAGATAGTCCAGGACGGCCGAGGTAAACCAGGCGACGTCTTCCGTGGAACGGCGCAGAAGTTCTGTGAAGTCCTCAATACTATGCCGGCGCATGAAATGGGTCAGGTGAGCATCATCGATGTATTCTGGCGTGGGACGCCAGACGATCTCCCCCCCGAAATTAAACGCATCCGTCACAGGATCTCCTCTAATAAAAAGTGACGAGCCTGATGCAAAAAAGTTTGGAAGTTTCGAACTGCGGATAAATCGACATTTCAAACTGGCCGGATCATGTATAATTCGACCTTATCCGATTATAACATTCAGATTCCCCCTCGCTTTCCTCACCCAAGCCCACTTTGGTGAGTATCGTTTCGATATCTTGGGTGTTGTGAAGGATCAGATATTTCGAGGTGTGAAAGGAAACAAAGATTATGGATGAGTCCGGCCTTGCTGCTCAGGAAATCCCTTCGTTTTACGAACAACCGCATGTCAAGGTGGATCAGATACCGATCGGGAATGGAGTGCCGATTGGGATAGAACAGGTTTCGAACCCGGAGTTGGGGATTGCCGGTGCGTACGGCACCTGGGGCGACAGCTATGACAATCAACACCTGCAGCAATTTATAGAGGATCGCCTGTCGCTTACGCTGGCTGAAAATGAAAAGATGAACCTGGCAGAGCTGGGCTTTGTTTACCGGCAACTGCTGCCCGGGATAAGCAATCCAGAGCACATCGAACTCGAATTGGAGGTCGGCTCACGCTTCCTGCGTGAGGCGGCAGCTGCCAACGGCTGGGAGCCTTCCGAGGTCGAGGCGGTTTTGATCGGGACCAGCGGGCCGGTGACGGAGAATTACACCGAACAAATTGCCACTCGGGCAGGGATTCCCGAGGGAGCGCTGAAAGTGAGCATTCATAAAGCCTGCGATGGTTCGGTTGGCGGGCTAAACCTGGCGCTGAATCCCGATCTACTACCGAATGTGCATCTCACTAAGAATATCGCCGAGAGCTTACGAGGCAAGAAGATCCTGGTTGGGGGGATCGAAGGTCTGAGTCGATTCATCATGCAGACCCAGGATAAGTATGCGTTGCAGCTTTTTGGAAATGGCGCCGCAGTGATCGGGGTGATCCCGGGCAAGACCATGAAATTCCTGGTGGGTAAGACGCATGAGGTTTTTGACGAAGAAGGGGTGCTGAAAGTGAGGATGTTTTACCCGCATTCCCGCACGCGGGGAAACGAACGGTCGATGATCGAAGTCACCGAAGTGAACGACCACCACCTGCGGGTAGCCGGGCTGATGCACGAACCTGAGGCAGAGCTGAGTCCGTTGGAGATGGCTGGACCGATGGGAATGGTGAAACTGTTCGTCCGCTCAGGGGTCGAGGTGGTGCGGGATGTCTACCAGGCTTACCAGCTAAAGATGACCCAGCTGGGTTTGCCGGATAAATCGATCGCGGTGGCGATCGTCCACCACGCCAATCTGAAGATCAACCGGCTCAAGGAGAAGACTCTCCAGCGGGAAGGCATCTACCTGCCGATGCCCTGGCTGTTGAGCGAGTTCGGCAATGTGAGTGCAGCCTCCCCGATGATCGCTTTCCTACGGCAGCTACCCAAGCTAAAACCCGGCGATCACGTCCTGTTCGACGGCTTCGGCGCGGGCACTTACTACGACGCCCTGGCGGTTGAACTGGGAGGCGCGGGAGCCTGACCGGTGTCCTGCGAAGAAATACCATCTGGAAGATGAAGATTACCCCACGGAGCGCGAGCGCCGTGGGGATTTTTAATATCCAGCAAGGAGTATTCTCATGTCCGATTCCCCTGTTATCCTGGTAACCGGCGCTTCTTCTGGGATCGGCGAAGCGACGGCTCGCCTGTTTGGGCAGGTGGGGTACCGCGTGGCGGTAGCGGCCCGCCGCTACGACCGCCTGGAAAGCCTGGCGCAGGAGATCGAGGCCCACGGAGGCCAGGCTATGGCGGTAACGGCAGACCTGAACCGGCTGGAAGATATCCAGGACATGGTCAAGGCAACCGTGGACAGGTTCGGACAGATCGACATCCTGTTCAACAATGCCGGCGCCGGGCGGCTGGATTGGTTGGAAAACCTGGACCCTGTCCGGGAAGTCGAGGGACAGTTGCAAATCAACCTGGTGGCTGTCATCCAGACCAGCCGTGAAGTGCTGCCGCACATGATCTCCCGGCGCAGCGGGCATATCGTCAACATGGCTTCTATAGCCGGGTTGGTGGCAACGCCGACCTATTCCGTCTACGCGGCGGGCAAGTTCGGTGTACGTGGTTTCAGCGAAGCCCTGCGCCGGGAAGTGGGGGTGTATGGAATCCACGTCTCGGTGGTTTACCCGGGCGGGGTGAAGACCGAGTTCACAGAGCATGCCGGGATCAACCGCAAGACCGGAAAAACGACCCCGGCCTCCTTGAGGCTGGAGGCCGAGGACGTAGCGAAAGGGGTGTTCAACATCGTACGCCGCCCGCGGCGCGGGTCGATCCTTCCCTGGCCGATGCACCTGGCGGTTTGGTTTAATGTCTTCTTTCCCGGGCTGGCCGACCGGATTATCGAGAATCGCTTCACCCGGCCGGAGCGAGGCCTGTAAACTGGATGCAGGCGGGGTTTACTTCTTATTGCTCGACCACAGGACGACGACTTCGTCGCGCCCGCCCAGCGCCCGCCGGAGCAGGTCGACCAGCTGGGGAGAAGCGCCCTGGGCTGCGAAGTAGTCCAGCTCCATCTGCGTGATCGAATAGTCGCGGTCCTCCAGGGATTCCTCCTCCATTTGATCGATCAAGAACTGGAGCTGATCTTCAGAGATATCCCCGATCAAGGCACCGGAAGCTTTATCGTAGAGATAGGTCATACTTTCCTCCCATGGTTTCGATTCAGAGTGCGAGTCAATTGTACCAATGATGGCGAGATGTAGCTCAACCCTTCAAGGGCGTTTTGGCGGGCATAAGCCCGCAGATACGCGTGGATCGTTGGGCGGGCACAAGGCCCGCGGCTACGTTCGGTAGTTTCCAGGCGCCCTGGTACGGTAAACTTAACCTACCGGGAAAATTGGGGGATTATGGAGGCAGAGACAACATGCAAACGAAACCACACGACATCGATTGGATGATGGCGCGCATCGCCGAGGCGGTGCAGGGATTTCCCAAAGCGGCGCTCTTCGAGCTGGCGGAGCAGGGATTTACCAGCCCTTTCGAGCAGCTGGTAGCGTGCATTATCTCGATCCGCACGCTGGACGAGGTCACCCTGCCGACGGCGCGAAGATTATTCGCCCGAGCCCGTACGGCGGAGGCGATGGCAAAGCTTTCATCACCGGAGATCGACGCGCTGATCCGCGCCAGCTCCTTCCACGAGCGTAAAGCGGTTCAGATCCGGGCCATGGCAGAGCGGGTCGTGGTTGAATTCGGCGGGGAGCTGCCCTGCGAGGCAGAGGTATTGACCTCTTTTTCGGGTGTAGGGTTGAAGTGCGCCAATCTGGTGCTCGGGATCGCCTGCGGCCAGCCGCGGGTGAGCGCGGACGTGCACGTCGACCGGGTGACCAATCGCTGGGGGTATGTCCGAACCCGGACGCCGGAGCAGACCAGCCAGGCGCTGGAAAACAAATTACCAGAACGCTATTGGGTGGAGATCAACCGGCTGCTGGTGCCGTTCGGCAAACACATCTGCACCGGCCGTCTGCCGCGCTGTTCGACCTGCCCGGTGCTGGCGATGTGCCAGCAGGCCGGTGTTACGGCGCACCGCTAATCCGGTTCACCCAGGGTCCTGGCCTTCGCCCAGCTCGAGCCTCAGGGCGACCAGGGAAAGGTTGATATCCCGGATAAAAGCAATCAAGGAGCCGATCAACGAGAGCATACAGCCAACGAATAAGGCGGTGATCAGCCAGGCGTCTTCCAGTTTGAGCAGCGCGGTGAGGAAAAGCACGATCACCAGGATGGCGGCCAACAGGACGCTGATCGAGGCCAAGGCGATCGCCGACCTGATCAGACTCGCCCGCCTGGACAGGATATCTAGCTGGCCGCGGATAGGGGGACGATCTTCCTTCTCAACCGTTCGCAGTTCACGGCCCAAGATCCTGGAGCGGTCGATCACCCGTCCCAGCCGGTTCGTCATGGTGAGCAGCAACAGACCGACCCCCGAGATCAAGATGACCGGCCCGATAGCGGTCTGGAGGACGGGGATGAGCTGGGTGACGGGGGTGAATGGCATCGGGGACCAGGCCGTGGGCGCCCTAATGGGGTAAAGATTCCTCGAAGACCTGGAGGAGCCTGGCGATCTCGAGTGGTTCTCCCTTGGCTGCCACCCGTTCGAGCGCAAGAGCCTCCTGCGGGCAGTGGGAGACACACACTCCGCAGCCCATGCACAGCTCTTTATCGATCGCCGCATGCCCGTCGCTGAGGGTGAGGGCGAAGAACTGGCAGAAATCGCTACAATCCCCACAGCCGATACACAGGTCTTCGTCCACAGTGCTGATGAATCCCGAAGAGGCCAGCATGGGGGTGCCGTTGTGGTGGGCGTGGATGGCGCCGCAACAGCAGGCGCAGCAGTTGCAGATGGCATAGAAGCGCCCGAGCATGGCGTCCTTGAAGAAGGCGTGGTGGGCATGGCCGCGCTCGTCCTCCGCGCGCAGGATTTCAACGGCCTCCGCAGAGGTGATCCAGCGTGAGCGCTGCGGGTGGTGCCCGGCGACGAAGGCGGCAAACGGCTCGCCCACGATCAGGCAGACGTCTAGCGGCAGGCAGGGATTAGCCCGGGCCGACCGGCAAGGACAATCCAGGGCGATGATGTGTTCGGGATTCTTCAGGATGATGTCGCGGGCGCGGGAATAGGGGATGACCTGCTCCAGATTCTTGATGGTGACGGATTCATGCACCGTGACCAGCTGCGTAGCTGACTCGAGGGGCACGACCTTACCGTGATAACTATCGGCGATGTTTTGTTTGGTTTTATACTCAGCTGACCCGTTGCCGGATCTGCGTTGTGGGAAGATGGAAGAATAGAGGCGGTAGAGACGGGCGAGTTTGGGTGCCAGGGGATGCTCGCCGGTGCCGAGGGCGATATACAGGTAAGTCCAGCGCCCATAGAAATAACCATGCAGAAAGTCGAACAAAGAGTAGTCTTCCGTGCGGCGCCCTTCCTTGAAAAAGGACCAGGTGGAGGGGTGAAACAAGCGCCAACCCTGCGTTTTCATCCTGGACTCCTTCTATGACCATAAAACAAGGCGCCCTCCGCAGATGGAGGGCGTAGATGAATGAATTATTCAGGTTGTTTCGGGGACTCTTCTTGTAATGACTTGATCCCGTTACGCACCTGGTTGATGTAGCGCTCCAACTCAATTTCTAACTGAGACAGGGTTTCGATCACGTATTGGTCGGCGTCCTGGCGGGACTGCTCGGCTTCCGCCCGCAGATGCATGGCGACCTGTTCGGCGCGCGCCTGGGCTGACTGGACGAGGGAATCGCGTTCGATCATCTGCTCGCCCTTCTCGCGCGCCAGCTGCAGGGTGCGGTTGGCCTCCTCCTGGGCCTGAGCCAGGATACGATCGCGCTGGGCAAGAACTTGCTGGGCCTTCTTAACCTCCTCAGGGATGGCGACGCGCATCTGGTCGATCAGATCCAGCATACGATCCTCGTCCACGATCACGTTGTGAGTAAAGGGGATAGGCCGGCTATCGTTGAATAATTCTTCCAGGCGGTCGATTAGATGAAGTATGTCCATTGAGTCCTCCGCGGACGTGGAAACGCCATTTCCCAAATTCGAGATGTTAAAAGGTTACCCGCATTTTATTAAGACGTCAAGTTGCTCAAATCAGGTGCGCCTCCGCTACCTGATCAATCGCGCATCGAAGTTGAAGGGACGATCTGCTGGCCATCGCCCAGCTCACGAAAACGCTGCTTAAGGGCGCGGGCGACATGGGGGGGCACCATGCTGCTGACGTCCCCTCCCAGGGAGGCGATCTCCCGCACGGTAGTGCCCGACAGGAAACTATGCTCCTCGTTGGTGATCAGGGCGACGGTTTCGATAGTCGCGTCCAGGCGGTGGTTGGCCAGCGCCATACGGAACTCATATTCGAAATCCGAGAAGACGCGCAGCCCCCGGACGATAACCTGGGCCCCGATCTGGTGGCAGAACTCCACCGTGAGCTCGCTGTAGCCCATGACAGAGATCTTGCCGTGGTCGTTAAAAGACTGGCGGACCAACTCGATGCGGGTCTCAGGCGGGAAGAGTAAGGTCTTCAGGGGCCTATCGTAAACCGCTACCACTACCTCGTCAAACAGCCGGGCAGCCCGCCGGGCGATATCGATGTGCCCAAAATGGATCGGGTCAAATGTACCGGGATAGAGTGCTCGAACCATGGTTCCTCGTATTGAAGGATAGGTGCAATCTTCAGGCCAGAATTCCCTGGTGCGATAGAAGAGATTAACTGACGTCCCCGCTGACCGCCGGTCCGCTATCGCCCCAGGCGCGGCGGAGCGAAACAGCCAGCGGCTGGTGCTCGGGCAGGAGCAGCTCGGGATCCTGCTCGAAGAGCTCCTTCGCCAGGCCTTGGGCTTTCTCGATTAGCTGGATATCGGTCAGACTGGCCAGGCGCAGCAGCTGCACGTAGCCGGATTGGCGGGTGCCGAGAAAATCGCCCGGACCGCGCTGCTGCAGATCGCGCTCGGCCAGGACGAAACCATCGTTGGTCTCCACCATGGCGGAAAGCCTTTCATTCTCGGCCGCGTCCTCTTCTCCAGGGATCAAGAGGCAGTAGGCCTGATCTTGGCCGCGTCCCACCCGCCCGCGAAACTGGTGCAACTGGGCCAGACCGAAGCGGTCCGCACCCTCGACCAGCATCACGGTTGCGTTGGGGACATCCACGCCGACCTCGACCACCGAGGTGGACACCAGGATCTGGTGTTCTCCATCCCGGAAGCGGGCCATGACATCATCTTTTTCTTCCGGCCTCAGGCGTCCGTGAAGCAGCCCCAGGCTCAGGCGGGGGAAGATCTCACTTTGCAGGCGCTGGTGCTCCTCCACCGCAGCCTTGCTCTCGTTCACTTGATCGTCTGAGTGACCGTCTTCGTCCCCTTCGATCAAAGGGTAAATGATGAAGGCCTGGCGCCCTCGTTCGATCTGGCTGCGGATCAACGAATAGGAGCGTTCGCGTTCGCGCGGCAGGAGCACGTGCGTACTGACTGGCTGCCTGCCCGGCGGCATCTCATCCAGCACGAGCAGGTCCAGGTCTCCGTAGACGGTCAAGGCCAGCGAGCGCGGGATGGGGGTGGCAGACATGACCATCAGATGTGGATCGCGGCCTTTTTGCCGCAATGCCGCTCGCTGCTGGACGCCAAAGCGATGCTGCTCGTCGATGATGGCCAGCTCGAGGTCGGCGAAGTTTACCGGATCTTCGATTAAAGCGTGGGTGCCGATGACGACCTTGACTTGCCCGGAAGCCAACCCTTCCCGGATGGCTTGTTTTTCGGCTTCCGGCGTAGCCCCGATCAGGAGGCGGACCTGGTCGCCAGCCAGCAACTGGCCTTCACCGGTCAGGATATCGCACAGGCTCTGGTAGTGCTGCTCGGCGAGGATACTGGTAGGCGCCATCAGGGCGGCCTGCGGGCCGTGCTGGACGACCATGGCGATCGCCAGCGCAGCGACAACGGTCTTGCCGGAACCGACGTCGCCCTGTAGCAAGCGGTTCATCGGGTGGCCGCCCGCCAGATCCTCCCGAATTCGTTCGATCACCCGGCGTTGGGCCGATGTCAGGGCGTATGGCAACCGGGAGAGCTGCTGCTCCAGCCACGCATCCGGCGTAACGAAGACGCGCGCCGAACGCTCCTGCCAGGCGCGTTTCTGGCTCAGCAGGCCCAGCTGGAGCAAGAAGAGCTCGTCGAAGGCCAGCCGGGAACGGGCGGCTTTCAACGCCTCCCAGGAATCCGGAAAGTGGATCTGCCCCAGCGCGGTGGAGAGATCGATCACCTCGGCTGCCCGGCGGGTGGATCGCGGCAGAGGGTCCTGGACGCGTGGGGACCAATACGTAACTACCTGGTACATCAACCGCCGCAGCCAGCGCTGGGTGATGTGGGCGGTCAGGGAGTAGATCGGGACGATGCGGTTGGTGTGCAAGTTTTGCTGTTCGAGCTGTTCGACCTCCGGGCTGTTCATCACCAACCGGCCAAGATACTGTTCGACTTTACCGGATAGGACGACCTGCATGCCGTTGCGCAGGCGTTTGCCGATCCAGGGCTGGTTGAACCAGGTCACCCGCAAGGCGCCGCTGCCATCTCCGACCACTGCTTCGGTGATCGCCATTCGCCCGCTGCGCACCTGGCGGTTCGATACGCTCTGAACCGTGCCGATGATGGTCACCTCTTCCCCATACCAAAGCCGGTTGATCGTCTTGAGCTGGGAGTAATCGTCGTAGCGACGCGGGAAGTTGTAAAGCATATCCCCCAGGGTTACCAGACCCAGGCGAGCGAGGGTCTCCCCATGCCGGGGACCCACTCCCGGCAAGACGGTCACCGATGCGTTGAGGGCTGCCGGAGAGCCGGTTGAGGCTGGCGCTGCCGGGCGGGGAGGGTGATACTCCTCGTGAACCGCTCTCTCAGCTACACCAGTGGATGCGGGCAGGCTTTCTTCCTTTTGAACCTCTACCTCCAGCTCGATCTCGACCTGTGGAGCTTCCCCTTCTCTAGAAACCTCGAGAGCAGGTTGGTCAGTTGGGGTGGGAACTGGCTCTCCCGGGGGAGGTTCCTGTTCGGTATTGCGCTGGATGCGGCGCCACAGTCCCTGGAGGGATTCCTGGCGCGAGGCAGGGCTCAGACGGTGGTAATCTCTGAGCCGGGCCAACACGGCGGCAATGATCTCTTCAGAAAGGCCGTCGGCGCGCGCTTCCGCTTCCCAGGGGGTCAGCATGCGCTCCAGGCCTCCAACGACGGCGCGGTCGTCGTAGCCGCGCTCGGCTTCTAATTTAAAGAATTTTTGCAGTTTTTGGAGAGATGGGTTCATCGCAGGTATTTTACCAGCATCAGTGGTCCGGCACTCTGCCAGTTCAGGGTGCGACGACGGCTGCGAAACCGAGCCCGTTGGGCCCGACATGCGCCCCGATCACGGTGGTGACGTTCACCACAAAAGGTGGGCGCGGCAGGCGGGGGGCGAAGATCTCCGCCAGCTGGCGGGCATCCCCTTCGGCGTTGCTGTGCAAAATCGCCAGCCGCTCGAGAGCCCCCAGGTCCTCGATCAGCTCTAACAGGCGTGCGATGCCCTTGCGGCGGGTGCGGGTTTCCCCCAGGCTGTAGACCTGCCCACCACGGACTTCGACGAAGGGCTTGATGTTCAGGAAAGCGCCAAGGCTGGCGCGCGCCCAGGAAACGCGGCCGCTCCGGCGGACGTACTCCAGGGTGTCCAGCATGGCGACCAGATGCACCCTGCGGCGGATATCCTCCAGGCGCGCCAGCACGGACTCCAGGGGAAGCCCCGCACTAGCCGCCTCGGCGGCAGCCAGCGCCTGGAAACCCAGACCGAGCGAGACGTTCTGGCTATCGAAGACGTGCACCCGCCCGTCGAAGGACTGGGCAGCCAGGCTGGCCGTATTGTGCACCGCGCTTAATTTTTGTGAGACCTGGATCGAGATAATCGCATCGGCTCCCTGGTCGAAACAGCGCACGTACGCTTCTGCGAAGGCCGCCAGAGAGGGGGAAGCGGTAGTCGGAAAGGTTCTCATGCCGGGCAACCGCTCGTAGAATCCCTGGCGGGAAAAATCCTTCCCGTCTTCGATACTCTTTCCATCGACCACCAGGAGGTTGGGGACGATAGAGATGGAGCATGCGTCCGCGGTCTCGTAGGGGATATCGCAGGTGCTGTCGGTAACGATGGATATCTTCATAAGAAGTCCGTTTTCCCGAGCCGGGGATTAATGATCCTCCATGGCGACCAGGTTCAGGCTGCGCGGTCCCAGGATGGCACCTAATCCGGCGCCGAGGGTGTGCTCGGTGAACGGGACTCCCGGGAAATATGCCTGGATCCGCTCCCGCAGGCTGGAGATTTCGTAAGTTAACCGGCCCCTGATCAGAGCGAGGTGTTGGAGGTCTTCGAACTCGGCGACGAACTCGACCAGCAGATCAGCCAGGTGGCGTGGGCTGCGGGCTTTTTGAATGGTCACCAAACCGCCATTTTCCAGCAGGACGAGCGGGGTGATGCCGAGCATTTCTCCGACCAGCGCCTGGATTGGGTCGAGATGCCCGCCGGCAGCCAGGTAAGATAAGCTCTGCAGGCAGAAAATCGAGTAGATTTTTTGGGATTTCAGCCGGATCTGCTCCAAGATCTGGGCAGGGGGGATGCCCTGCAGGGCGGCCGCGGCGGCTGTCTGTACTATCAAACCCAACCCCACACCGGTGGTCTGCGAGTCGACCACGGGTAAATCCATGCGCCCGCGCATGCCCTGGGCCGCCTGCTCTGCATTTCTTACAGCCGGGCTAAGCTGGCCGGAGTGCAGCAGGGTGATGATTTCATCTGCTTCCCGATTTAAGGATACGTAACGGTTGTGGAACTCCTCGGGGGAGGGGGGCCGCATCACCGGAGCAGCCCCCCTCCGGATGGATACCGGCAGGTCAAGGATATCAATCTTGCCTCTATCCCGGCGGATGGCCCCGCTTACCTGGACGTGGAGTGGGATGACGCTTACAGCATTACATCCGACGAAGTCCTCGGTGATGAATTGGGCGGTGCTATCCGTCAGGATGGTTACCCCGGGCATAGACCGTCATTCGATCGAAAGGATTAATTGGTAGTGCGGCTGCCCGCCTTCCTGGATCTCGACCTCCAGGTTAGGATAGGCGGAGTGAATGGCGTCGCCGATGTGGCTGGCCTGGTGTTGGTTTAAGTCTGCGCCGAAGAAGAGGGTCACCAGCTCGTAATCCGCAGCGCTGGCCTTGTCCAGCAGGCACAGGCAGGCTTCCTCCAGGGTCTGGGCGGCGCACACCAGCTTACGGTTATAGAGGGCGATGATCTGCCCTTCCTTAACCGGCACGCCGTCGATGTCTGCATCGCGCACCGCGGTGGTTATCTCGCCGGTCTGAACCTCCTCCAGAGCCGCGTTCATCTCTTCCACGATAGCCTCAAAGTCGCCTTCCGGTACCAGGCGCAGCATCGCCGAGAGGCCTTCCGGAACCGTGCGGCTGGGGACGACCGCCACGGTTTTGGAAGCGACCTCGGCCGCCGATTTAGCCGCCAGGATTATATTTTTATTGTTCGGGAGGATAATGATGTGATCGGTTGGCAGATTCTCGAACGAAGCCAGGATATCCTGGGTGCTGGGGTTCATAGTCTGCCCGCCCGCGACGATGGCTGCCACTCCCAGGCTGGCGAACACGCGGGCGATCCCCGCTCCAGGCGATACCGCCACCACGGCGATCTGCCCGGGTTCCACCGGGTTAAACCGGAGCGCCCGGCTGCGGGCCGCGCGGCTGATGGCTTCCATCTGGTCGATCAGGTTCTCGATGGATACCTTGGTGATCGTACCCAGGGACATGGTGTAATCGATGGGTTGGTAGCGCTTCTCGGTGGGGACATGGATGTGCATGCGGTAGATGCCCTCCCCTTCACCAACCTGGATCGAGGTGCCCATTTGCTGTAAGGTCCCGTAAAACATTTCCAGATCCAGCTGGGCAGCTGGGCGGAAGTCGACCACTACCTCGTAATCCTGGCCTGGCTCGATGGTCTCCAGGGTGTCGTCCAGGTTCATGGCAGCCAGAGGTTGGACCGAGGTGAGGGCAGTCTCCAGGGATTGCCCGTTAATGAAGCGCAGCATCCCTTCTAATATGAAGAAAAGCCCCTTTCCACCGGCGTCGACCACGCCGGCTTTCTTTAATTCGGCGAGCAGATCGGGAGTCCTCTGCACCGACTGGTCGGCAGCCGCGACGACACGCTCCAGGATCAAGATCGGATCATCGATCTCTGTGAGCGCGGCCTGGGCTTCGCTGGCGATATCCTTGGCGACGGTCAAGATTGTGCCTTCGACTGGCCGGACGACGCCTTTGTAGGCGGTGTCGCGGGCGGCCGCGAAAGCGTTCACCAGGCTGGGCCCATCGAGCACCTCGAGATTATCGACCCCTCGGGCGAAACCGCGCCACAACTGGGAGAGGATCACGCCCGAGTTGCCGCGGGCGCCCATCAAGGCGCCGTGCGCAATGGAGTGCGCCACTTTCCCGAAATTCTTCTCCTCACTGTCTTTGATTTCGTCGAAAGCCGCCTGCAGGGTGAGCACCATGTTGATCCCGGTATCGCCATCCGGCACCGGGAAGACGTTCAAGTCGTTGACGATCTGCTGGTTCACTTTCAGCCAGGTCAGCCCGGCCTCGATTAGCTGCCGGAGAGCCAGGCCATCCAGAGCATATTTCC
Organism: Anaerolineales bacterium; assembly: GCA_035291645.1. GTDB lineage: Bacteria > Chloroflexota > Anaerolineae > Anaerolineales > UBA4823 > DATDRQ01. The sequence continues at coordinate 13,139 of DATDRQ010000027.1, forward strand.
GAAAGTGTGCTTGACGGCGGGCAGTCTCGAGAGAGCTTGACTCTAAGTCCATTTACATACTTCCGGGTGCAGGGATAGCGCAGCCAGCGGATCTGGATTAATCGAAATTGCTGATCCGCAGGCCGCTGACATGCACGTTAATGTTATTGACCGGCATCCCGAGGGCCTTTTCGACGTGGAAACGAACCGTGTTCGCCACACTGTTGGCGACTGTTTTGATGCGGGTGCCGTACTCGATGACGATGTACAGGTCGATATCGATGTCCTTTCCGTTGTAATGGACGTCAATTCCAAGATTTGGGTCCTTAACAACTGCGTTGGTCAGGCCGGTGATCAAATTCTTTGGGGCTAGACCGACGACCCCGTATGATTCGAGCGCCGCCTGGTAGGCGATGGTTGCCACCACGCGTGGGGCGACCAGGATGCTGCCAAGGGGAGTAGTTTCTTCGCTCATAGGTCCTCTATGATTGCTTAAACAGCTGAGCTTGAAATGAGATACGAACTGTGGTAAGATTTCTCGGCCCGCTCCAGGAGACGGCCCCCGGGAGGGCCGTGGAGCGATGATCGATCGAGAAAGGACGAGCGTTTATGGCAAAGTGTGAGCATTGCGGGAAGAAGACGACCTTTGGTCGCAACCGTCCCTGGTCTAAGAAAGCCACCCGCAGGACTTTTAAACCGAACCT
>DATDRQ010000028.1:0-10277 GCA_035291645.1 Anaerolineales bacterium
TCCAGGCCATTCAACCTGCCGTCGATCGCCAGCGCCTGGCAGATCTTCGCCGGTCCATCCGTCCAGCGCTCTGCAGGCTGCCCATCCCGCCGGGCTGCGATCAGGTCGAGGCCCTCGACGGGCAGCAGCGCCCGCACCAACACCGCCGCCGGGAAGCCCTGGGCTTCTGTAACGAAGTTGAGCATCCAGTGTTTGCCGTAGGTGAAGTACACGTAAGCATGCCCGGGATCGCCGAACATCAGCCTGGTGCGAGGGGTCAAGCCGGCGCGCGCATGGCAGCCCAGGTCTTGCTCGCCCCGGTAGGCTTCCGCCTCGACGATCAATCCGGCGATGCGCCGCCCGTTCCCCAAACGAACCAGGCGAGTCCCCAACAGAGCGCGGGCAACTTGCAAGGTCGGCTGGGCGAAGAAGTCCCGCGGCAGGCGAGTTGATTCTAGCATAAGTTGGGCGCGGCCTCCGGAACACGCGTAAGGATTGGTAGACTATCGTGCCAATACAGAATATTGTACAATGAGAGGCGTAGATAGAGAATGGAAAATAAGAGATTCCAGGTTGAATAACGCTTACTTATTAGAAACAACCTGGTATTCGATCCCAGGAAATGGAGGCAGCCATGAACCTGCGTTCTGATAGAGGCCTGACCTTCGACGATGTGCTCCTGGTGCCGAAGCACTCCCACATCCGCAGCCGTTCGGCAGTAGATATATCCACCTGGCTGGTACCCGGCATACGCCTGGCGATCCCCATCCTCTCCGCCAACATGGACACCGTCACCGAGTCCGCCATGGCGATCGCCATGGCCCAGGCCGGGGGCATCGGCGTGCTCCACCGTTTCATGCCGCTCGAGCGCCAGGCTGAAATGGTGCGGCGGGTCAAGCGCGAGGAAAGCTATATCGTCGAGCATCCCATCACCATCCTCCCGCAAGCCACCCTGACGGAAGCCCGGCTAAAGATGGCGGAAACGCAGATCGGTGGCCTGGTGGTAACCGATGAGCAGGGCAAGCTGCTCGGCATTCTGACAGCCCGCGACGTGCTCCTGGCGCAGGACGGCTCGGCCCTGGTCCAAACACTGATGACCCCCCGCCAGCAGATGGTGGTGGCGCCCGCCGGTGAGCGCTTCGAAGCCGCCCGCCTGAAACTGCACGAGCACCGCATCGAGAAACTGCCGTTGGTGGACGATCAGGACCGCGTGGTGGGACTGATCACAGCCCAGGACATCACCAAGCTGCAAGAACACCCCCAGGCGACCAAGGATTCGAAAGGCCGGCTGAGGGTCGGCGTTGCGATCGGGGTGCGGGACGAAGACCGGGCGCGCGCCGCCTCCAGCCTGGAAGCGGGGGCAGACCTTCTAGTGGTGGACGTAGCCCACGGGCATGCCGATCACGTGATTGAAGTGGTGCGGAGGCTCAAGCAGGAGTACCCCAAGACCCCGGTAGTGGCAGGGAACGTGGCGACGGCTCAGGGGGTATGCGATTTGGCGGAGGCCGGGGCCGATGCGGTTAAGGTTGGAGTGGGTTCCGGATCGATCTGCATCACCCGGGTGGTGACAGGATACGGTGTTCCCCAGCTGACCGCGATCGCCGACTGCGCCGAGGCGGGCGAGCGGCTAGGCATCCCGATCATCGCGGATGGCGGGATTCGCAACTCCGGCGATATCACCAAAGCCCTGGCGGCAGGCGCCAGCACCGTCATGCTGGGGAGCCTGCTGGCAGGCACCGATCAGAGCCCCGGCGCGTCTGTGATACGCAACGGGCGCCGCTATAAGATCGTGCGGGGGATGGCTTCATTGTCGGCGAACGTAACGCGCAAGGAGATCGACCAGCAGGATGACCTGGACGAGGAAGAATGGGTGGATTTAGTTCCCGAAGGGGTTGAGGCGGTGGTGCCGCACCGGGGCAGCGTCGCCGATATCCTGCACCAGCTGCTGGGAGGGCTGCGCTCCGGGATGAGCTACGCCGGGGCTGAAACGCTGCCAGAGTTGGTCGCGCAGGCTGAATTTATCCGCATCACGGCTGCCGGGCGCGAGGAGTCCGGCGTCCACGACGTGAGCGTGCTGTAACTTAGCCGATAAATTCAGGGGGGATGGTCTTGCGAAGGGGACGCGTCTGCTCGCCCTTGAAGCGCGTGTCGCGCTCCAGGGTCAGGCGCAAACCGTTTTCAAGGGAGACGCGCGGCTGGTAGCCCAGCTTTTCCCGTGCCAGGCTCAGGTCGGCGCACATGCGGGAGACGCCCGGGCTGGTGCGTGGATTGAGGAGCACTTCGGCGTTGCTGTTGGTGACCTGGATGACCAGGTTAGCCAGATCGCGCACGCTGGTCTCTTGCCCGCTGCCGACGTTGATCATCTGCCGGTTCACGTCGCGGGCGGTGGCGGCGGCCAGCATGGCATTGACCACGTCGTCGACGAAGACGTAATCGCGTGTCTGGCTGCCGTCGCTATGAACGACCAGGGTTCCGCTACGAACCGCCTGGCGCAGGAAGTTCGGGATCACCGGGGGATGGGAGGGTGGCAGGTTCTGTCCAGGCCCGTAGGCGTTGAACACACGCAGGCTGACCGTTTCGATGTTCCACAGGTCGCCGATGGAGCGGACGTAGAACTCGGCGGACAGTTTCGAGACTGCATAGGGAGAGCGCGGGTCGGGGGAGGCGTCTTCGCGCAGCGGCTGTCCACCCTGGTCCCCATAGACTGCGCCGGAAGAAATGAACACCACCCGGCGGACGCCTACGTCGCGCATGGCTTCCATCAGGCTGACCGTCCCACCGACGTTGACGGCGTTGTACTCACGCGGGTAGAGGATCGATTCGGCGACCAGGACGCGCGCCGCCAGGTGGTAGACACAGTCTACGTCCTGCAGCAGGGTCCACAGTTTGGGCCGGTCGTTTACATCGCCGCGAGTGAAAAGAACATCTGGGGAGAGCGATTGGGGATCGCCTGTGGAGAGATCATCCAGGCCGCGTACCTGATGACCTTCACGCGCCAGCCGATTTGCCAGGGTAGAGCCTAAGAAACCGGCTGCGCCAGTGATCAGGAAATTCATGGTTTGGCGATTATAGCACGAGAACGAGCGAGGCGCGGGCTTCGCCACCCGGTTTGACACAATCTCGGGAAAGAAGTATCATCGTGCCCATGTTTTTTAGCCGGATTACCCGCCTGTTTACCCTGCTGCTCCTGGGGCTTGTTCTGCTCACCTCCAGCAGCCTGCCTCCGGGAGACCGGCTCGAGAGGGCGCGGGCCTTCTCCCGGGCGCTGGAGTTCGACTACATCTCCTGGTCTCTGAACGCAATTTCAGTCAAGGTGAACCAGATCGCCTTACGCGCCGATCAACAGCTTACCGAACAGGCGCGCAAGCAAACTGTCCTGGATTACATCGACCTGATCCGGCGGATACAAGGCGCCGAGGCGCACCTGAACGAGATTTACGCAGACCCGCAGGTGATCAACCCAGAATCTACTTCCGTGCTGGTGCGGAGACAGCTGCAGGACCTACACGCCGAGCGGAACCGCCTGGCGCCACTGGCGGAAGCCATCCTGCAAAGCCAGATCAGCCAGATCGTGGCGGACCTGGGTCTAAGTATTGGAGGGCAGCCGGTGCCGCCTGTGCTTTATCACAGTACCCCGCTGCCAACCAACCTGATCATCTCCCCACGTGAGGTTATTCGCCAGGAGAACCAGATCTCGCTTCAGCCAGACCTGGGGGTCGATCAGCGGGATACGCTGGAAGAGCAGGTCGACCAGGCTCTCGACGTATCTTCCCTGGTGGTCGATATTGGCGGTATGGGGCTGTACCCGACGATGGTGATGGAGACCAGCGATTTGAACTTCCTCACGGAAGTAGTCGCCCACGAATGGATTCACAACTTCTTAACCCTGCGCCCGCTTGGGCTGAGCTATTACAACAACGCGGAGCTGCGCACGATGAACGAAACGGCTGCCTCCATCGCAGGGGTGGAGATCGGCCGGGCGGTGATGGAACGCTACTACCCGGAGCTGCTGCCGGAGCCTCCGCCGCGGCCGGAAGAGCCGGGACAGGGGGAGGCTCCCATCCCGCCAGGCTTCGACTTCAGGAATGAGATGCGCGACACGCGCGTGACCGTCGACCAGCTGCTGGCGGAAGGTAAGATCGAGGCAGCCGAGCAATACATGGAGCAGCGCCGAGAGGTTTTCTGGGAGAACGGCTACCGCATCCGCAAGTTGAACCAGGCTTACTTCGCCTTCCATGGGGCCTATGCTGATGAACCCGGCGGGGCAGCCGGAGAAGACCCGGTCGGAGCCGCGGTGCGGGACCTGCGGGCGAACAGCCCGACATTGTCCGCCTTCCTCAACCGCATCTCCTGGATGTACTCTTTCGACCAACTCGAACGAACGGTGAGCGGATGAAGATCCTGCTCAGGATCGCTTACCGCCTGCTCACCATTTACTGGTCTGTGTTGCATCCGGTCACCGTCGGAGTACGCTTACTGCTGGTGCGAGAGGGCAGCGTACTCCTGGTGCGCCACACCTACCGCAAGGCCTGGTACCTGCCCGGCGGCGGGGTTAAGCGTGGGGAAACACTGGAACAGGCCGCCCGCCGCGAAGCCCAGGAGGAATGCGGCGCCCGGCTGGGAAAACTGCAACTGCTGGGCGCCTACACCGATTTCGAAGAGTACAAGACGGATCAGGTCGTGCTTTTTTGTGGGGATGACTTTACATTGAACGGTGTTGGCGATCACGAGATCGAGGAAATGGCTTTCTTCCCTCTGGACAGACTGCCGCCGGATACCACACCCGGAACGCGGCGTAAAATCGAGGATTATGCGAAAGGCGATCTGCCCCGCTCGGGCGTCTGGTAACCGCTGGTATTTATGCAAGCCTAATCCAACCGACCGGTTTCGTTGGTAAAATTGAGCCATCTTTTTTTAATTGCGATGGTCTGCGAATCCGTGCGGGCGCGCAAGCCTGCGTGGATCGGAGATCACGCCCAGACATCTACCACGAGGCAACAAAGACTTGATTAACAAGATACTCTTCCTTTTCTTTGCACTGGCCCTCCTGCTGACAGCCTGTCAGGGGAGGGAGGCAACCGGCGAGCCGCCCGCCTCTGAAGCGGCGCCAGCCGTGACCGCGGATTCCTTTGCGACTTCGCAGGCTCCCGCGGACCAGCCGACCGGATCACCTGCCGCCGCCAGCACGGCCGGCCAGGTGAAAGCAGCCAGCTGTACGGTGGTCAGCACGGTGCCTACCCCGGGGCCCACCGAACAGTCTCTCTTTCCCCCGGTTGGCGAGACGGATTGGGTCCACGGTCCCGACACGGCCGATGTGACCATCATCGAATATAGCGATTTCATGTGACCGGGCTGCGCCCAGCTTGCGCCCGTGTTGGCGCAACTACAAGCGGACAACCCGCAAGATGTACGCATCGTCTACCGCCACTTCCCGCTGCTCAGCATCCACGATAAGGCTGCCCTGGCGACGCAGGCCTCCGAGGCTGCCGGCGCCCAGGGAAAATTCTGGGAGATGCACGACCTGCTCTTCGAGCGGCAGGCGGAGTGGTCCGGACAGTCTGTCGACGAATTCGAGTCCTGGCTGGCCGATCGGGCGGAAGAGCTGGGCCTGGAAACCGAACAGTTCGAGGCTGACCTGAACAGCGAAGCCAGCGCCGATATCGCCCAGAAGGGCTGGGAGGCCGGGGTGGCAGCCAACCTGCCGGGGACGCCGTTCCTGCTGATCAACGGGCAGTATTACGGCGGACCGAGCGACTACGGGAGTCTGGAGTCGATCGTGCGGGTGATCCAGCTCGAGGACCGGCAGTTCACCGAGTGCCCACCGATGACCATCGATCCTGCCAGGCAATACACGGCTACGCTCACGACAGAAAAGGGCGATATCGTCATCGAACTGGACCCACAGACCGCCCCCCTGGCGGTCAACAGCCTGATCTTCCTGGCGCGCAATGACTGGTTCGACGGGGTTACCTTTCACCGTGTCCTGCCCGGCTTCGTCGCCCAGACGGGCGATCCAACCGGGACAGGCCTGGGGGGACCGGGCTATGCCTTCGACAACGAAGTCTCCCCGGACTTGAGTTTCGACGAGGCTGGCGTGGTCGGGATGGCAAACGCCGGGGCGGGATCGAACGGCAGCCAGTTCTTCATCACGCTGGGGCCGGCTCCACACTTGAATGGCGGCTACACCATCTTCGGGCGGGTGATCTCGGGAATGGACGTGGTCAACAGCCTGACCCCGCGTGACCCGCAGCAGAGCGCCGATCTCCCAGCGGGGGATAAGATTTTAGACGTCATCATCGAAGAGAAGTAAGACAGCTCACTCGATCCTGAAAGGTTGGACTTTGGAAGCCGAACACCCGGCTTCCAGAGTCTAACTTATCGAATCGGCGGGTTATTATGTGAGGAGAACCGGATGGATGTGGTCAATTTTCTAATCGACTTCGTGCTTCACCTGGACGAGCACCTGAACACGGTGATCCAGAACTTCGGCGTTTGGACTTATCTATTGTTGTTTTTGATCATCTTCCTGGAAACTGGCCTGGTGATCACCCCGTTCCTGCCGGGCGACTCACTGCTATTCGCGGCGGGGGCTTTTGCCGCCCTCGGTTCTTTGAACGTGATCGTGCTGTTTGTGCTGCTTTCGTTCGCCGCCATCCTGGGCGACACGGTCAACTACTGGATCGGGCATTACATCGGCCCGCGCGCCTTCAGCGGGAATATCCGCTTTCTTAAGAAAGAATACATGGACCGCACCCACGCTTTTTACGAGAAATACGGCGGTAAGACGATCATCCTGGCGCGTTTCATCCCCATCATCCGCACCTTTGCCCCCTTCGTGGCGGGGATCGGCGCCATGACCTACAGCAAATTCATCCTCTATAATGTGGTCGGCGGGGTAGCCTGGGTGGCGATATTCCTGTTCGGGGGGTATTTCTTCGGCAACCTGCCGGTGGTGAAGGACAACTTCACCCTGGTGATCCTGGCGATCATCCTCATCTCGGTCCTGCCGGGTGTGGTCGAATTCCTGCGCGAACGGGCGCGCTCGAAAGCAAAACCGGAAGCAGACCTCGGTTAAATCTTTTCGACGCTGGCGCCCCGGCTGGCCCGGCACAGGTAGACCTGAGCCGAACGTCCAATCTGTTGCGCGTAGCTTTCCGCCAGGCCCCGGATAAAGTCCGGGGCTCGTGATTCCTCCACCAGGTTGACGGTGCAGCCGCCAAACCCGGCGCCGGTCAGGCGCGCCCCGAGGCATCCGGGCAGGCGGCGGGCGATCTCGACCAGCGCGTCGAGCTCCGGCGTGCTGACCTGGTACAGGTCTCGCAGGCTGGCGTGCCCGGCGAACATCAACGCACCCAGGGAACGCTCCTTGCCGGTACGCAATGCGGCCGCGGCCGACTCTACCCGGGCGATCTCCTTGACGACATGTTCGGCCCGTCGGCGCACTTCGCCGGGCAGGAACTCGGCATAGGCGGCGAACTCCACCGGGGAAACGTCCCGCAGGGTTTGTACATGAGGCATATAGCGGTTCAGAATTGAAACCGCCTGTTCGCAGGCAGCGCGGCGTTCGTTATAGGCCGAATCCGCCAGGCTACGGCGCACCCCGGAATCAGCCACCACCAGGACCGTTCCCGGGGGCAACGGGAGAGCCTGCCACTCCAGGCTGCGCGTATCGAAGTACAGGGCATGCTCTTCCTTCCCGTGAGCGCTGGCAAACTGGTCCATCAATCCGCAGTTAACGCCTACGTATTCATTCTCTGCCTGCTGGCACAGCTGCGCCAGGCGCATGCGATCCCCTTGCCAGCCTGCGAGCGCCTGCCAGGCGACGGCAAAGGCGACTTCGAGGGCTGCGGAGGAACTCAGCCCGGCGCCGATCGGCACGTCCGAGGTGAAGGCGGCCTTCAATCCACCGACCGGGTAACCTGCCCGGCGCAATGCCCAGGCAACGCCGGCCGGGTACAAGGCCCAACGAGGCAGGGAACGGCCCTGCAGGTCGGATTTCCATTCCAGGCTTTCCAGATGGATGGATACCTGCCCACCCAGGTCCAGGGCGTGCAACTGGACCAGGCCGGCTTCGCCGGGCGCAACCGCGATCGATACGGCGCGGTCGATGGCAGCCGGCAGGACGGGGCCGGCGTTGTAATCCACGTGCTCGCCGAGCAGATTGACCCTGCCTGGGCCGCGCGCCAGCAGTGCAGGCCGGGTCCCGAATATTTTCTCGAACCGTGAGGAAAGATCCAACGCTTTTTCCATCAGGGGACGCCGATCGCCAGCAGGTTTCCTATCACCACCAGGCCGATCAGCAGCCAGATCCAGAGATTGGCACCCTGTTGGGCCGCAAAATAAAGGGGCAGCGGCGGCAGGATCATCAGGGCAAAAGCGAGCAGGTGGGCCTGGAATCTGCGTTGGTGAAGCCAATGGCGGAAGGTTAACATGGTTTTCCTTTTAAAAGAACCATACTTCATTCAGGAATCAGCGTCCCCAGCAGCGCCAGCAGGCTGATCAGGAGCACCAACAGGCAGGCGTAGCCGATCAGCTTTCGCAGCACGTCTCCCTCGCGCCCCGCCATTCCGGCCGTGCTGGCCCCGACCACGACTTTAGCCGGGGCCATGATCGAAGCCAGGGATGCGCCGGCGGTCTGCGCGGCCAGGATCAGGGCGACCCGGTAGCCGAGCAGCTCGGCTGTGCGCATCTGGAGCGCCCCGAACACGACGTTGGAATTGGTGGTGCTGCCGGTGATAAAGGCGCCCAGGGCGCCGATCCACGGGGCGACCAGCGGGTAAGCGTTTCTCATCCCCTCTGCCAGGCCGCGCGCCAGGGTCTCGGTCATGCCGCTGGTCTCCATGATCACGGCCATCGTCACCATCGCTGTAATACTCACGCTGGAGGACAGCACCCGCTGGACGGTGCCGGCGGTAATGCGCCGGACTGCACCCGGCCGGTACAGCTTCGCCGAATGATAGATGAGATAGGCCAGCAGGCTGGTGAAGAAGAGCAGGGCGCCGGCATGGCGAAATAATGGGATTTTGCGGCTGGCGCCTGCCGGGGTAATATAACCCAGCGATGTGCTGACCTCAGGAAACTTAACTTGTAAGACTACCTGCCCCAGGAAGTCGTTTAGTGGGGGAATCAGCTGGACGGCCAGGGTGACGGCGATCAATACCACGTATCCAGAAAAGGCGATCGCCAGGGCGCGCCGGTCCAGCAGGCCGTTATCACCCTGTTCGCCGCGGTAGCGCCTGGCGAGAGGGAGGGCGACCAGCAGCCCGGCCATTCCGGCGCAGAAGGCGGCGATATTCCACAGGTTGGAAGTCGCCACCAGGAAGTGGATAGCTCCCATAACCGCTCCGAAAACCAGGATCGGGAAGATCAGGCGGGAGACTGCCGGCCGGCCCTGGGCGGCGTGCACCACCAAAAAGCCGGTAACCACTCCGGCCAGGCTCAGGAAAAGGGCAGACGGGGGCGCCAGCCGCGCGGCTGGTTGCCCGGTGGCTGCAATTAAAGCCTGGAAGGAAGATCCTAGCGAACCGAAGGTGACCGCCCAGCCGTGGCCGATGGAGGGGATCACGACTGCCGCTAAAGGAGTGAACCCCAACCCGACCAGGATCGGAGCGATCACCGCCACCGGAACGCCGAAGCCGCCCACGCCCTGCAAGAAGGAGGCGAACACCCACCCGATCAGCAGGGCCTGCATGCCCTTATCGGCGGTCAGGTGGGGCAGCGCCTGGCCGATGGTGCGGATGGCGCCGGCCTCGTCGACGACCCGGTACAGCAAGAAAGCCCCCCATATGATCATCAGAACGTCCATAGTGAGCACGAAGGCGCGGCTGTGGGCGTAAGCCAGCAGCTGCGGCCCGGCCCCAAAGGCGAGCAGGGCGATCAGCAAGGCGCTCAGGTAGCCAACGCCGCCGGCCTGCGCCGCTCCCCAGCGGAAACCTACCATTAACACGACGATCAGGGCGATGGGGAGCAGGGCAAAGAGGAAGGGCATCGGCGTCAGGGATCCGGTGTCTAGTGTCAGGTGTCAAGCGTCAGGTGATAAAGGCCTGGCCTCTTTCTAACCTTCCAACTTGCTAACCCTTCGGGCTGAGCCTCAGGGCGAAGCCTTCAATCTTTCAAACGGTTAATGGTGTAGGCATAGATCAAACCTGCCCCCAGCAACATGGCGGGCAGGACGATCAGGCCGGCTTCCGGTCCGAATTCTCCACCGGTGACCAGCTGTGGACCCTGAACAGACTGGCGGATCAGGGTGAAGGGCAGGGCTCCACTGACCGGAAACCCGAAGACCGTACCCTCGAAGA
>DATDRQ010000029.1:0-9014 GCA_035291645.1 Anaerolineales bacterium
ATCGGCAAAGGATCCCATCCCGATATGAGTCTCCAGCAGCAGCCAGCCATGTTGGGCGTCGATGAAGGTGAATTCTGGTTCATGGACAGAACTCCCGCCAAAAAGATCACTGTTTGTTTGCGGGAACCGGCTCAGTTGCCAAGTCTGTCCTCCGTCGCGGGTGTGCCACACGCCATCCGGCGGAGACGGAGGCATATAGATGGGAGAAGGGGAATAGAACACGACCCATGCAATAGCGGCATCTAAAAAGTAACCGGCTGCCTGCTTGAAATTCTGATCCTCAGAAGAAGCCAGCTCCGGTGGTGTGACGTCTTGCCAGCTCCTGCCGCCATCGACAGTACGAAGAACGTGCCCGGCATCCTCTTCCATTCCCCCGATCCCCCAGCCCGTCCTGGAGTCGATCATGTGAATCCGGTTGATCCTCACCGGCTGGCCGGCGGGCAGGAGGGGGATCGGACCCGGTAAGGGTGGCTGTTGCGATGGCAATTCGGTTGGTGTTGGCGGGGGCGGCGGCGGTAATGTGTAAGCAGCTGCGTCATAAGTCGGTGTCGGCGTCGCCGTGGGTACGCCCGTGGTTGGCACAGCCGGGTAGGCGGGGAGAATCTCCGTTTCGGTCGCGCTTGGTGAGTGTTCCAGGCGAAGCTCGGTTGGCGTGGATGTGCCTGTCGGTGCTATACCTGGTTGGCGCGCGGTTTCGGGTATAGCCAGGCAACCAGCCAGAACGAAGAACCCTGCGAGTAACCAAGGTATCGAGAATCTATCCCTGTTCATGATGGCACCACTCCGAGAAGATAATACGGGATGAGCGCAACCTCACGGCTGCACGCTGATCTTGCCCACCTGGCATTTCGCCTGCTGGCCGAAGTCGTCCTGCACGACCAGGACGACTTTCTCATATTTTCCAACCGGCACCCAGATCGAGCTAAAAGTGCCCGTCCAGGTGTGATTTGCGGGATCGTATTTGATGCTCGGGAAATACCGCCTTGGATTAAATTCCGGTTGCCTGGTTAGCGCCAAGCCGTCGACGCCCGGAAATCTCAAGCCTGCCCGCACGACGTGGCGGGTGCTCTTGAATGCGATCGGAATCCCTTCCCACGAGCGATAAATCATCGGTTCGACCTGGACATCGTGGCAGTATAACTTCGGTGTTGGGTCAGGGTTCCCACACTTTCGCCGAGCTACGGTGTAACGGAAATCGTCCGGGCGCTTGCCATTCTCGACGAGCGGTAGCGTTTTGATCAAGACCTGCCGCATCGGTTTATCTGCGTAGAAGGAATATCCTTTCGAGCCGAGAGGCGCCCGGAATTTTATCCTGAAGGGATACTTTAAGATCTCTTCGCGGCTCCCGTCGCAGTAGTCGATTACCAGGCCCCACAGCTCTTCGAGTTCCGACTGGCTGGTAATGGTCAGCACCATGCCGCCGGGCGAGAAGTCGCCGATCACCTCGCCGTCGCCTTTCTCGCTTTTGGCGGCAACCAGGCTTGGCAGCGAAGCACTGACCACGAGGATCAGGGAAAGAAGGATCGAAAATCGTGAGTGGTTCATCATTTCCTCCGTCGGAAATTCGAGCGGTCAAGAGTAGCAGCCAAGGAATCCAGAACTGCCAGGAATAATAGTTTAGCGGCGTCTTTCTTAAGGCACTACCACCGGCTCCAGCAACCGCCAGGTGCGCCCACCATCATCCGTGCGCACCAGGGCCAGGCGACCTTCCGAACGAGCTACGGCAAATCCGATCGACCGGCTGACAAAGTCGAACTGTCCATCCCAGTTCACCGTCTTGAGATGCTCCCAGGTCAGGCCGCCATCCAGAGTGCGGTGGATCTCCCTGGAGAGCGCCCAGCCCACTCGTGGGTTGAGCATCAACAGCGTGCCACCTGGATAGGGATTGACGCGCCAGGATTGCCGCTCATCATCGGTGAAGTAAAGGATGCTAAGCGGCGCATCCGGTTTTTCGGGAAGTTGGCACTCCAAAGCAAGGATCGCCGAACGAGGTGAGAAGAGACGCAGAGAATGCGCGCCGTTGCAGCTGGCGCGCTGGAACAGGCCAGGCTCGAAGTCTGGCTCGGGCAGGGAAACCCCCTCCCATTCGGTCCCTCCACTGTTTGTCGATACCACCGGTGATATCCCAGCCGGGCACTGGCCGAGGGTCACCATACCCCGCTGGGGGCCGTAGAAGGCTAGGCCCGTCTTCTCGCAGGCCGGCAGAAACTCGTCTCTAGCGACGAATTCCGGCTCCTGAAGAACCTCAATATCCCGATACCGGTAAAGGGTGGCCGGATAGGTCCCCCCTGCGCTCGCTCGGTGGCGGATCAGCAACCAGAGGGTCTTCTGATTGACCAGTTGAATCAAAGGAGGCGGGTAGCCGACGACCTCGAACGACGGGACACGTATCGGCCGGCTGGGGAGCCAGGTCATGCCTCCATCGTTCGTTTGCCACAACACTACCGCCAAGTCGTCGGGAGAGGGAACCTGCGGGTAGTAATAGGCGGCGATCACAGCGGTTTGCTCGTCCGGGAAAACACCCGCAGGGATTCTCCCAGTCCACTCACCGGACACGCTGAGTTGCGGTGGGGTGACTTCTCTCCAGGTCGAGCCGCCATCGCGAGTAATGAGGAGCCGGTTACGAGCGTCCTTCAATCGACCGAATGCCCAGCCCTGGTTCTCATCGATCATCTCGATGTGGGTGATCGCTACCGGGTGTTCCGCTTGAAGAAGTGGAAGGGGTATTGATTGCGGAGTGGGCGTATGGGTCGACAGTGGAACCCGAGTGGGTGAACCCGGCGGAAGAGCAATCGGTTGGCCAATCTTGGGTTGCAGGAGCACCCAGGAACGCCCTCCGTCGAAGGTGCGCACCAGGGCGACCCGGTCCTCCGAGCGAGCCACTGCGAAGCCGGTTTTTTCGTTGATGAAATCGAATTGACCGTCCCAGTTCACCGTTTTGAGCATCTCCCACGTGCGACCGCCGTCAGCTGTCTGGTAAATGTCTCGGGAGAGTGCCCAGCCCAGTCGTGGATTAAGCATCAGCAGCCTCCCGCCCGGGTATGGACGGGTGTACCAGCTCAGCCCACCGTCTTCGGTGACATAGAGGATATCCGCTGGCTGGAGGCGCTCGTCACCCGGCTTACAATCAACCACTAGCATGCCGAAAGTCGGAGAGAACAAATGAGGTGAGTGTTGGTCAACACACCAGGCATATTCCACCAGGCCGGGATCAAATCCTGGGGGTGGTAGGTAGCTTAGTTGCCAGGTCTTGCCGCCATCGGAAGTGAAGTTATAAAAAGCTATAGACACCGGATATCCTTCTGTCGTCGACCAACCGGTTTGCCCATTTGCGAAGGTCATTGCATTCTTCCACGCTTTCTGGAGGGGAGAGCCGTCGCTGAAGGGATCGAACACCTTTTCCCAATGGAGGCCGCCATCCGAGGAGGTATATAGGGATGCGGAAAAGGTATGCATCCCGCTGCCAATGTCCCGGATCAAGATCCAGCCAAGTTGAGGGTCCAGGAATTCCATCAATGGAGGCGGGGAAGGGTCGATCGGCGAATCGTGGGATCCAAGTAAAGTAATGTGCAGTTCAATCGGCTCACCTGCCTCCCAGGTCAGGCCACCATCGCGCGTCCTCCAAATGATGGCATAAAGTTGAAAATCCTCAGGCAGAACCGGTTGGGGGAGATAGTAAAAGGCGACCCAGGCAGAAGTGGTGTCCAGGAAGAAAGCGTTTTTTAGCTTTCCTGGAGCCTTCTCGTCAGCCGACCGGAAAGGCGGGGTGACGTCCTGCCAGGTCAAGCCACCGTCGTGGGTGCGCAGCACGCGATCGCCCGGGTCCTGGTTCCCACCGATTGCCCAGCCGTTGGCGGCATCGATCATGTCAATGTAGGAGATAGTTATTGGCTGTCCGGGCCTGGGAGCAAGCTGGGCGGGAGTTGCCGATGGAAAGGGAGTCGGCGTGGGTATGGAGGTTGGCGTGATCGTTGGACGAGAGACAGCATCAAATATGCCAGGTGGCACCAGATCGCCAAAGTGAATCTCCGACACAGTGCTGACCAGTTGCTGGACTCCCGCCAGGACGCGTCGAGGGCCAAGGGCGAAGAGGGTGACGAGTAGGACGAACAAGGCTGCCAGCGCGAAGGCCATGGCAGGGCGGCGACCTTGCCCGAACCAGTGCGCCCAAAATCCTGTTTTGATTCTGGATGTGCTCAAGGCTTCGGCACGCGCTGCCAATTTTTTCGCCAGACCCTCCGAAAATTCCTTATCCGGAGACGAGGCGGTAAACAGAGCGATCAGATCGCTTTCGAGTTCGCTCGAATCTCGTTCTTGTGTCAAATCAGTCATTGTCTTTTCCCAATTGGCTCTCTAACCGCGCCAGCAAACGGTATAGTGTCATCTTTACAGCCGATTCCTTCTGCCCGTGTAAAACGGCGATCGCCGCGAAGCTTAACCCAGCTGCAAAGCGCAAGCGCAGCAATTCCCTCTCATCTTCATCCAGGCGTCCCAAGAGGCTTGATAAAGCAGCCAGGCGTTCATTTTGCAGCACTTGCGAAAGTGGATCTGGTGAGGATGTTGGTGAGGCATGCTCGTCTTCCAGGGAAATTAATTCACGGCTGCGTCTGAAGTGGTCGACAGCCCGGCGGCGAGCGATGGTAAACAGCCAGGCGGAAAACGGACGCATCGGACGGTACTTCGGCAACTCCTCTAGAGCCTGGAGGAACACTTGGGCGGTCAGGTCTTCAGCGATTTGTGGAACTCGCACTCGCGCGAGCAGATAGTGATAAATGGGATTAAGATAGCGCTGGTAAATCGCGGCGAACATAGCCGGATCGCGTTGCGCAGCTTTAACCAGAGAAGTTTCTTCTTCGGTCAAGGAAGGTGTTTCTGCGCTCACCAAGGTGATCTCGCTCATCGTGACTCACAGGTTCCTGGTGTCCAGGCCTCTGGGCCGCTTTATATCGTTAATATATCGCAAATACAGTAAAAAAGTCACAAATCAATCGTTTTTCTGTGTGATAAGGCTCAAGGGACAGACGGGTTCAAAGCGCGGAGTGTGTGCCTTAAGTCAATTGCTTATTCTTGATAATGTGGTAAAAATGGCTATTAGGACTTTGGGCTTTGTCGTGTTCGCTAAAGAATAAGGAAAGAAGATGATTTCCAACTTCACCTTCTTCGAGAACCTTTCTTCCGAGATCCCGGAGATCCCACCCGATAGCATCATCAGCCGCACGATCTAAAGCGATGAACAGGTTAAGGTAGTCTTGTTCGGCTTTGCCCAGGGGCAGGAACTGTCCGAGCATACCGCCTCCCAAACAGCCCTGCTTTTCTTCGTGCAGGGGGAAGCGCGCTTGACCCTTGGCAAAGACGAGATGGAGGCTCACCCAGGGACCTGGGTGAGCATGCAGCCGCAGCTCCCCCACAGCGTCTTCGCCAGGACACCGCTGGTAATGCTCCTGCTGCTACTAAAAGAATTTCCCCAGAAATAATGCAGAATAGATCCCGTTTCCCACTGATCGCTTTATCCCAGCCTCCTCTTCTTAACCGCTATCTGGGCCGGGCTGGTGCGCCTGGGATGGCGCTGGCCACCCCTGCAGCCAACCTTGCCCATCGCCCATGGCCCGCTGATGGTTTCTGGCTTCCTGGGGACCTTGATCGCCCTGGAGCGGGCCGTGGCGCTGCGATCCCGCTGGACCTACCTCGGACCACTGCTCACCGGCCTAGGAGGGCTATCCTTAGCTGTAGGGATCGGTGGAGAGTCCGGGCCGATTCTGATTACCCTTGGTAGCGCTGGTTTGCTGCTGGTCTTCTTCGTCATCATGCGCCGCCATTTCGCCCTTTACACAGTGGTGATGGCCCTTGGCGCGCTGTTTTGCCTGGCTCTCAAAGGACTCGAACCAATCGTAGCGTCTGCCGATCGAGTCGTAGAAGCGCTGAGCTGCAGATGCGGAGAGGGTCTGGGATGGCATGGCGTCTCTCGAAAGCAGAAGATGAAATATGATAGAAAAAATACGAGTTATGATATATTCAACCCAGAAGTATAATCCTGTTTTTTTTGCCTGGCGAGACTTGCAGTGTCCGACGATAATCCTCTTGCTTCACCTGATTTAGCATGGATGCTCCAAAGCGGGCAGGCCAGCGATACCGAACTAGTCCATGCATTGGTTTGGGCCTATTACCCAGCTATCCTTGCCTCGACCCAATCCATATTAAGCGATCCTGGGCGAGCCGAGCCGGCAGCCAGGGAGGCGTTGGCCAATGCGGTGATAAAAGCCCACGAGTACCGGTATGATAGAAACTTGCAGGACTGGTTGCTCGGGATCACCGCTCAAACCTGCCAGCGGTCTGCGTTCCAACGACCCTCAGATTTGAGCCGGGCTGATGAATCCAGAGAGAACTCTGCGGAGAACTTGGAGCTAATCGCTAAAGATATTGAAAAACAGGTGGCACAGATGCGCCACCGCAAGAAAATCGCGACTACCATCCAGGAGATAGCTCTGGCGATCGCCGCTATCCTGATGGTGATTCTTTTTGGCAATGCAGTCACCCCCTGGACGTCTGAGCCTACCCCGACTTCGACCATTGTCAAGATCGAATTGGTCACTCAGTTAGTCCTCATCACCTCTACTCCTGCACCCACAGCAACCCCCACTCCTTATCCAGAACGGGCATTGTTTTACACGGCAGCGAAGGGTGATACCCTGGAAAGCATTGCTTTCAAGATTGGCCTGCCGCTGGAAATCCTGCAAACGTTGAATGGGATGGCCCCAGATGTGCCCCTCAAGGCCGGTCAGCAGGTAATGATCGGCATTGGCGGCCCCCCGCTCTCTCAGATCACACCTACGCCGGTGACGCCTGCTCCGCTGTTGGAACCTCTCACGCTCCAATCAAGCCCCGAGGAAATATTACGCCGTATCCAGGAAAACAAGGAAAATTGGCATACCCTGTGGGCGGATGCGCAGGTGATTCGTTATGGCCCGCCGGGCTACGTTGGACCGCCACGCGTGAAGCGTGAGCAGATTTGGATCAGCCAGCCTTCCTATGGTCTTTCGGTATCGGGCGCGTTGAGCGGGGATTTAGACTTCGTCTCGCTGAGCAAGGGTGGGGAAGTAAAATCTCTCGACCTTACTACGGGCCAGCATAATTTCTATGGCGGCGGTGGTTTGGTGGATTACTCACTGGCCGTGGCCCAGTTGCTCGAACCTGGCAGTTTACGGACGTTTCTGGTAGACGATCTTGCTATCGTCGGCAGCGAGCAGGTCATTGGCCGAGAATCACTGGTCGTGGATTGGCCTCAAGTGGAATCATATTCAATCGATACAGGCGATCCTCTCCGCCAACGGCAGTACCTGGACCGTTATTGGGTGGATTCCGTGACCGGTGTAATCTTACGCAAACGGCAATTGGGTGGGGAGCATCTCGACCTGATCATCGAGGAGATCAGCGTGACTGAAATTGCCTTTGATGTTGACATTCCTAATCGAATTTTCGATGAGTACCGACCCTTTCCCACGCGCTTTGCCCAGGATCATCGTGGCGAGCCGCTTTCCCAAGAGGCAGCTGCCCCAACGCATGCCTGGGCACCTCTCCCCGGCCGAGAACCCCTGCCAAGCCGCCCGCCGCCTTCGGAATTCGATCCCTTCTCCGCCCGCCTGGTTTTTCAATGGACGAGCCTCCCCGATCCAGAGACAAGCTCAACGCAGGCGGAAGTATTCGCCGACGGATATTCACTAGGTAGCGTTGAGTTCGCCAATCCATTCAGCGTGGTGTGTGACCGCTCGCCAAACGGACAGATGATCGCGTTCTTCGATTGGAAAGAAATCGTTCCGTACGGCGCGAATGAGTTGCGCTGGTTTAGCCTGAATGATCTGTCCGTGGTAATCGAGCCATTACCCGAGGTC
Organism: Anaerolineales bacterium; assembly: GCA_035291645.1. GTDB lineage: Bacteria > Chloroflexota > Anaerolineae > Anaerolineales > UBA4823 > DATDRQ01. Next base: position 7,887 of record DATDRQ010000029.1, read on the forward strand.
CTCCCCAGTGATTTTGCTTTTTCGCCAGATAGCCAGCGATTAGCGGTGTTCGGTTGCAATGCACAAAATGAGAATTGTGGTTTGTATATCCTGGATCTGGCTACGCAAGCGGAAAGAAAATTGCTCCCGCTGGCCGCGGTGAGTGCCCTGACCTGGAGCCCAGACAGCACGTCCCTAGCCTTTTTAGGCGGGTTGGAAACAGGGTTAGATTGGCAAGTCTGGGTGATCGATGCCCAGACGGGTGAGATAATTTACCAGGGTGTGATGGATTGGGACGCCAACCGTGCCGCATCCGACTCGCCCACACAAGGCTGGGGTATCCCCTTTCCTGTCTACCGCGGCGGCCTGGAAGCCTGTTCCGCTCCACCGCCACCTTGAAAATGGACACGGATGATGCAGAGGACACGTTTATAATTTCGACTGACGACTGATAAATGACCAATGATTACTTGTATTTTACCGTGAGGAGGAAAACATGCCCAACAAAGTTCGCGACTGGATGAGCAGCCCGGTAGTGGTGGTCGATCCGGATAGCACGGTGTCTTACGCCTTAACCCTGATGCGGCGGCGCCATGTGCACAGCGTGGTGGTTAACATTACGGACGATAACCTGACCTATGGGATCATCACCAGTACGGATATACGCGATAAGATCATCGCCACCGATCGCAACCCGGCCGAGGTGCGCGTGCGGGAGATCATGACCGCCCCGGTGATCACCGCCAGGCCTGACTGGACGCTAAAGGATTGCTCGGTGCGCATGCAAGCGCACAATATTCACCACATGCCGGTTCAAGATGAAGAGGGCGAGCTAATCGGGCTGATATCGGTTACGGATATCTTCACCGCGGCTGAAGAGATCGGCTGGGGGAAGGGAAGCTGAGTGATTTGGTATAATTTAGAAACCAGGTTCAGTTAATAACCAGGTTTTCAACCGAAGACTTAGTAACGCCGGGCGTGCCCCGGTGTTATTTTGCGTGGGTTGCAATTTTCTTGGAGGACATGCTTACATCATGGAAAAAAGAGACAATCTCGAACTGTATTACCAGATGGTGCTCATCCGCCGGCTTGAAGAACGGGCGGCTGAGCTGTACCAACAAGGCAAGATCGGAGGCTTTCTCCATTTAT
>DATDRQ010000030.1:0-3673 GCA_035291645.1 Anaerolineales bacterium
ATGCTCGATCAGGGGGCGATTAACCAGGCGGAATTTACCGCGGCTTCACAAGAGAAACTCATCTATCAGCAGGTCCGCCTGCCAGAGCCCAATCTGGCGCCTGCGTTTAATCACCTTGTAGTCGAGCATCTAAACCATTATATAAATGAAGACCAACTGCGTCGAGGTGGGCTGCAGGTAATTACGACCCTGGATTTCTACCTCCAGTTGCAAGCCGAATGTGCTGCCAGCGTCCAGATAGACCGCATGAAAGGCCGGTTTGGGAGCGAAGTACAGACCCGCACCGGCGAGCCATGCCAGGCTGCCCGCCTTCTACCCACCTTTCCATCCGAAGACATCCCTCCGCAGGCTGACCTGGAGGCCAACATTGCAATCCTCGATCCGGCTTCCGGCCAGGTCCTGGCGTTGGTTGGTGGGGAGAAATCCGGACTTATTCCCGCGCGCTTACCTGGACACCCTCCCGGGTCCCTGCTTACCCCGTTCATCTACCTGACTGCATTCTCAAGAGGGATGGGGCCAGCCTCCCTCGTGTGGGACATCCCGGCCAGCATATCAGAAGATATGGCCGCTTTGGAAAATCCTGATAGGCAGTTTCATGGGCCTGTTCGCCTGCGCACAGCGTTCGCTAATGATTACCTCGTTCCTGCGGGTCAGATCCTCTCACAGATGGGGGTCGATGCAGTCCGGCGGACAGCAGGTCAGCTGGGGATATCCGCATTCGAGAATAGTAGTGAACCGATCACCCAGCCATTCAACGCGGGTGAAGCAAACCCACTTGAGATCGCCTATGCCTACAGCGTTTTCGCAAACCAGGGCGTGCAGGCCGGGCAACTTCCAGGTGGCGCAGATCGGGAAAACCCGGACCTCTCGCCGGTACCAGCGACTATTCTCGAAGTAGTGGACAATCGGGGAAACGTCTGGCTGGATTGCCAGACGGGATTGTCATGGTGCGCTGTAGCTCGCAAGCCGCTAATCAGCATGCAGCTGGCATACTTAATCAACGACATCCTGAGCGATGAACCGGCCCGCTGGCCGAGCCTGGGTCATCCCAATCCATTGGAGGTCGGCCGGCGGGCAGGGGCCAAGATCGGCCAGACACCGGACGGCTTCGATACCTGGACGGTCGGCTACACCCCACAGCTGGTTGTCGCCGTTTGGATTGGAAACAATCCTGCAAGCACCCCGGTTCCGCTCCTGGTGGATTGGTCTGCCGGGTTGTGGCACGCCATCCTGCAGTTCGCCAGCCGTGAAAAGCCCGCCGAGGAATGGGCGAAGCCGCCGGGCATTTCCCAAATCAGGGTGTGCGATCCCTCCGGCTTGCTTCCAACCAAGGTATGCCCGGATGTAGTGACTGAGATTTTTCTGTCGGGGAGTGAACCGGTCAACAATGATTCTTTCTATCAGGTCTTTCAAATCAACCGGGAGACTGGCCGGTTGGCGACTGTTTTCACCCCGCCTGAACTTGTTGAGGAACGAACCTTTCTCATCCTGCCGCCCGAGGCGCAATCCTGGACTCAAGAGGCCGGACTACAAACTCCGCCAGAGGATTACGATGTGCTCGAAGCACTCCCCGAGGAGGATCAAAATGCAAGCATTACCTCGCCAGCAAACTTCTCTAGCGTGAGTGGCAAGGTGGCAATCCTGGGTACAGCCAACGGACCGGATTTCGATTTCTATCGCCTCCAAACAGGACGGGGTCTAAACCCAACCGCCTGGCTACTGCTGGGCGAAGACGAAGAGAAACCAGTGAAGGATAACCAGGTGGCGGTCTGGGATACTGCCGGTCTGGACGGGTTGTATGCGCTCCAGCTGGTTGTCGTAGATCATGATATGAAAGTAAAAACCGCAACCATCCAGGTCACCATCGATAATCTGCCGCCAGTTATTGCTATCCAGTCTCCTAGCAGTGGTCAAACTTATCCCTACCCACAGACGACCACCGTCACCCTGCAAGCGGAAGCCAGCGATAACCTCGCATTGGAACAGGTGAAATTCTATCTGGATGGTCAGCTGCTCACCACGCTGAGCACGCCTCCCTTCGCAGTTCCATGGGCAACGCGTCCCGGGGAGCACCGCTTTATCGTAAAGGCTATCGATCGGGCAGGCAACAGCAGCGAAGATACCATCCGGTTCCTCGTCGAGAGGTAGGCGGTTCGAAAATATTAGAAAAAAAACCTCCAGGAATTCGAATTCCTGGAGGTGGCGTTAACTAAGGTCAGCTGCGTTCAGATACTAGGGGAGAGTTCCAATCACCTGGAATGTAGACAGGATGCGTTCTAGCGCGTCGAAGTCGGCGTCTTTGGTGATCTGCATTTCTACCAGGATCAGAAAGGACTGGGAGTTGTCGTTAGGCACCGCCGTCAGAACGATGTATGCATTCCCTGACTGGTCGCAGTTTGTGTACAAATCGTACTTCCCACGGTAATAAGCGTCTTCGTACTCATAGCGGTCATCCAGCTTACAATTATCCAGCAGGGATTCCCTGCGGATGTCGAGCAGGTTAACATATCCGCCTAACTTGGCCAGGTCATCGGAAGCGCCGAAGAACACGCCCGACTCTGTCCAGGTATCGTAATAGTTGTTCAGGTCTGCCGAAGCGGTGATTTGTGAGCCGATGGCATCACCACTGTCCTCCCAATAACCTCCATCCAAATCCGTCCATTCCGAAGGGACATCCATTTGGATTGCTCCATAGTCATCGGTGACGGTGCTGTACCCAGAATACGCCCCGGTATCCTCCACCTGCACCTCTTCGTCGACAGTCTGCTCGAAATTGACCGTCGTTTCGAGTTCCCGCCCGTTTAGCTGTCCGGTGAGTATCTCCTGAGAAGCATAGCGAATCACCTCGACGTTCAAGGGATCCGTTGAATCATGGCTGCGCAAGATGTCACAGTAATCCGCCATGGTTCCATCGGTCGCCAGGACCAGGTTTTCCATGGTGGTGATGATATCGCCGCCGGCAATCCCGGTTTTATCGGCCGGGGAACCCGAATCCACCGAGTAGACCCAGATGCCGGAAAAATCCTCGGTCGTAAACGCTTCGCCATTTACACCGATCGATTCGAAACTCTCACCTTGTTTCAGTGAATCGATCACATCCATCGCCAGGTCTTGACCGATGGCGTAATATTGGTTCGTCTCGCGGCCGCTGTAGTTCACCCCGACTACCTGGCCATTTTCATCTAACAATGGTCCGCCAGAATTGCCAGGATTGATTGTGGCATCGTGCTCGATCACCGAATCGACCGAGGCCCACCCGGTCTCACCATCCGCCTGTTCCTTGGAAACGATACCTTTCGTCATCGTGTACTGTGGTTCACCCAGTGGGAACCCGGCGGCGAAGACTTCGAGCCCGACGTTAACCGGGCCTGAATGCCAATCGAGATAAGGAAAATCGTCCCCTTCGATATCGATTACTGCCAGATCGGAGCACTCAGACACACCTAAAATCTTGGCGTTGTACGTTCTGTTCTTGTCACCCCCGATCCAGACCTTCAATAACGCAGACCCGGTGACGACGTGGTTATTAGTAACGGCAATCCCGGATGGATCGATGATGAAGCCGGAACCGTATCCAGCCGTGTTATAGGAAACGGATGAATCCGGATTGACAAAAGTTCCTTGGGATTCGATCTGGATCACCGCATTTCTGGCGTCTTCCAGGTCTGAGATC